>CAZTDS010000012.1:0-20611 GCA_964612535.1 uncultured Thermoplasmatales archaeon
TAAAAAATATTTCATCAATTTGATTAACAAATTGCGAGCAATTTTTGAAAAATTTAAATAAATTTAATAAGGCGTTAGCATTATAACATTATAATGAATTTCAGGACTAAACTCCTCATAATCTTATTAGCCATCTCTCTTATACCTCTTACCACAATAAGTTTTATTCTGGTGGGAGGAAGTTATACAGAAATAAAAAGTAAGGCAGAGGAAGGGTTGATGAATCTTGTTGAGGCAAAAGCAAACTATTATGAGGATAAACTACATCATTTAAGAGTTTCAATAGATGGGATGGCAGAACATATAAAAACTATGTGGGGTAAAGGAACATATTACAATGAAAGTTATATATGGATTTCTCCAAATGGAACAGGATATGAAAAATTCAAAGATGACATGAAAAATTTTGAGTTTATTCAGCCAGAATTTGAAACCAAATTATATACAGAAAAGGAGGTTAACCTCATTTTTCTCGGACTTGAAAACGGCGTATGTTTTTTGAGTGATCCAAGAGTTGTTGAAAAAATGAGGAGAGAAATCAAACATTTTGATCATAGAGAGAGGATATGGTATCAACTTGCAAAGGTAAAAAATGAGACTGTGTGGAGCCCTCTTTACATAGATGTGAATACAGGGGAACTGGTCACAACTATTTCAACACCCATATATATAAATGGAGAATTTGTTGGTGTATTGGGAGCAGACATACTTCTTGAAACCTTAAAAAACGATATCCTCGATATAAAATTCGCCAATCAGGGATATCCTTTACTTGTTGGAAGAGATGGTAAAATTTTTGTTCATCCCCAATATACTGCTGCTGGTAAAAAATGGAATGAAAGTTTTGAAGAGGAAAATATATTCAACATGAGTGGACTAGCAAAGATAGGCGAAGAAGTAAAAAATGGTTCAATCGGGCTGGAAGTAATCGGGCTCAATAAAGAAAAATATTATGCCTGTTATTATCCAATAAATGAGATAAATGGCTCTCTTCTCTTTTTATTACCGGAAAAGGCAGTTACAGCCGGCATAAATAAGGCTGTAAGAGATACAATGGTAATCATATTTGCAATCTTCATTGGAGTAGTATTTGTTGCCTATCTTTTTTCAACAACACTTACGGAGCCAGTACAAAAATTGCAGAAAGCAACGAGGGAAATTGCAGAAGGAAACCTTGATTATATTGTTGAGGTAAAAGGGAAGGATGAATTTGCTGAATTAGCGAAAGATTTTAACAAAATGGTGGAAGAGCTTAAACTATCGAGGATGGCTCTTAAGGAATCAGAGGAAAAGTACAGAGGAGTTTTTGAGGAATCCACAGATGTAATATATATATCTACAGAGGATGGAAGGCTTATAGATATAAATAAAGCAGCTGAAAAACTCTTTGGATATACCAGAGAGGAGCTACTTGAAATGAATGTCGAAAATCTCTATGCGGATAAAGAAGATAGAGATAGATTTAAGAGAGAAATTGCTCGAAAGGGTTTCGTGAAGGATTATGAAGTAAAGCTGAGAAGAAAAGATGGCAAAATTATGGATTGCCTTATTTCCTCCAGTATGATAAAGAAAAATGGGAGAGTATTTTACCAGGGAATAATAAGAGATGTTACCCAGATAAAGGAGGCAAGGAGACAGCTCGATATGTATAATTCTCTTTTACGTCATGATATAAGCAACAGGAATCAGATTACTCTCGGATGCCTTGAGCTTTTGAAAGATGGAAAGATGGAGGAGGAGCAGAAAAAACTGGTGGAAAAAGCATATGAGCATTTGCTCCACTCTCAGCAACTTCTCCAAAAATTATCGATAATTAATAAAGTCGGGGAGAAAAAAATAAAGGAGATAAATCTAAAGGAAACATTTAGGCAAAGCATAGAGAGATACTCATATTTACTGGAAGAGAAGGGAATAAATGTAAAGGTTGATGTAAAGGTTGAATGTGTGCTGGCGGATGAACTGCTGGAAAATGTTTTTTCAAATATTATAGAAAATGCCATTCTCCACTCCGAATGCAAAAATATAGAAATAAAGGCATGCGAGGATGATGGTGAGGTTGTTATAACTATAAAGGATGATGGAAAAGGAATACCAGAAGATATTGCAAATAAGATATTTGAATGGGGAGTAAAAGGGAAGGGAAGCAAAGGAAGTGGTTTTGGACTCCATCTTGTGAAAAAAATAGTGGAGGGATATGGAGGAGAAATTATACTGAAGGACTACAGAAACGGGACAACGTTCGAGATAAAGCTAAGAAAATGTTAGCGATGAGCCATTATGCCTTTTATCCCTTCATTCCTCTCTATCCTCACAAAGCCAAATCGCTCAAACTGCACTATCTCGCCATGCTTTATTTCCTCAACATTTTTCTCTGCATATCCCCTCACAATTTCCAGGCTTTTTTCATCAAACTCTCCATTTTTGAATGGCAGGTAAGGTATCAAAACCTCCATTTCCACATACTCCTTCCCCACCCACTGCACCTTATCAATTCCATCAATTAGCTCATCTCCAGCAAACTCGCCCACAATTTCATTCCCTATTTTTTCTACCCTTACATTACACAAATCCTTAAGCCTAAATATCTCGCCTACTTGCAGTTTTTCTGCATCACCTTTTGGAATATAAATTACGTTGCCCACTTTCACTTTTCTTTTACCCATATCCACAGATGGATGATATTTCAATTCCACTTCTTTCTCTTCAAGCCCTCTAACTATAACCCTGACTGGCTGCGGAACAAAGAAATATCTTTTTGCCCTCCCATCAAGAATTTTCCTATTAATTGCCTCGAGATTTTCAAAGGCTACAACCGCCTCCGCCTTCGATATGCCCTGCGAGAGAACAAATTCTTTTATGGCTTCCGGCACAATGCCCCGCCTCCTCAGCCCGCAGAGCGTCGGGAGGCGGGGGTCGTCCCATCCCATTACCTTGCCTTCATCAATAAGGGGCTTTATTTTTCTTTTTGAAACTGGCATTCCCTTTATCTCAAGACGGGAAAATTCCATGAGATGCGGCTTCCTCAGACCGAGTAAATCAAGCAGGTAAAAATATACCTCATCTCTCAACTCATATTCCTTGCTTCTGAAAGGATGTGTAACACCGGAGAGAGAATCTTCTACTGCTCCATAAAAATCATAGGTTGGCCATACGCGAAATCGTTTTCCATGTATGGGATGGGGATGTTCAATTATGCGAAAGAGTACCGGATCTCTCATTGCCGTATTTTTAGATTTCATATCTCCTTTAAGACGCATTACCGCCTCCCCTTCCTTCATTTTAATAAAATCATTCCATTCCAGCTCGCTTTCATTTCTATGGATGCATTCTCTCATTTCCCTCCTATTTCTCCTTATCTCTTCCTCACTGCAGGTGCATATGTAGGCATTTCCCTCCTCCAAAAGTTTTTTTGCCAGCTCATAATGTTTTGGAAGATTATCGGAGGTGCGATATTCTTTATCCCACTCTATACCGAGCCATTTTAAATCCTCTTTTTGCGCATCATAAAATTCCTTTCTTTCATTTGCTGGATTGGTATCATCGAAACGGAGGATAAAAATGCCATCGTACATGCGCGCATATTCATAATCCACAAACGCCGCTTTAGCATGCCCTATGTGAAGATATCCATTGGGCTCCGGGGGAAAACGAGTTACAACTTCTCCTTTTTTAGCATGGGGCAATGGAGGAAGCACTCTTTTTTCTTTTTTCTTGCCCTCTTCCTCTTTTATACCCAATCTCTCCATTTCTGCCTTCTGTTCTTCTGGCGAGAGTGAGTTTATTTCCTCAACAATTTCTTTTACAATAGGTATTATTTCTTTTGCCTCTCCTTTAACTTCAGCCATTACTTTGCCTATAACGGCTTTCAAATTAGCCTTCCCTCCATATCTTGCAGCGTTGAGCAAAGCATATTTCCTCGCAATCTTTTCTATATCCATCTCTCTCTTATTTCAATGGAGCATTTAAACTTTTCATTGTGGGAAAAATTACTTATCTTGCAATTGATTCACCTATTATGAATTTAAGAAAATTCATGGTAATATCAATGGCTGCACTCGTTTTATATCCTGCTTTTTATGTAGATGCAAACGACACGGAAATGATTCTCAAATATTCTTTTAGCCCTCCAACCATTCATCAATATGGTTCCAGATATGTTCTTGAGATTAAAGGTTGCGAGCTAACAGGAGATGCTGGAAAGCCTGTTTTGCCGGTGAAGCCCCTTTATATACTCATTCCCTATGGCAAAGACGTTGCCAGCGTGGAGGTAAAATGTAGCGGGAAAACATTTGTAGGCAATTTCCCCCTCTACATTGCAGATTATCCATCAACTTTGGATAATTTATCCATAAATGAGAAGAATGATGTGGCATATAAACAGGAGGATTATGAAGTTGTTGGCGTATATACGAAAAAAGGGTATAGAATTGCGGTCATCAATCTATATCCACTTCATGTGGAGGAAAACGGAGAAATTTATTATTACAGGAGCATGGAGGTAAAGGTGGAGCTTAAAGATGCCAAGCCAAATCCACTTTACAGAGGTTTTGCCAGAGATAAAATAGAAGTAATAAAGATGGTGGAAAATCCGGATGCTGCTCTAAGTTACAGAATGTTGGAAAAAAGCAAAGGGGAAAGTTACAGATTTGTTATCATAACATCTAAAGATCTCGATAAAACCTTTGGGCAGAATACCCTCCGAGATTTTCAATCATTCAAGGAGAAGTATGGCATCGACACCAAAGTTGTAACAGTTGAGGAAATAGAGGAAAATCCAGATTACTGGGGCGATTCACCGCTTTTCAATGATACACAGGCAAAGATAAGGAATTTTATAAGGTATGCATATCTTAACTGGGGAACAGATTTTGTGCTGCTTGCTGGCGATGCCAATGCAATTCCGCCTCGCATGTTATGGGCGGAGGGAGAATTTCATATAGGATACACGATTCCTTCGGATGTATATTATGCCTGCCTCGATGGAAGCTACAATGGCGACGGCGACCTCCAGTGGGGGGAGCCAGATGATGGCGACGGCGGCGGAGACGTGGATTTGATGGCAGAAGTATATGTGGGGAGGGCAAGCGTTGATAGCCAGGAGGAAATAAGCAATTTTGTTGGAAAAACGATATGGTATGAGGAGAACTATGATGATTATGTGCCAAAGGTTTTGCTTGCCGGCGAGGATTTAGGATGGGGTGGAGATGCAAAATGGGGAGGAAACCATCTTGATCAACTCATAGATGAATGTGATGATGGAGGTTATTACACGAAAGGCATCCCATCTGACAGATTTAACATAACAAAATTGTATGATAGGGAGAGATACTGGAGTAAAAGCGATATAATTTCAAAGCTCAATAACAATTTCCATATTGTGTGCCACTATGGCCATTCAAATTATTATTACAATATGCGCCTCACTATAGATGACATAAATGCAATAAAAAATGAGAAACCATTCTTTGCTTATTCAACTGGCTGTATGGCTGGAGGATTTGACCAGGAAGATTGCATAGCGGAATATTTTACAGTAAAAACACCATATGGAGCATTTGCAGGCATATGGAATACACGATATGGATGGGGCGCTGGACAGGATGAACCATATGATATAATCGATTATGGTAGCCAGAGATATGCGAGAGAATTCTGGGACGCAATTTTTGGAGAGAATATAAAAGAGCTCGGTAAAGCAAATCAGGATTCAAAGGAAGATAATATATGGAGAATAAATGAGCTTGTAATGAGATTTTGCTTTTATGAAATTACACTTTTTGGCGATCCAATGGCAATATTGAAAGATGTTGATTTTAATGCTCCTGAAAAGCCATCTATGCCACAAGGAGAAAGACAGGGAAAGATAAAGAATGAATATGAATATCAGACCTCTTCCACAGACCCAGATGGAGACAAAATATACTACTGCTTTGACTGGGGAGACAGCAGCCAGGAATGGTTTGGACCATATGATTCTGGCGAGGAAATTAAAGCAAGCCATTCATGGAATAAAAAAGGAAATTATGAAATAAGGGTAAAGGCGAAAGACATATATGGGAGGGAAAGTGAATGGAGCGATCCCTTGCCCGTAAAAATGCCCTTCTTTACATTATGGCTCAAAATATTTGAAATGAACCATTTCATGGCATTCTGGGAATGGCTCCTCAAAATACTTGCATGATGTATATGTGAGTCATAAATGGTTACGGAATAAATCGCCGCCTTCCATTTTCATATTATTGCAAGAAAAGTTTAATAAACAGCATGACATATATTATCATGATTAAAAAGGCAGCCGTTATTCTGCTCGCCATCCTGCTGCTGGCGCCTTTAGCTGGCACTTTAAATGGATTTGAGAAGGCGGGCGGCGGCGGTGGACAAGAAAGAGGCAACGACGTTGGCAAGGCGGTGGAGTTGCGGGAGGCTGGATGGAGCGATTGGCATTTGGGCAATCAATTAGGCTTTTATGTTCTCACAGTTTATAATGGAATAGAGAAGACAACACCGGTTATCCAGTCCATTTTTTCTGGCATCGATATAGATAATGACCCCACAACAGGTGTAGATGGAAAAGATGTGAAGGTGAGTGTTTTTGCTCTTCCTCTTCTACAACCTACAGATGATGGAATGGTTTTTACTCTTTCAATTGCAATGAAGGTTATACGATTGGGAGAGGAAACTAAAAATGGAGAATTTGAGATTTCTCTTGCAGGAAGCATTCCATTCAATGGACTCCATACATTCCGCATAGGCTATTATTCAGCAAATGGTGAAGAAATACCCAAGGAAATGAGAGAAGTGGTCACTGTTGTACCATATATCTTTTATGATAGGGATCCAGAATTTTACATAAACGCCGAACCAGTTTTTGAAGATGGAAATGAAAATGTATCTGTGATTCTTCAATATTCAAACGATGCCTTTGGGGAGCATAGAGTTACGATAGATTACTTCCCGGCTGTAAATACAATGATAAAAGTTTCTCCCAGCCTGGGTTTGAATAAGTTCGGTATATCCATCGAAAGATTTGCGGATGTTGAGCAAACAATCAGAATAGGATATGCAGGAGATTTTGAGGCAACTCTTACCATCGAAGATATTCCACAGCAAATGGCATTTACAATGAGTTTTTCTGAAAATTATTTCGAATATGAGGCAAGCGATGAATTCAATGCCAGCTTAAATATCGATTATAAAGGCATGGATTTGTTAGCCAGAATAGAATACCTGCCTCATTTTATTGCAGTCAATTTCAAGCAGGAAGGCTATTTGAGCATAAACACGGATGAAAGAAAAACTCGCTTCATAGTTGCAGATAATCTGGAGGAGCCATCGATATATCTTGCAATAACCAATTTATCTGGAGAAGCAATAATGAGATGGGACACGGACTTTGATGCTCATGGATTCATAACCATAGATGGCTTCAGTGGCTTGAAATTGGAAATGAGGGCAAATGCTGGAAATATGCATTTTGACTATTATGCAACGATAAAAACAGAACATTTTGAACTTCGCTGGAATTTATCTGTGCCCGGAAACATATACATAGATTCAAATAACGAATGGCTTGCTTCATATCATCTCAACTTTACAATAGATGAAATGTTTGGCATATTGATTGAAGCGAGTATGCTGAAGGCAAATAATTTTGTCCTTGAATGGCAAACATCTGTTCCTTTCTTTGAAACCAGTGGCGAGTTACAGTTTGTGGGAGAGATAACATTTGCAGTGATGATCGATGGCGTATGGTATCAGGTCTTTAGCTAATCCTCCCACTCTGCCTCTATGACTTCCACAATCGCCGCCGCCTTCTTCTTCCCTATTCCCTCCACTTTTTGTAGTTCCTCGAGGGAAGCGTTAAATATGTTTTTTATGCTGCCGAAATGGCTGAGCAGCCTTTTTGCAAGGACAGCCGAAACATTTGGCAGCCCCTCCACTATGAATTGCTGCCTTTCTTTTAGATTCATGCTTGGCTTATCGCCGCGCAACGCTGGCTCTCTCTTTTTTCTGAATTGTTCTCTCGCCGCTATTGCATAGAGCAATGAGGCGGTTTCAAATGCATCTCTCGTTCTCACAACAGGAATTTCATAGTCTGTGAGGAGGCAGGCAATCGCTCCATATATGGCGCGGGAATTCACATTTCTGGAAAAAAGACCTTCATCCTCTATAATCAGGAGGGGTTTTTCATAGGCTTCCTTTAGCCTCCTGACCTGTTCAAAAATTCTTTTCTTTATGAGGGAGTCTATAAAATCCTCCGCTCTTTTTCTTTCAACTGCAATTTTCTCGCTCAGTATGTAATCTCCGACAGGCAACTGCTTTATTTCAACATCTGCTTTCATTGATAGCCATTCTGGTATGCCAGAAAATACTTCTCTGCTATCCACGATTATCTTTGCTTTTTGCATGATGGTAATTTGCTGGGCTTTTTAAAAATTAATTTATGGCAATTTTCAAATCATTTTTATATTCCATCCTGCTTATTCCTCATGATTGTTGCTCCATCAATTCTTTCTGCCGATTTTGCAAAACTCGGAGAGGAAGTAAAAGCTGTGGTGGAAGCAGGGGCTGACTGGATCCATATTGATGTAATGGATGGAAAATTTGTGCCAAATATAACCATTGGAGCGTGTGTTGTGAAAAGCATAAGAAAAGTTGTTGATGTGCCTTTTGATGTCCATTTAATGATTGAGGAGCCAGAAAAACACTACAGGGCTTTTGTGGAGGCGGGAGCAGATTATATTACGGTTCATGCTGAAGCGACACATAGCTTATACAGGCTTATCAGCAAAATAAGGGAGGAATGCAAGGTTGGCGTGGCAATAAATCCTGCAACTCCTTTATGCAGCGTGGAAAATGTAATCGATGACATTGATTTGCTATTAATAATGAGTGTTGAGCCGGGTTTTGGAGGACAGAAATTCATCGAAAGCATTATAAAAAAGGTGGAGAGAGCGAAAGAGATGATTGGTAGCAGAAAGGTTTATCTTTCCGTAGATGGAGGCGTAAATGATAGAGTGGCAAAAATACTTAGGGAAAAAGGAGTGGATGTGCTGGTTGCCGGCTCCTACATTTTTGGGAGTGAGGATTACAGAGAGGCGATAAGAAAGCTTAGGAAGTAAATTAATCAGAGTGCATTGCCTTTACCATCAGAACGAAGTTGCAACTTTTACTTTTACACAAAGAGTGTTAGCATAGTAACAACATCGCCGTCTTCATCTCTTTTATAAATTTACTTTTCCGCTGCCTCTATACTTTTCTTCGCCAGTGAAACACAGGAAAGGAAATCGTCAATAGTATGGAGAAGGGAGAGTATGCTCTCCGCCTCTGCCTCCGCCTCTATAAATGTGCCGTTTGGCTTGCTTGTGATGTAGCGTTCATTATCGATGCTAACTGCCCTGTTTATTATTGCTGCATGCTCTGGTGTGCTGCAGTCAATCCATATTTTACATCTCACCTTCATAAATTTTCACCAGCCTGTCCGCCATTTTCTCAATGCTATACTCCTTAACGAAGTCCCTCGCCTTCCTTGCAATCTCTTTATTTTCGATAGCCATTATAATTTTTTCTGCAAACTCTTTTGCATCATAAGGGCTAGCAAGAAATCCATTTTCTCCATCCTTTATAAAATCGGGCAAAGCTTTCGCCCTTGCAGCAACAACTGGCACGCCAGCAGCCATCGCCTCAAATGCCACAATTCCCTGCGTCTCATATGTGGAAGGGAAGGCAAAAACATCCGCCGCTTTATAGTAAGAAGATAGTTCTTCATCACTTACAAAGCCTGTAAAAACAAAATGTTCCTCAAGTCCTTTCTTTTTCACCATTTTCTGCAAAGTGGTTTTATAAGGACCATCGCCAGTTATAACAAAAATAGCATCAATTTTACTGAGAATATAGGGGGCAGCTTCAATAAGAATTTCAATGTTTTTTTCTTTTACAATTCTACCCACGTGAAGAATAATCTTTTTACCCTGCCATCTTTCTCTTATTTTTTTCCCATCTGCTTTTTCAAATCTCTCAAGCTCTATACCAGTTGGCAGGATTTTAACATCCTTTTTGCATATGCCAGTGAGGCGTTTTGCAGCATAATTGCTCGGTGCTATAATGCAGCTACAGTTGCCACAATACCATCTTAGCCATCTATAAATGAATTTTTTTGTGATATTCTGCAACTTTCCGCTTTTGAAAAGCAGATAAACTGAATCATCTATAAATGTGTGAAAGGTGAAAAAGAGGGGCATATCAATGGCATGAGAGGCAAGGATGGCATGAATGCCCATTATTCCGGGAGTATGAGAATGAATCACATCTGGCTGTATTTTTCTGATTATCCTCTTTGTTCTTGGAGAAAATATTGAAAGGATGGAAGGAAATTTATATTGAGGATATGGCTTAAAGGTTTTGGCTTTGTATAAAAAAAGATTTTCTCTCTCCTCATTTTTCTCTCCAGGTGCAAATATGTATATGATATGTCCTTTTCTTTCGAGTACTTTTTTAAATGCCAAAAGAGATGTAACTACTCCATCCCTGTTTGGAAGCCATGTATCAGTAAACCATGCTATTTCCATTTTACACCAGTTATTTTCATGGCAAGAAGAATGGTTATAAGTGCAATCGCCTCGCCAGCCACCACATCTGTAAGCCAGTGTATGCCAAGGTAAAGTGTTGCGATAGGAATCGAAACTGCAAAAAGCAACGCCACGTATTTATATCTCCTGTAATCTCTAATCCATGCAGTATATGCCATTATTGCCGAAAGACAGGAATGAAGGCTGGGGAAGCAATTATTAAGAGTGGTGAAGCTGAAGAATATGGTTACCACACTTGGCCATATTTCCTCGAGGCGGAAGGATATGGGTCGCCCCTGATACCATTCATAATTCTGGGAACTCCACCAGGTATCATGAACAGGAAAAAGGAGAAGGAAAGGAAGAGATATCGCTATGGCTATAGCATAACTTACTACAGCAAATTTGAAGGATTTTACATCCTTGGACACCATATAAAGTATAGGGGTGAAATATAGCAGGAAAGGAAAGCCAATCATATAAACGAATACGAAGTAGTAGTCAAGCACAGGGTTTCTTATGGTCTGGAAGGCAGCGACAATGTCTCCCTCAAATTCATAAATTTTTCTTGTGAAATCGAAACCAAATCTGGAAGATATGAGAGGATCAATTTTAATTTCCACAAGAAAAAGGGCTGATACAGTGAGGAAAAGAATTCCAAAAACTATTAGAGAAGGCAAATCAGAATATTTTAACTTATTAACTCTCACCTCCCTAAACAAAAATATCCCTGCTATGATTAAAAATAGGTTTGCTGTCAAAAGCAATAATGCCGCCTTCATCTTCGTGATTATATGTAATGTTCTTTAAGTAATTTTTGTTTTGCATCTTTCGATTTGCAATAAAAAGATAAATAATCGATGATGATTTTTCTTTATGCATTCCAAGATCATTCTCCTTGCTTTCGTTCTTTTCACCTCGCTTATGTTTAATGGAACGGCTCCAAATGATTCTGTTAAAAATACTTCCATTCTGCCAAATGAAAGGATGCAAGATACCGCCAGCAACTCTTTTATGACAGAAAATACATGGTCGCGCACCTTCGGTAAGATATTGTGGCATGACGCTGGATATTCCATTAGAAAATTAGATGATGGGTTTATAATAGGGGGCTTAACTTCTAATTATAAATCCTCGTTTGGATGGCTAATAAAAATAAATGAGAAAGGAAAAATGACTTGGAACAGAGTATATTATGACTTGTATTACATTATGGATGTTGAAGTTACAGAAAATGGTTATTTACTAGCAGGAATCACTGAGGATATGAACATTGGGGTGATAAAGACCAATGGAGATGGAGATACAGAATGGATGAAAATTTTTGGAGGAGTAGAAAATGATGGAGTTGCTAACGACCATTGTGTGCAAAAAACTGATGGTGGATACATTATTGCAGGATATACGCATTCATTTGGTGCTGGAAATAATGATGCTTGGCTTATAAAAATAGATGAAAATGGAAATGAAGTATGGAATAGGACATATGGCGGAAAGGAGAACGATTTGTTTTATTCAGTGGCAACTTCTACGGATGATGGTTATGTTGCTGCAGGAGTAAGCTATTCATGTGGTGGAAATGCATGGGTAGTTAAAGTGGATAAATATGGAAATATTATCTGGAATAGGACATATGGCAAACAATTCACAGATGAAATATTTTGCATTAAACGATGTAAAGAAGGTTACATCATGGTTGGAACTAGATTCATTAAAGAGGAAAAATATTATGACCTCCTGGTTATAAAAATAGATGAGAATGGGGAAGAGATATGGAACAGGACATATGGTGAAAACATTTTATACGAATATGGAAAATGCATTGACTCTACTGAAGATGGCTACATAATATGTGGATTAAAAGAAAAGGATGTACAAGATTTTGATTTATGGCTTATAAAAATAGATGAAAATGGAAATGAAGTATGGAATAGGACATATGGTAGGAAAGGATTCGATAGCGGCAACTCGGTTTTAGCGATACCAGGCGGCTATGTTGTGGTTGGGAGATTAACAGAATTTCCTTGGAAACTTTTTATAAGATCTGATGTATGGATTATAAAAACAAATTCAGAAGGAAAAATAGAGGGAGGAAGAATTTTAAGAAATATTTAGCGATATAGATCCTTCTGGGGAAACAATTTCTCCTCTAAAAGTTTGTAGAGTCTATCAGCAACATATTTAAATAAAAAGTATTATATGATTGCCAAAATGAAAGTTCCTCGGTGGAAGAAAGCAGAATTTGAAGAAATAGAATATGAGCCAAAGAGTATAAGAGAATTACTCAAAGAAATAAAGAATATAAGTGAGCTTATCGTGGATTTAGCATACTCAGCCATTCTTTTCAACAGTAAGGAGTTGGCCGAAGAGGTGAGATATCTCGAGGTGAGAATGGATAAACTCAATTATGAAATACGGATAATGGCAATGTTGGCGGCAAGAAATGCAGAGGATGCGGAAAAAATGGCGGCAATACTGCAGATAGCTCAGGCGGCTGATACAATATCAAATGCCGCTGGCGACATGGTGAAGCTCCTTGCCTATAAACTCGATCATCCAATTCTGCCCCATTTGATAAAAGAATCAGATGAAATCATAAAGAAAATTACAATTGATGAGAATTCGGCGGCACATGGAAAGACAATAAGCGAGCTTAAAATTGCTGCCGAAACAGGTGTGAGAATAATTGCAATAAGAAGGAAGGATAGATGGATTTATGGACCTAAAGGAAGCGTTAAGTTGAGAAAAGGGGACACTCTTATATGTATAGGGCCAGAGGAAGGAATGAAACAGCTTAATAAACTTCTTAAAGGAGAAATAGAGGTGCTCGAATGAGTGAAAAAGAGGCGGAGGCATTGTTGCTCGAGCTCAAGGAAAAAGCTGAACTAATGGTTGACCTCGCATATTCTTCCATAATATACGACAATAAGGAAATTGCAAAGGAAGTATATGAGCTGGAAGACTATGTTGATTCATTGAATGAAGAGTTGCAAAAACTCGCAATAAAGGATGTGAAGGCAGGGGAGCTAGAGGTGAATGAAGCTCTCGCCATAATACAGCTCGGCGCCTGCTCGGAAGCAATAGCGGATGCTGCCCGCGATATAGCAGATGTTGAGTTGCGGGATGTTGAGCTTCATCCGATAATAAAAGAGAGTGTGATGGAGGCAGAGGAAGTACTTGTGAGGGTAGAGGTGAAGAGGGGTTCGGTGCTGTGCAATAAAAAGCTGGGAGAGATAGAACTTGCATCCCATACAGGAATGTGGATAATTGCTATAAAAAGAGGTAATAAATGGATTTATGACCCATCCAAAAATGTGCAGATTCTTGAAGGAGATATTTTATTCGCTAAAGGGCCAAAAGAGGGAGTGGAGCATTTTCTAATGCTGGCTGAGGGAAAGGAAAAAGAAATTTAACGGTTTTTCTTTTACCTTTAATGAGGCACAGATTTGTAAGAAATTTGTTTCAGGAAATCCTAAAGGCCAGCAGATTGGAAAAAATTGTTTTAATTATTCCTTTCATTGTTTTAATTCTTGATGCAGAAATTTTTTACTTTGCATTGGTGAATGAAGAAAAAAGAATTCTCTTAGCCTCCGCCTTTGTTCTGATTCTGTCAATTCTTGAAATATTTGCCGTTCTTGAGGAAATACACAGCCACTTAACAAAATTGATGCGGAGAGAATTTCTTGAAGAAAAAATTCGAGAAATTGCTGGAGAAATGGAGAGACCAACTGTGAGAAAAATTGTTGATAAGTTCATGGCATCCTATCCTAAAAAATACAGTGTTGATGAAGTATATGAAGTAGCATGCGACGTATTATATGAATTAAGGAATCAACAAATGAGGGAATAGAACTTTTCTATAAGGAGGCGGAGTGTAACCTCCCCTATTAGCCTTCCATCTTCCACAACAGGCAGGCGACGCACATTATACTTACGGATTTTTTCTATCACTTCTTTCACCTTCTCATCTTTTCTACAGAAAATTATATTTTTTTCAGCAACGTCTCCTGCTTTCATATCCTCAGAAAACTCATCGAATATGTGGAGAGCATCATGCTCTGTTATCACACCAACAAGCTTCATATCATCCATATTTTCAACAACCCATACATAGCCACGTGAAGTTAAAACAAGAAGAACAATCTTTATACTATCACTTTCTTTTACGAGCGGCAAATCCCATACACGTGAGTGCATTACTTCTTTTACGTCAATTTCATAGAATTCCTGCATATGAATAATGTTATCATAATTCAAAAATTTTAGCCTCTTTTTTCTCCAGAGAAATGACTGCAACACTTTTCACGCCCGTTAAATATCCGCAGCACTCCCCTGGATTTACAATAAGAGCATCTTCTTCATTTCTTACATCTTTTTCATGCGTATGTCCGTATATCACAATATCATATTTTGTTGCCAGCGCCTCCACTATTTCCGGCTTATGAGTCATTGCGATTTTTACTCCGGCTATCTCAGCCATATAAGGATCGAGAAAAAATGTACCTATGTTTCTGAATCTTTCCTTAAGATATAGCTTGTCTCCATCGTTGTTTCCGTAAATTAAAATCATATCACAATTAAGCTCTTTAAATGCATCCGCCGTAAAAGGTGAAACAATGTCGCCAGCATGCATAACAAGATCAACATCTCTGCTGTTGAAAAATTCCACCGCCTTTTTTATAGCCTCCATATTGTCATGACTGTCTGAAATTACTCCTATTTTTATATTTCCTCCCCCAGCCCTTTCATTCAAAAGCATTTTTTGCATCATAAAAGAAAACAGGATTTTTTTATAAATTTTTTATAGTGGCACCGCTATACTACTGTGTTTGGAAAATATGATTTGAGCCTGCATCTCGAAGAGGAAGGTATAAAAATCGAGGTTGAGGGGAAGGGCAAAAAGAGAATTTACAGGAGAATATGCAATGGGGAGGAGGTTGAAAAGCATATATATGCAAAGGAGGGAAATATAGTCATATGTCCTGTGGAGCCCGTTAATCTGCCAAAAGAAGGGACTGCAGAACATCTTCTGGTGAAATTAATAAAGCCAATCATAATAGAACCAGATGTGGAAAGCACATTCTATGTAACATTTCCTGTGGAAATAGGTGTTTTCCTCGTCGATAAAAGGGATGTTGAGCGCATCGATATATTTACTCTCACAAAACCAAAATATGCATTGTATGGTCCGCCTGAAAGCGGCGTAATATGCAGATGGTGGGAAAGCGATGTTTATGGTGAAGTTCCAGAGATAAAAAGATTGTTTGAAGGAGTGTTGAGAGTAGATGCAAAAAATAGTTATAGAGAATGGGTTGAAATTTCGAAGATAGTTTTCAGGGCACTTGACATGAAAGTGTTTTACAATGACCATGCCTACATGCATGCTCGCCTCAACATTCTTAAAAAGACCGTGGGCGAGACATCATTCAATGAGAGGAAGCCAAAAAATATGCAGCCTTCCATCGACATTTATGAGGCGAAGGGAATTAAAAAACTGGAAAAGAAATTTGTTGCGGAGTGGGGATTAAAATGAATATTATTGCAACAATAGGAGAAATTCTGAGTCAAAAAATAGAATATTTGGGCGGAAGAAGTATAGCCGACATCATAATATTCTTTGTCATAATTTTCGTCTCCTTTATAATAGCAAAAATAGTCAGGGTTAATGTGCGACGCTCATTTAAAGAAAAAATTCCCGGAACCACGCTCATTGCAGTGGAAAAAATATTTTACTATGGTATAATCTTCATTGGTTTAGTCATCGCTCTTCCATATATAGGCGTAAAACTCTCCGGCCTGCTCGTCGCGGGCGGCATACTGGGCATAGTTATAGGCTTTGCGAGTCAGACGGTGGTATCGAATTTTATAAGCGGTTTATTCCTGCTCATAGAAAAGCCCATAAAAATAGGAGATGGAATCAGTATTGGAGATGTGAGCGGGGTGGTTAAAGACATAAGAATACTTTCAACGACAATAAGAACATGGGATGGAATATATGTTAGAGTGCCAAATGAAAAGGTTTTCAATTCGAGCATCCAGAATTTTGTTGCCCACGCCGCCAGAAGATTTGAATACAAAATTGGCATAGCCTACAAAGATGATGCAGATAAAGCGATAAAAATAATAGAAAATTTGCTTGAGGAGCATCCACTAATACTTAAAGAACCTGCTCCCCAGATTTTTGTTGAAGAGTTAGGGGAGAGTAGCGTAAATTTGACAATAAAAATATGGGCTCCTTCAGCCCACTGGTATTCCGTGAAAACAGAGATGCTCTGGAAAATTAAAGTAGCTCTCGAAAAGGAAGGCATAGAAATTCCATTCCCGCAGCGTGTTATATGGATGGCTGATAAAAAAGCTAGCTAATCATGAATTCTTCCATCACTTCTCCATCAACGCTTACAGCAGCAATTTTTAGCCTGCTCCCTGCAAAAACCCTGCAATAGTGAAAAGCTGCTCTGCTGAATACATCCCATGGATTCCATCCTGCTGAATCTGGAGGTGCTCCTCCTCCGCCTGTTATTATGTAATGCACCGTGCCAACTTTCATGTGCTGATAGTAATGCTGATGACCCATGAACACTGCATCTACCCCTTTAAGATGGAAAAGGAGCATCCATAATTTTAGAGGCAATGAAGGTATATGATCTCCTGATATGAGGCAGGGGTGATGGAAAATGACTATCTTCCATTTACTCTCCTTGCTAAGCTCGTTTATAAGCCATAAAAACTGGGTGAGATTGCCTGCATCGTTTGAGTCAAGGGCTATAAATTGCACATCTCCTTCATAAAATGAATACCATCTCTCGTTGCCAGGAAGGGAGAGATAGGTGGAGAAGGAGGAGTAAGGCAAATCATGGTTGCCAACGACTGCAAACATACTTTTGTTATGCATCCAAGATGAAATTTGGAAAAACGTAATCCATTGCTTCTCGCTCCCTCCATTTCTTACAATATCTCCTGCATGGATAACAAAGCTTGCATTCTCCTTTTCAATTGCACTTGCAACGATACTGGCGTTTCTCCATGAATCCCATACACCTCTCGTATCTCCATAAACAATGAATGAAGGGTTTCCGCAACCTGTTGTTACAAAAGAGTATATTTTGCTTTCTGCCCCATCAGATTCAACAGCATAGTAATAGCGTTTGCATGGCTCCAGCCTCTCTATCCTTGCCTCATGAATTTTTCCTTCTGTTGCATTTATGGCATTTTCAAGCTCCGTACTTCCCCATCTTACAATATTATTTTCCGTTGCCTCATCTGTAATCCACATTATTGTTACAGTGGTCGAATTTATATTCTGTAAATATGGGCCTGCGATAATTTGTGGCTCGGAAACATTTAGCTGAATGGAAGGGAATAGCAGGAGAGGTGCGAGAAAAACCGCTGCGATTTTCATATTATATGAGAGGAAATATCCTCTGGCTCTCTTTCGCAATAATAGCACACCATTTTAAGGGGCTGTTTTTTCTTGACAATAAATCTTGTTTTTATTGGCTCTTTTAAATTTGTTATACAATTTGGATTGGCGCATTTTACGATGCCTATAACTTCGTCCGGCACCTCCACCCTCCTTTTTTCCACCACTTCGTAATTTCTTATTATGTTTATTGTCGCATTTGGAGCAATAAGTGCTATCTTATCCACTTCCTCCGCCTTCAGTTCTCTATTTTCTATTTTTACAATATCTTTCTTACCTCTTTTGCCAACAACATTTATGGCTATGCTTATTACAGATTCTGGAAGCTCATCTATAAGGCCAAGAATTTTCAGGACTTTGAGGGCATTGCCAGGAGGAATGTGGTCAATTACTGTGCCATCCTTAATTGGCTGAACTTTGAGTTCCTTCATTTAACCACCCCCAGTACAAGGGCCAGGAGAGCCATTCTCACAGGCACCCCATTAAAAGTCTGTCGGAAATAAGCGGCGTGTTTCGTTGCATCCACATCAGGAGATATTTCATCAACTCTTGGCAAAGGATGCATTATTATCATATCCTCCTTAACATTTTTTAGCGTGTGCAAATCTATTCTGTAACTTCCAGCCACCTTTTTATATTCTTCGGGATCAGGGAATCTTTCCTTCTGTATTCTTGTAACATAAAGCACATCTATATCTCCTATATCCTCCAGCGTGCTCTTCACTTCTATATTCACTCCCATTTCCTTACATTCCTCAACCACTTCTTTGGGCATCTGGAGTTCTGGCGGGGAAATAAAAACCATGTCAACACCAAACAAAGCAAGGGCATAGGCAAGGGAGTGAACAGTTCTCCCATATTTTAAATCCCCAAGAAGAGCAACCTTATTCCCCTCTATCTTCCCTTTCTCCTTCCATATTGTAAACAAATCGAGTAAACACTGAGTCGGATGATGCCCTGCGCCGTCGCCGCCATTTATTATGGGCACCTCCGCAAACTCCGCCGCCATCCTCGCCGAGCCTTCTTTTGGGTGGCGCATGACAATAACATCGCAATAACTCTCTGCTGTCCTTATTGTATCTGCAAGCGTTTCTCCTTTCTGGATGCTCGTTGTTCCTGGCTGGGCAAAGCCTATAACGTTGCCACCTAATCTTTTCATTGCTGCCTCGAAGGAAAGGCGGGTTCGTGTGGAGGGCTCGAAGAAAAGGGATGCCATGATATAGCCATCGAGCATTTTGCTTTTTTCATCACTCCTCGCAATCGGAACCATTTTTTCAGCGACTTTGAGAATATGAAGAATCTCATCCTTCGAAAAATCCTTTATACTTATCACATCTCTACCTTTGAAGTTCATCCAGAATATAATAGCTGGTGAGTTAATAAAACTTTATGCCCATCATGCTGAGACGGGGCATCCTAACCTTTTTACCCGTTTATTCTTTTCACAGTAATGCATGAAAAGCATGCTGGCATCATATTCATTCTTACAGCCAGTTTAATGTGGGCTCTTGAACCCATTTTTGCAAAACTTGCCTATGCATCTGCAGATTTTTTACATACTTCCGCAATAAGAGCAATATTTGCCTGTCTCACCTCTCTGCTTTACATTGCAATAAGAGATATAAAAAAGATTTCTCTTCCTTCTCGCTATTTACCTCCCCTCCTTTACATTGCTTTTGTTGGCACATTATTCGCCGATTTAATTTACTTTCTTGCCCTCACAATGGTGCCCGTGATAAATGCTGTTATAATTGGACATATGCAGCCTCTTTTCATAGTTCTTTTCGGCTTTTTCATATTAAAGGAATCCCTTACACGCTATGACTATGCCGGCATGATTTTCATGATGTTCTCGGGCATTTTTGTTTCATCCCGCACTCTCTCAAATCTTCTCTCTTTTCATTTTGGAAGCATCGGAGATTTTTTTGTTCTCCTCGCAACAATTGCCTGGGCAACTACGGCTATAACTGCAAGAAAATATCTTCGCAGCATTTTTCCAGCAACCATAGCCTTCTATCGCTTTCTTTTCGCCTCCATAATTTTATCCGCCTATCTTTTCCTCTTTTCTCGCCTCATAATATCAAATCTTTATCAGGTAATCGTTGGCATAATAGTCGGAGTAGGCACAATTTTATACTATGAAGCCATTCA
Organism: uncultured Thermoplasmatales archaeon; assembly: GCA_964612535.1. GTDB lineage: Archaea > Thermoplasmatota > E2 > UBA202 > JdFR-43 > JdFR-43. The sequence goes on from CAZTDS010000012.1 coordinate 20,140, forward strand.
TCGCCTTAAAGCTGCACAGGTAGCCTCTCTCGAACTATCCTCACCGTTTTTTGCCGCCTTTTTATCCTTCATAATACTGCATGAAATTATAACACCTCTCCAAATAGCAGGGATTCTCCTTCTATGCATAGGAGTGTATCTTCTCTCCAAGAAAGAAGATTAATTATACATAATGCTTACACAAACTATACATAATTTAAGCATTGATATGGCAGGGATAAAATTTTTATTTTAATTATAATAACTTCTTGGGGAGGAAAATGGAGGAAAAGGTGGCAGAGATTGAAGAGCCACTTCATAAATATAAACAATCCTTGCTAATATTGCCAGTTGAAAAGCTAAAGGTTATCGAGATTCAGAGGAAACCCTCGGATTATCATATAAAAAGGCTAAGCGAATCCATAAGAAAAATCGGATTCATTGTGCCCCTCATCGTCATAAAAAGGAATGGCAGCTATATCATAATCGATGG
>CAZTDS010000013.1:0-19659 GCA_964612535.1 uncultured Thermoplasmatales archaeon
AAAAATATTATTGAGATTGCAGAAGGAGAGATAGCGAATAATATTTTGGAGGAAAGAAAGATAAATGCGAGTTTTGTGTCAAATCCAATTAATGAGGAGGAACTGACAGTTTTTAAGGAAAAAGAGATAGATGTCTCTCCTTCTGTAATACTCCAGTTTTTCTCTACACAATCAACGACGGTGCCAATAATAGTGATGATCATAATTTTAACTTCTGGAGGAATGGTTATTACCTCAATGGGGATGGAAAAGGAAAATAAAACACTGGAAACATTGTTAACACTGCCGGTGAAAAGAAGCAATATAATAGCTGGGAAAATAATGGGTGCTGCCATTGTTGGCTTCATCATTGCAATGATTTATATGGCAGGCTTTGGTTATTACATCAGCTCATTTTCAGGTGAAAAAATTGATTTATCAGAATATGGCTTTAAACTCGACTTCCTCGATTATATTTTTATTTCACTGTCATTGTTTTCTTCCTTGCTTGCTGGCTTATCTCTATGCATTGTTATAGGGGCTTTTGCCAAAAATTATAAGTCAGCCCAAACCTTGACTCTGCCTATTTCTGCATTAGCAATTATTCCAATGTTTCTGATAATGTTTAAGGGGTTTGCCTCTCTGCCATTTTCCTTAAAGGCCATAATTTTCGCCATACCATTTTCCCATCCCATGTTGGCTCCATCATTTCTACTTTTGGATGCATACAGCATTGTTATTGCAGGAATAACATACTCCTTCATCTTCTCCTTAATATGCATAGCAATAGCCGCCTATATCTTCAAAACAGATTTACTGCTTGTTGGAATGATGAGAAATGGAAAGAAATTGTTCTGGAAAAGGTAAACCATTCAGCCTCAATAATCGCATCCATCAATCTTTGTTCATCAACACCAAGTAACCCTTATCACCTATTCTTACAAAATGGAGGGCAGGGGAAAGAACTTTTTATTATGAATATGAGTATCAATGAAGCTGGTAGAATATAGCATGAGTATTCTTTATGCCTTTGTTCCACTCTCCTTTATATTTCTTTCCGCTTCTATTGTTGCTAGACACATCTCTTTTTACATCAACTATATTCCTTCAATAAACATCTCTCACCATTCTTAAAAGAATCATCAGTAAAATTACATATATGAAGTGTGGTAATCCGATGAAAGGTATTTTATCTCCTTCGTTGGTTTCCTTCACATTCAATCCAATCATTTTTTTATACAAGAAGTTCACCATCCATGGAAGGAAGTCATCTATGAGATGCCACGGGGCATGCCCCTCGCCTTTTAAAGGATGTAATTCGCAATACACTCCAACTTCCCTGCATCTCTCCGATATATTCAATGCTTCGCTGAATGGCACCCCTTTGTCTTCTGTGCCATGAATGATGCATACTGGCGGCTCTCCAGAATCTATCTTGCTAACATTATCATAAAGTCCGCCCCATAAATCGATGCATGCTGAAACGTTGGAAGAATATCCTTCATTACCACTATTCCCTTCATATTCTGGCTCTCTTAAATATGTTGCGTGCAAAGCCGTTATGGCTCCTGCTGAGCCGCCTACGAGTGCAATTTTTTCTTCATCTATTCTCCATTCTGATGCATGGGCTCTGAAATAGCGAACCGCCGCCTTTGCATCATGCATCGCCTGTGTTATGGCATGTGCAGTAACATTTCCTGGCTTTTGAAGACGATAGTTTATTGATGCTGTAACATAGCCGCGCTTGGCAAAGGTTGTGCAGAGAAAAACCCATTGCTTATCTGCTTTATCCCCGCCAGTAAAACCGCCGCCATGGATGAATATAATGAGTGCTCTTTTTTCTGCATCATCGCCATGTGGTTCATAAACATCCATTTTCAGTTTTACGAGTTGCCCTCTAAAGTCGTAGTTCTCGCCATATATAACATCCTTCGTTATATCCACGCGAGAGAAAATTTCATCTCTGTACCTTATTCCTATTGCTTTGCCCGGCATTGCAAATGAGGAAGCAGTGAGTATGAAAGCAGATAGAATTGTCATTGCCCATCTCATGATTTTTAAAGTTATATCGAACTAAAAATTATTTCGTTTTTTTGTTAAATCATGAAAGAGATTATCATTAACGCAACGCTTGTAACAATCATTGCCATCCACACTGCCACATTCCATGCAAAAATTTTTCTTCCATCTAATGGGCCGAATGGAATTAAATTGAAAAAGGCGAGAAAGGCGTTGATGTGGGACACAAAAATGAAGACATTGTACAGTATGCCAGTAGAAGCGAGCAGCATGAAAATAATGGCAACCAGTATATTTGCCATCGGCCCCGCCATAGAAATTTTTCCACTTTCCTCTCTGCTCGGCATACCAAATATCATTACAGCTCCAGGGGCAGCAAAAACAAAACCAACAAAGCTGAGCAAGAGGGCAAACAAAAGACCTTGAGGAAACATTCGATATTCTGACCAGTAACCATATCTTATGCCAGCATATTTGTGAGCAATTTCATGACATGCGAATGCAGTTACAACAGCTAAAAATGAAACAGGAAGAAAATAAAGGAAGAGACCATACGCACCATGTGTCCATGCAATGGCGAAGGCAAAGGATAAAACGATAATGGATATCAAAATTTCCTTTATCTCTCTACTGCTAAAACCCATTCTCGGCTTCATATATCCGTATTCGTACCCGTCAAACGGGATTTCATGAAAAGAGTAATAGACTCTTCTATCCATGAAGAAAAATTTACTGCCCTTTATGAAGTTTTTTATACGCCTCAACAGCGTTCTCAAGCAAACTTGCTATGGTAACTGGACCCACGCCACCGGGCACAGGCGTCACCGCCCCCGCTTTTTTTGCGGCGCTTTCATGAACATCCCCGTATATCCTGCCGCCCTCCTTTTTTATTCCTGCATCAATTATTATGCAGCCCTCGCTTACATGTTCTTCTTTTATGAGCCATTTCACACCTGTTGCGGTGATTAGTATCTCTGCTTTTTTTGTGTGCATTGCCAGATTTTTTGTATATACATGACATACTGTAACAGTGGCATTTCTGTTTAGCATTAGCAGGGCGAGAGGTTTGCCGATTATGTTGCTGTGATTGACTATAACAACTTCTTTTCCCTGAAGCTCCACACCCTCATGCTGAAGAATTTTGAGTATGGCTTTTGGGGTGCATGGTATAATTTCTTCCTTTCCAAGCAAAAGGCGGCCAATGTTATATGGATGCATTCCTTCTATATCCTTCCTCACATCTATTTTTTCCACAAGAGAATGATAGTCGATGCCAGAAGGCAGGGGAAGCTGAATGTTTATGCCTGTTATGCTCTCATCCCTACTTAACTTAACCACTTCCTCCTCAATTTTCTCCTGCTCATCATAATCCAAGCCAATGATTTCATGCTGAATGCCTACTCTTTTGCATGCTTTATCCTTAAGACGGGCAAAAAGCCATGATTCCTCATTTCCTTTTATAACAATCGTAGCAATTTTTATTTCTTTTCCATCTACCTCCTTTTTTATTTTTTCCTCCATTTCTGCCGCTATTTTTCTGCCATCAATGATGTGCATGAATGTTATCAATTCGAGGAAATAAAAGTTTAGCTGTATTTACATAGCAACTATGAATGCCTGAAAATCTGCCTCTTTGAGCTCCTTGTTATCAAAATCATACACTCTGAAAGTCACTTCGTATATTCTCCTGCTTGCGTTTATTTCCCACATCCATATTAATTTTGCAGGATTTGCATTTGAAAAATTCTGATAGACTTTCATTTCTCCGTTTACCCAGATTTCAATGCGATCTATTCCATTAGAAGACTCTGCCTCTATACTGCATTCAAAATGCTTTATTCTATAGAATATGGAAGCATCGTAATTAAACAATATTGCATGCAGAATTGGGATCGAAATTTTATTTATATCGCTTGTATAAATATATCCTCCAGAGAGCTGATACATAGCCGCTATATGCTCATCGCTTTCGCCACCTGATGTAAAATTTGATGATACTAAAAATTTGCCTCTAGCGATGAAGATAACCACAAAACATATATATCGAACTCGATATATCGAACTCGTTATGAAAACAGTACTCAAAATATTCATACTGAAGCAGCTTATGAAGGAGAAAATGAGCGGATACGATATAATGAAGAGGTGTGAGGAAGTTCTCGGCTATAAGCCCAGCCCTGGAACAATTTACCCATTGCTTAAATCACTGGAAAGGAAAAAAATAATAGAGGGAAAAAAAGAGGGAAGAAGGATCGTGTATAAGCTCTCGCCGAGAGGAAAAAAGTTCATGAAAGAAATAATGATGGCGAAGGAGGAATTCTACAGAAAACTCCATTCGCAGATTGTGGCAATGGAGGAAATATTTGGTGATGAGGCAACAATTGGATGGAAAGAGAAAATTATTGAGAAATACCCTCTTTTGCCAAAGATAATCTTTATGCTTGAAAGAATGGGAAATAAAAGGGCTAATGAAATGCTCGAAGAGTTTTACAGGAGGTTGAAAGATGCCAGCAATTGAGGTAAGAAATCTGGTGAAAAGATTCGGTAGCATTGTTGCTGTAAATGGAATTTCTCTGGAGATAGAATATGGCGAGATTTTCGCCCTGCTGGGGCCAAACGGGGCTGGAAAAACAACGACGATAAGCATTCTTGCCACACTTCTTAAGCCTACAAGTGGCGAGGCGAAAATTAATGGATATGATGTTGTGAAAGAAGCGGCGAAAGTGAGGCAGAGCATTGGAATTGTTTTTCAGGATCCTAGCTTAGATGACCGCCTTACAGCCAGAGAAAATCTCGATATTCATGGAAGGCTTTATCACATGAGCAGGGAAGAAAGGCACCGCAGAATTGAAGAAGTTCTTGAAATGGTGGAGTTGCTTGACAGGGCAGATAGCATAGTAAAAACTTTTTCAGGTGGGATGAGAAGAAGGCTGGAGATAGCTCGAGGACTCATGCATAAACCAAAAGTTCTGTTTCTCGATGAACCTACCCTCGGCTTGGATCCACAAACACGCCGCCACATATGGGAGTATGTTGAAAAGCTGAGAGATGAAGGGGTTACTGTATTGCTTACAACACATTATATGGAAGAAGCTGACTACTTGGCGGATAGAATTGCAATTATAGATGCTGGAAAAATAGTTGCTGAAGGCACTCCTTCTGAACTCAAGGATTCTGTGGGCGGGGATATTATAAAAATAAAGTGCAGCAATGCTGAAAATATGCTGGAAAAACTGGTTGCAAATGGTTTTAATGCAACGCTTGTGGATGATGAAATTGTTATCAAGGCAAAGGAGGCGGAGAAAATGATACCAAAAATATTTGCAATAGCGGATGAGGAAGTAAAGAGTATTACATACAAGGAGCCATCTCTGGAGGATGTATTCATCCATTATACGGGAAGAGCATTCAGAGACGAGGAAGTTGATGAAATAGAAGCATCGAAAATGAAATGGAGGATGAGAAGATGATTGGCGACATCTATGCAATTTATTTAAGGGAGATATTACGGCTATGGAGGCAAAAGGTAAGGCTTGTAACAATGATTATGATGCCCTTATTGTGGCTTGGTGTAATAGGAAATGCTTTCAACAGCGTCATGAATTTGCCTACTCAGGGAGATTTTCTATCCTTTCTCACTCCCGGAATTCTCGTAATGACGATGGTTTTTACAGCCACGATATCAGGAATAACCACGGTATTTGACAGGGAATTCGGTTTCCTAAAAGAAATGCTTGTTGCTCCAATAAAAAGAGAGAGTATTTTAATCGGAAAAATGCTGGGTGGAGTAACGCAGGCTGTTCTCCAAGGAATTCTCATATTGAGTCTTGCCATTCTCATGGGTGTAAAATTTTCTGGAGTGATGTCTATCCCAGGGATGTTTCTAACAATGTTCCTTGTCTCCATCGCCTTCGTATCCTTAGGCCTAGCGGTGGCAAGCAAACTAACGAGTATGGAAGGTTTTCAAATGGTGATGAATTTCATGATTCAGCCCATGATATTTTTAAGCGGCGCTTTCTATCCAACCGCTTTCCTTCCTGACTGGCTAAAGACAATGGTGAAAATAAATCCTTTGACATATGGGGTGGATGCAATGAGATATTTTGCTATAGGTGTAAATGAATTCAATGTTATAGCTGATTTATTGATTCTCCTCGTATTCTCGATAACAATGATTCTTATTGGCGGGCATTTCTTCAGGAAAAGTTAATAACCAAGTCAGCAACCCGCCCTAACTACTCCTCCATAAAAGAGCTGTTACTCCAGATTTCCTACCTTCCCACATAAAACTGTAATTTCTGCTACGCGATTGTTCTGCCATTCCTTCATATTTTCCGCTTCGCCATAATCAGCTATTATAACGATGTCATTCTTCGATGCATTTGCCTTAGCCAAAGCTTATACAGGAAAATTATTTTACCCTTCCTCTTTTTCAGATAGATGCAGGAGATAAAAGAAGAGGCAAAGAAATTAGCATCATACAGATTATGCGATGCCTGCCTCGGAAGACAATTTGCGAAGATTGAGCATGGGATAACTAATGAAGAGAGGGGAAGAAGGATAAGAGAGATGATGGGATGGGAAGCGATTGAGCCATCAAAATGCTGGCTCTGCGAGGGCTTGATGGAGGAGATAGAAAAATTTGCGGATATGGTTGTTGAAGCTCTGGAAGGATATGAATTTAATAACTTTCTTGTTGGCTGCAAAGTTGATGAAGAAATTTTGAAAAGGGAAGAAGAAATCTCCACAGAATATGGAGAGAGTATAAAGAGAGAAATAAATAGAGAAGTGGGGAAGCTAGTTGCAAAGAAAGTTGATAAGCCAGCGGAATTTGTTCATCCTGATATTATTGCAATTGTTGATACAAGATATGATATTGTTAATCTTGATGTTCGCCCTGTTTTTATATATGGGCGATATAGAAAGCTCGTTAGAGGCATACCCCAAACAAAATGGTATTGCAGAAAATGCAGGGGCAGGGGGTGTGAATACTGTAATTTTAAGGGAAAGATGTATGATGAAAGCATTGAAGAGCTTATTGCAGCAAAGGCATTGGAAGTTTTTGAAGCGAAAGATGAGGACTTTCATGGAGCGGGCAGAGAAGACATAGATGTGAGAATGCTCGGGAACGGACGACCTTTCATCCTTGAACTAAAGGAACCGAGAAAAAGAAATATAAACTTAAATGAATTGCGGGAATTAATAAATGAGTATGCGAAGGGAAAGGTGGAAGTAAGCCAGCTTCGCTATGCAACCAGGGATGAAGTGGAGAAAATAAAGGCAGCAAAATACACAAAAACATACAGGGTAAAGGTAAAATTTGAAGAAAAGGGAAAAATTAATGAAGCAGTAAATGCATTAAGGGGTAGCATAATAAGCCAGCGCACGCCGAAGCGGGTCGCCCACAGAAGGGCAGACAAGGTTAGACGTAGGAAGATATTAGATATAAGAATAGAGGAGATTGGAATGAATGAGGCAACGCTAATAATGAAGGCTGAGTCGGGCACATACATTAAGGAGCTTGTAACAGGAGACGATGGAAGAACGACGCCCTCTCTGGCGGAGCTGGCTGGGGTGAAAATGGAAGTTAAGGAGTTGGATGTGATAGAAATAGGTGAGGAAAATGAAGAGGTCGAGAGGATTTAGGAGTAAGAGCAGATATAAACTTACAAAAAAGATAAGGAAGGGAGCAATGAATGTGATAACCCGTGCCATGCAGACATTTGAGAATGGGGAAAAAGTAGCGATTGTTATTGATCCTTCTGTGCATCATGGAATGCCACATCCCCGATACCATGGCTATACTGGAGAAGTTGTTGGGAAGCAGGGAAGAGCATACATAATTAAAATCAGGGATAAAAGAAAGATAAAACATCTTATTGCATATCCTGAGCATTTGAGGAAGGTAACATGAAGATTGTGTTGCTTTCTGAAGTTAAGGAAATGCTTTCGAAGTTGAGCAAGGAACGAGAGCTCAACAGGGAGCAAAAAATAGCTTTGGAACATAGTGAGAAGGTGGTAAAGCTCTCTGCAAAGAAATCGAGAGAACTTGTCGAAAAATTGCTTGAAATAGGAAAGATAGACGAAAAGAAGGCATGCAAAATAGCTGATTTATTGCCAAAAGAAAAGGAGGAAGTGGTGGCAATATTTGCAAAGGAAACTTACATTCCGTCTGATGACGAAATAGAGCAAATTTTGGAGGTTGTTAGGCAGTATATTTAGGAGGGGAAATGGAGGATTATGTTTATATCCTGGATTATTTACCGACTGGAAGACCAGGATATAGGAGGGGAGCATTAGCTTATGGCGTAGGAGAAAATCAATTTACCCTGCTGGAATTAATTCCAAAACCCAATGTGACTCTTTCTATTGGGGAAAGAGTTTATGTGGGTAAAGAACTCGAGAAAAGGAAGAAAATAGCTAAAGTTAAGGGAAGAGTAAATTATGAGGATCTAACCCCCACAGCACACGGAGAGATATTTTATGTATTGGTTGACATAGTCAAGAACAATGAAGAAAGATTTGTGAAATTCTTTAACGAAGCTCCACCGATAACAACACGTTTTCATTCTCTTGAACTTCTTCCCGGCTTAGGGAAAAAAACGATGCTTGAGATTCTGGAAGAAAGGAAAAAAGAACCATTCAAAAGTTTTGAAGATATAAAAAATAGGGTTAAAACGATACATAGTCCGGAAAAAATAATTGCAAAAAGAATACTGGAGGAACTTGAAAATCCAAATGAAAAATACCGCCTTTTTACTCGTCCACCTCTTATACGGAGATGAAATTCAGCCAGCATTTTCTGATTGATGAGAGAGTTGCAGAGAGACAGATTAAATATGCAGATCTGCAACCAGATGACGTTGTTCTTGAAATAGGTGCGGGAAATGGAATTTTGACAAGAAAAATTGCCAAGGTGGCAAAAGTTATTGCCATTGAAATTGATGAAAGATTCATTGAAAAATTGAGTAAAATAAAGAATGTTGATGTTATTCATGGAGATGCATTGAAGGTGGATTTTAATGAACTAGATTTTAACAAAGTAATATCCAATATCCCATACCATATTTCATCTCCCCTCACATTCAAACTTCTCGATAGCCATTTTGAACAGGCTATACTGATGTATCAAAAAGAGTTTGCAGAAAGAATGGTTGCAAAAGCGGGCAGCAGGCAATACTCCCGCCTCTCGGTTATGGTTTATTACAGGGCGGATTGCGAAATATTGGAATATGTGCCCCGCCATGCCTTCCGCCCAACGCCAAAAGTTGATTCGTGTATAGTCAGGCTTAAGCACATAGGCAGAAGATTCGATGTGAATGAGGAGATTTTTGAGGAGGTTACGAGGGCATTGTTCTCTCATAGGAGAAAAAAGATAAAAAATGCTCTTCTTATGGAGGGAATTGTGAGCAAAGAAAATATTGATGCCCTTCCCTTCATTGAAGAGAGGGTGGAGCATTTAACACCTGAGCAGATAGCTGAGTTGGCGAGAAAAATAGAGGGGATAAAATGAAGGAGGTATTTGAAAAGGTGGATGCCATCGTGATAAAAACACCCGACGAAAATTTCTTTTATTTCACCCGCCACCATGGAATGTGGGAAAACAGCTATGCGATTATATTTCCGGAAAAGGTGGAGATAATAGCTCCTCCACTGGAGGAGGGAAAGGCGCATTTTTATAAAAATAAGGATGAAATGGAAAAACTTTTGAAGGAATTTTTAAATGTTGCCAGAGTTGGCTTCAATGGAGAAAAACTCTCTTACAGAGATTACAGACATCTCAGGAGCATTACTAAAGCAAGGTTTGTTGATGTGAGCAAGGAAATAAAAAAAATGAGGCTTGTAAAGAGGAAAGAGGAAATTGAAGCAATATACAGGGCGAATAGAATTACGAGAAGCATTGTAGAAAATATTGAAATGGATGGAAAGAGCGAGAAGGAGCTTGCTGTTGAAATAGAATGTGGGTTCCTCAGAAAAAATGCAAAAAATGCTTTTCCGACCATAGTTGCTTTTGGCAAACATACCTCCTTTCCTCACCATCTGCCATCGAGAAAGAGATTTGTTATGCCGGCATTGATAGATGCTGGGGCAAAATATATGGGCTATTGTGCTGATTTGACAAGAAGTTTTGTTAAAGGAAGAGGAAAGAAACTTTATGAAATCGTTGAGGAAGCCCTTTATATGGCAATAGATGAAATGGAGGAGGGAAGGAGGGCAGGAGATGTTTATGAAATTGTTGAAAAATTTTTTGCAAAGCATGGCTATAGAATGCGACATGCTTTAGGACACTCCATAGGGATAAATGTTCACGATGGATTTTCGTTAAGCAAAAAAGCTGATTTTATGCTGGAGGAGAATATGGTTTTTGCGGTGGAGCCAGCAGTATATCTGAAAAATTATGGCATAAGAATTGAGGAAGATGTTGTTATAAAGGCGGGAAAAGCCAGAATAATTAGATAGGTTAATAAGGGCGCGAATATTCAAATTTTATGAGAAATCTGGATGAAATAGCCAGCAAAATAGAAGAGGAACTCAACGAGAAAGATGATCTGCGTGAAAAAACTCTCAAGAAGTGCAGGGATATAATAAGAGAATGCAGAAAGGGAATAAAGGCAATACATGGAGGCGAATTAAAGGAGGCAAAAAAACACACAGAAAAGGCGAGAAAAATACTGCTGGAAACAAAAGAGGCAATAGAAAAACACCCTGACATATTAACTGCTGGCTACATGGAAAATGCAATGCAGGAGGTAGCGGAGGCGGAGATTTTTCTTGCAATAAAAGAGGAAAGAGACCTTCCATATCCGGAGGAAATTGGAGTTAGTTACACTGCCTACCTTCTCGGGCTTGCAGATGTTGTTGGAGAGTTGCGAAGAATGGGAGTATATTTAATGAAAAATGGGAATATTGGAGAAGTGGAGAAAATTCTGCAACTTATGGAGGAGATATGTGACAAGGTAATGGAATTTGATTATCCCTCGGGCTTGCTACCAATAAAGAGAAAACAGGATGTGATAAAGAAGGTGCTTGAAAAAATGAGGGGTGAGGTGGCAATCTTCAAGAAGAGTAAGGAACTTGAAAATAAGATAGAGGCAATAATGAAAAGGTTGAGGAAGGAAGAGAAAGAGGAGGAAGAGGAAACAATGGATATCGATTCTTTACTTTGAATAAATGGTCTTGCCCTCCTTTATCACCTTTTCCACCAGATTAACACCTATTTTATATGGAATGAAAGTGTGAGAGGGCACATTCATTATAAGCAAATCCGCTTTTTTACCCGCTTCAATACTTCCAACGCTATCATCCATTTTCAAGGCTTTTGCTGCATTAAGTGTTGCAGCCCTAAGGGCTTCGAGAGGCTTCATCCTCATTTTGTAGCATGCAAGCTGAACAACAAACTGCATGTTTAGCGTATAGCAATTTGGATTCATGTCGGTGGCTAACGCCACTATAACCCCATTATCTATCATACTTCTTGCATCCGGATACCCCTCATCGAGCACGAAGGGTGTTGCAGGCAAAAGCGTTGCTACCACTCCGGCGGAGGCCAGCAGGCGCATTTCTTCCTCACCTGTCATGAGTAGATGATCAGCAGATGCTGCCTTTATTTCTGCTGCCAGCCTGCTGCAGCCCATACATGTGAATTCGTCGGCGTGAATTTTGGGCAGCATTCCATATTTTTTTGCTTCCATCAATATTTTTTTGGATTGTTCAACGCTGAAATATCCTTTTTCACAAAAAACATCGCAGAATTTTGCAAGCTTTCTTTTTCCTATTTCAGGTATCATCTCCTCCACAATTTCCTGGGTGAATTCTTCTGCATCAGCATCATGTGGTATGGCATGAGCAAGGAACGTTGGTATAATATCGATGGGCATTTTCCTATTTAATTCTTCAATCACTTCAAGCATTTTAATCTCGCTATTTTTATCAAGTCCATAACCGCTTTTGATTTCCAGTGTTGTTGTTCCGTGGGCTATCATTTCCTTTATTCGCTGCATCGCTTCCTTTTTTAGCCTTTCCTTACTTGCACGGCGGGTTTCTTCAACCGTATATGATATTCCTCCGCCTTTCTCTGCAATTTCTTGATAACTCAGCCCCTCTATTTTCCATTCCACTTCAAAATCGCGATAACCTGCAAAAACTGTATGAGTATGGCAATCAACAAAGCCAGGCATAACAAATTTGTTACCAGCATCTATAATTTCATCTGCCTCTCTTTCTTTTCCTATATCTGCTATCAGTCCATTTTCAATGTAAATGCACGTATTTTTCATAACTTTATATCCATCGAAAAGTTCTCCAATGTTTTTAATGAGCAGGCTCATGAATAAGGATTGAAAAAGGAATATAAAAATGGAATGGTGTTACATCAACGCATGTACAGCGAATACTGCAACAAGAAAAACAAGGCCAAGTTTGGTGATGAGAATGCTTTCATTTCTTTTCTTGGCGCTCCATCCATAGTCGTCGAGGCGATAAAACAGAAGCCAGCCATATTGGCTGAAAAAGGCAAATAAAGACAGGAGGATAATTTCGAGCCATTCCTTGCCAAGTTTAAAGGCTCCATCAACACCATGGAAATATCCTGCCTGAACATAAAATGAACCTATTACAAGAAACATCGCTCCAAATGCCATCTGGCTTTCATGATGCATCAATCCCTCTGCATATAAAGATACGATAGCCCCTATCACAGCAAATACAATGACTGGCCATCCACTCTGCCATGCAAGATATATTGCAATAGCCAGGAGGACGATGAGGCATGCAACTAGTAAAATTTTTAATGCCCTTTTACTCAACGTGTATCTCTTTTCTATTTCATAGTGATATAGATCATGAATTGTATGGGCAAGAATATAATGTGTTAAAAAACCACCCAAGCTGGTTAAAATAACACCCACCCAATAAATTTTCCCTATTAGAATTGCAGCATAAAAAGAGGCAAGTAGAGGAAAAAAACTGCCTGTGATAATAGAGGTAAAAATAGTGAAAGGCGAGAGCATGCCCTTTTCCTCTATTCCCATCAAATCACCATATTAATATTCCTTACCATTGCATTTACAATATAAAGTGGAGCCTCCTTTAGTAATTTCTTATAAACTGTATCTGGAAGCAGAGGAGATGATGCGAGTTCAATAGCTTTCTCAACATGCTTTTTAATTTCCTCCTTATAAATTTCTTTCAAATCCAGACCATTTCTCCTTAATGCTTCCTGTACAATCTCGGTACCATTTTCCTTTAACTTTTTAACAATCTCTGGATCAATCTTTTCGCCATATGCCCTGATAATTGGCATTATTATTCCTTCCTCAATCTTTCCCATTACAATATCCACGAGATCATCAGCAAGCTGATACGCTAAGCCAACCTCTCTCCCATATTCTCTCATTAAATTTATGAGTTCTGGAGGCGCCTTTGCCTCTATCGCCCCCGCCCTGCAGGCTGTGGCGAAAAGGGAGGCAGTTTTCATTTCTATTATTCTGAAATACTCTTCTATGAGCTTGGTTGGATTTTCCCCATTAATTATGTCTTCAAGATGTGCATTGAAATCTATATCCTTGAGTTGCCCCATCAGGGTTTCATCCCATGTATCAAGAAAAATTTGTGCATTTTCCATTCCATGGGCGAGAGATATTCGGAATGCTCTGCTTATCATTCTATGTCCTATAAGAATGGCTGCTCCTATGCCTCGCACCACATGTAAAGCTGGCTTTCCTCTTCTCTCATTATCCCCATCCATTATATCATCATGGATGAGAGAGGCTGAATGTGCAAGTTCTATGCCCATTGCACTTTCCAGAGCATATCTGTAGTGTTGCTCACTTCCATTGCATGCATGAAATGCAAGCAACAACATTGCCGGGCGAAGCATTTTTCCTCCTTCAAGTGCATAAAGCATGTCCTCATCATGTATATTTTTGAGAATCTCCTCTCTAACCTCTTTCTGGACATATCTGAAGAAATCCTGGAAAGTTACGGCTGTAGCTTTTATGGACATGAAATCCAAATAAAATTTTAGTATAAGTATTTAACCGCTCAAAAATAGAAAGAGGGGGATTTAACGGAGATTTTATCTTGCCCAAATACCGTTTATGTGCATTACTACAAATCCTTTTTCAATCATGAATCCATCAATCGTAACTTCCTCACCGATTAAACCCTGCAACTCTGCATCCATTCTTTCCAGTGAGCCATCCCTGTCTATATCGCTTTTAGAAAAACCGTGTTTTATTATGAGCATTTTGTTGCCCAAATAATAGCTTCCATTATCGTATTCGAGTATTCCTCCCATTTCTGTAAGCTCGGGCGGCTCTCTTGGCAGTCTGAGCCATATTCCATTGACATGACTTACATATAGCGTGCCGTTTCGCAACACGCCATTAACAACAACATTACTTCCGATCAATCCTTCCATTTCCTGCCATATGTATTCGTAGTTTCCATCTCCATCATAATCGCTTTTTGCAATGCTGTTCATGAAGTATTCATTTCCAAGATACAGAGGTGTGGCATCAATGTAATAGCTTCCATTATTGTATTCCAGCACACCTTCCATTCTTGTAACATTTAGCATATTTCGCCATGCATGTTCCACCATGTAATTATGGCGCTGCCTTTCCCCCCTTGCAAATCGCCACATATGTTTGAATTTCTGCCATTTCTCCGCAAACTCATCACCCATGTTATCGATACCATTTGCTCCAGCTTCAACAAGCACAGCCAGTCCAACGATAGCAACTATAGCCAGAGCAACATATATCCTTTTCATTTTTATCACCGAAAAAACAGCTTCCTGCAAATATATATTGATTTACCATATTCAATGCCAATTCTTTCCCAATTTTTTCCCAAATCATTCCAGACTTAACACAAGGAGTATAATCAAAGCGAGGGTTTCAAAGAATGGTGGCAGGAATAAAAATGAATGCACAAACATACCAAGGAGGAAAATAACTTTTTGTATTAAGAGGACCCCGATGAAGAATACCAAGCCCAGCGTAAATGATGATTTTGTTTTGGCAAAACTTATCATGTATAAGATGAGGAGAGCCAAAAGGAGAAATATATTAAGCACTATAAAAACCAGGAATAGTTTGCCTACAAGTGGCGAACTAACCCTTTTTTCAATATCTTCTTTCCACTTTGGTTGATAACTTGCTTCAACTATTGAAGATGTTATTAGAATCGCAATTAGCAGCACAAGCAATTTTTTCATACTACTTCAACCCCCTTTCATTTATTTTATTTTTCCCAATTTTCTCCCAAATCTCATAGAAAAATTTCATATTCTGCTCTAATAGCTCGGAGATAAAATACATCTTTCCATATCCTTCTCCCATGGAAGTAATAAGGCTATTTTTTTCCAAAACTTTGAGATGATGCCTCACTGTTTTATAATCCAAGCCCAACTCCTTTGCCAGTTCATTCGCATTCATTGGATTTTCGGCAAGTTTTTCAAGGATTCTGCCTCTTGTCAATCCCCCTTTTGTCGCAGCAAGCAGCCACCACAGTATTTTTTTAACAGGATTCAACAAAAGAAAATGGGAAGAGGACTTATAAGGTTAGCTGTATTATTAAACTACCACTTGCTGACGAAATGCTTTAACCTCTTCCACACTGGGCAATTCTATTTTTGTCTGCCTCTTTTTCCCTCTGTTGTATTCCTCCTTTCCTATTTCCTGTAAAATCTGCATACCCTTCTCTCTCACTTCATCAAGTTTTGCATTTACAGCATCCACAGTGTGACGAAGAGTGAATGCTAAGCCTGTCAAAATACTTTTAAACATTATCGGAAATCCCTCAAAAATTATGTCTCTCTCCGGTATCCTCACTCTCCATGCAGGCTCTTCTCCAAATTCTGCTACAGGCAACCCCATACCTGCTTCAAGAGCATCTGAGAAGGTTGGATCGAGTTGTATCCATTCTCCATCTATATAAAGTTCTGCACATCCATGAAGGGAGTCAAGAAAGCCCAGCATTTGATATGTCTCATGCAAAACGGGGTCATTTCTAAGCATCACATCTGCCATTTCATCCACTGGCTCAAATGCATAGAGGCGATATCTTGCTTTTATCCCTCCGGCTCTTGCAAGGGCTATTAACAAACTCATTTGGTCGAGGCACACGCCTCCTTTGCTTTTGAGCACTCCTATTGCTCCTCTCATTGGCTTGAAGACAAGAAATTTCTGATTTTTAACAAAATAAAATATTGATTTAGCATATTCAAGCGGCTCTTTTTCATACGCTCCAAGTTTCTTCGCCATCGCTCTTATTTCCTTAGCATGACAGTCGCACAGGCGGGTGGGGCGGAGATATTTTTCATCACTTACAGGCGGCAAATTTCTGAAATCCTCATCCTTTAACATTTTTGTGCTATCATACATGCTTTCATCTTCGAGATGTGCCCAGGGCGGCTTGGAGGCAGAGATGCGCTTTTTCCATGCTTTTAAGTTATTAACCATAACTTTTGGATTCCTTGCTACGGCATATGATAGAGGGCCGAGTGTTTTAAAAAAATTCTTTATAAGAGGCATTGGAGGTATATCTCCTTTATCCATTTTTTCTTGCAACCACTCCATATTATCACCTCATCTCCTCAACCATTAATTCTCGCATCAAATTGCCACATCCCTTCGCCTCTGCTCCAGCCATTCTAGTTATTTCTCCTTTTATTACAATTCCTTCTCTTCCACATTCTGGACAGGCATCGAGAAGCTTTACTTTATCTCCTGTCATTATAAAGCCTGGATAGCTGTTCGCTGCTGGGTCGAGAAAAGCAAATCTCCCTTCCTCACCAAATCCAACAGGCTCATAATTTTCATCGAGTACCATTGGATAAATCCAAGGCGGAATATGCTTGTATCTTGCCTCGCATTCAAGGGCAAGGGCATTCATCTCAGACATTCCATAAATATCCCTGTAATTATTTTTCTCTATTCCAAAGAATTCTTCAATTTTATTTGCCATTTCTTCGGCAGATATTTTTATATGTTCATGTATTTTCCATCCTCCACCTGTTATTATAACTGAGTTTCTTTCTCCCAGATTTAGATATACTCCTTCCTCCTCCATCAAATTTATCAAATCATATAGCTGGAATGGAAACGTAATCATGTAAATCTGTTTTTTTCTCCTGTCCATCTCCTGAAGGAGGCGAATAAGTTTAAGTTGCCCTTTATGCATAGCTTTTTTTATAACAAGCAGTTTGATTTTATCTCCCATTCCATTTACATGTCCTGACATTATCCTTATTATATCTAGGGTTAGCTGCTTATCCGTAAGGAAATGGCGATGGTCTTCATCAAATATTCGTGTGCCCTCCGCCACCCAGCGCCCCATTGTAAGGTGTGTTTTTATGGGTCCGGGATATATTATGTGGGCATCATCATCTGGAGGATAAATTGAAAAAAGAAGTGTTTTGTCGGCAGAATAAAACATTCTTTTTCTCGTTATTTCATCTCTGAACATGAAACTGAATTTTCCCGTTGTACCAGATGAATGAGTGACGATGCCATTGAGTTTCTTTTCAGCCCATATTAGAAAATCCTGAAGGTTTTTGCCTTTAAAATCGAAATCTCCAATATCTATTGAAGAAACCGTATAAAGCCATTCATAAAGTTTCTTTGGCTCGCTGCTTGGATAATCTTTGAAAAATTTATCTGGCAGGAGAGGTATTTTTGCAAAATCTTCTTCGCTTTTTATATCATCGGGTGAAACACCATTATCCTTGCAGTACTTGTGGTAGAAAAGATTATTTTTATAATGATGAGTAAAAGATTCCTTGATTGCCTTCAGCCTCTTCTCCTCCACATCTTTTTTGTTGTAAAGAAAATAATCATCCAATCCGTAAATTAATTTATCCACCTCTCTCCAGTTTTCGGTGGGGAGTAAAAACTCCTCCTTTAATCTTTGCATGAGTTTCATGATGCTTCAATCACTGCCAGAATATAATATTTCTTTAAAGAAGTTTTAAGAAGAATTAAAAATTAACTGAAACACTCTGCCAAGCACGAAAGCATTAATAATGAAAAAAGCATTCCCAAACATGGCAGATAAATATGAGGAATGGGTGAAGAATTTTAAGTGGGATGTGCCAGAATATTATTCAATAGCAGATGTCGTTGATGAGTATGCCAAAGATAGGAGTAAGGTGGCAATATATTACGAGGATGCAGATGGGAATAAAAGAAAAATGACATACTGGGAGTTAAGCGATGAATCCAATAGGTTTGGTAACCTCCTTCGAAACCTGGGAATGAAAAAGGGCGATAGAATAATGGTTATAATGCCCCGCCTGCCAGAGGTTTTTGTTGCCCAGATAGGAAGTTTTAAGATAGGGGCAATTGTGGTTCCATGCCCCGATATGTTGAGGGCTAAGGATATAGAATATCGTGCCAACAACTGTGAGGCAAAAACAATCATTGCCTCTGTTGATTCAACGGTTGAAGTTGATAAGGTGAGAGATAAAATACCTGTGGAGAATTTCATAGTTGTCGGCGGAGAGAAGGATGGATGGCTCAGTTACGAAAAGGAGGTTCACCAGCAATCGCGCCATCTTGAAAAGGAAAAAATAAAATCCACAGATATAATGACAATAAACTATACATCTGGCACAACGGGTGAGCCGAAAGGAGTAATGCATGATCACAAATGGATTTATTGCCTGTCAAAAACCAACGCCGTATATTGGTGGGCCGCAAAACCAGACGAACTTTTATGGGCAACAACATCCCCTGGATGGGCAAAATGGTTCTGGAGTCCGATAGGAGTGGCTTTAGCCATAGGAGCTAGCCAACTCATATATAATGGCAGGTTTAAACCAGCAAAGTTTCTCGAACTAATGGAGAAATACAGGGTGAATCGTCTTTGCTCCACGCCAACAGAATACAGAATGTGGGCTCAGGAAGATCTGGAAAGCTATGACCTTTCCGACATGAAAAAATTTTTGAGTGCTGGAGAGGCATTGAACAGGGAGGTTATAGATAGGTTTTACAAAGCATATGGAATTAAAATATACGATGGCTATGGCCAGACAGAAACAACCGGCTTGGTATGCAATTATGATGGAATAGAGATAAAGCCAGGCTCAATGGGCAAGCCGATGCCAGGCGCCGACATAAAACTTGTTGATGAGGAAGGAAAAGAAGTTCCCATTGGCCAGGTAGGACAGATTGCTGTGCCCATTACACACCCTGGCTTAATGGTCGGCTACTGGAATGGAAAAACATTGGAGGAGCTGGCTGTCAATGGCTTGTATTTAACTGGTGATTTGGCAAGGATGGATGAAGACGGCTATATATGGTTTGAAGGAAGGGCTGATGATGTAATAAAATCATCTGGATATCGTATTGGCCCATTCGAAGTAGAAGATGCTCTGGTGAAGCATCCTGCCGTTGTTGAAGCTGCTGTTGTTGCCTCGCCCGATAAAATTAGAGGAAACATTGTTAAGGCATTTGTTGTTCTGGCGAAAGGGTATGAGCCAAGTGAAGCGTTGATTAAAGAACTGCAAGATTTTGTGAAGCAACAGACAGCCCCATATAAATACCCGAGGGAAATTGAATTCGTCGATAGTTTGCCAAAAACAATTAGCGGAAAAATAAGGAGAGTCGAATTAAGAGAAATGGAGAGAAAAAGGAAGCTGGAGATGTGGGCAAA
>CAZTDS010000014.1:0-19102 GCA_964612535.1 uncultured Thermoplasmatales archaeon
GTTTTTGAAAGATGAAAGAGTACAATGTGCTGTAAAAATAGGAGCCGCTATACGCCACACAATGACCGAATTTTTATCCAGCAGGGATTTCATAGAAATTCCACCGGTCGTCATATCTCCAGTAACAGACCCGTTGGCTCATCCAATTTTTGATGGAGAAATTAGCTACTATGACAATAAATATTATCTAACAAGAAGCATGATTTTCCATAAGCAAATGGCTTTGCTTGCTTTTGATAAAATATTTTGTTTTTCTCCAAATATAAGATTTGAGCTGGCGGAAAAGGCAAGAACTCATCGCCACTTATTTGAATTTACACAGCTTGATTTAGAAATTAAAATGGCGAACAGAGAGAAAGTAATGAAACTGGCGGAGGAAATGTTGATTTATGTGTTTAAAAAAATAAAGGAAACTTGTGAGCCGGAATTAGAAAAACTGGGGAGGGAGCTGAAAATCCCGTCTCGCCCATTCAAAAGAATCGGTTTTGAAGAAGCATACACCGAATATGGTGAAGATTATGAAGAGATTTTATCAGCTGAGGCGACAGAACCCTTCTGGATAGTGGATTTTCCCAAATGGAAAAGGGAATTTTATGACAGGGAGTATGAAGACAAGAAAGGATGGCTTGCAGATATGGATTTAATTTATCCTGAAGGATTTGGTGAAGCTCTTTCAGGAGGAGAAAGGGAATACGAATATGAAAAAATAATAAAAAGAATACAGGAAAGCGGGGTAAGTGAGAAAGAATATATACTCTATTTAGAGGTAGCTAAGCAGGGGCTGCCGCCGTCGGCGGGTTTTGGCATAGGTATTGAGAGATTGACGAGATATATCTGCGGGCTTGGTGATATAAGGTATGCGACATTGTTTCCAAAGATTCCTGGAAAATATTGTATATAACATACTACATTACATTGTATGGAATACATAAATCCCAGCGATGACTTTTTCAAAGAATTCCTTAAAGAATATTACATCATTACGGCAGATGGTCAATATCTTTTTGCCTCCATGCAGAAAGGGCGAAGACCGGATAGGGTTTTTTATATGGTTCCGCCCGGCTACAGACTCGGTAAAGGGCAGAGATATTTTGATGTGGAAATAGGAAAAAAATTATTTAAGGTGATAGAAAAATATCTGTCCAAGGCTGATAGAATCATACAGGATGGGGTGCAGGGAGAATATGAATATGAAGTGGGCATGAAAATAGTTACAAGCGTGGAAAATCCTCATTCTGCCTATATGGCATGGATGGGGAAGTTAATGATTTTCCCTCCAAAGAATATAAAAATTTCATGCTATAACTACATCGTTCCGGAAAAACTCCCGGCAGAGTATATTGAGGAAGTAAAGAGTTTCTGGCCGGATTTCAATGAAAACGAACCTCTCACTCTCTTTGATTTCACTGAAATGGATAGAGACATAAGGAGAGTTATAAATCTCCGCATAGATTATTTTGGTGGTGCATTTAAAAAGCCGAATTTGACAATGGTCTGGAATAGGGCGGAGGAAGATGGCTTAATTTCATATCATGCAGGATGTTGTGATGGAAGAATTTTGAAGGGGTTGAGTGGCACGGGAAAGACGACGCTGACAGTTGGTGAGGAAATAGAGCAGGATGATGCATTAGTGGGCATACCAGTTTATGAAAATGGAAAGGTAGGGAAAATAAAACTTGTTGGCCTTGAGGCGGCGAGTTTTGCAAAATCTGAGGGTTTAAATGAAAAAAGCCCTGAATGGAAGGGTTTGATGAAATCGAGAGAAGGAGCGATTGTTTTAGCCCTAAATATTGATTGCGAGGGTGTGAAATATGTCAGGAAGATTATAAAAGGATATGAAGTTGTTGTGCCTACTCCTATCAAAAAAGCAGGCTCCCTTAAATGCTGCAGTTATGAGGAGAGCGGAACAACAAATGGCAGATTTATTTTTAAATTCAGCGATTTAAATAAAAACTGGGGTAAAACAAAATATCTGAGGGCTGAGGGGCTGAGTTTCAGAAGATTTGATATTTTGGAGCCGATAATTCGTGTAACCGATGCAAAAATGGCTGTGGCTCTGGATTCCGCGTGTGAAAGTGTTATAACATCTGCGATAGAAGGAAGAAAGGCAGGAGAAAGAGTAAGAGTATATGCAGCCACCGACTTCATGGCACGGGAGCAGGCTGAGCAGGCCTCTCTAAAATTAAAGGTTTATCAGGATATGGGGCTTGATTTAGATGGGAAACTTATATTTTTTGTTATAAATACTGGATATGTTGGAGAACATGATTTAAATGGCTTTTCAACCGGAAAAGGAGAGAAAATAAAGGTTGAAGATTCAAAAAAACTTATTCATTTAATGGAAAAAGATAAGATAAGAAACTGGATTCATCATCCTGCATTTGGTTATCTCATCCCTCATCCAAGAGAACTTGAGGAAAAATATGGAATGAAGAATTTTGCGAAAAGATTCAATCTCCTGAGATATTATTCTCCAGAGGAAATAGTGGATTTTATAAAAAGAGATATTGAAGAACGTACAGCATATCTGGAGAATCTCTTTAAAGGACAACAAAAAGAGGAAGAGTTAAAGGATGTGATTTATACATGGCGGAAATGCAGAATACCGTCGCCAGATGAAATAGAAGAGTTTTACAAAGAAAATTATGAATAATGATGAAAGGAAAAACCCAGATTATTGCCTATAACAGTCAATTATGGGCTCGCCCGGATTCGAACCGGGGACCTTCGCCTCGTAAGGGCGACGTCATAACCCCTAGACCACGAGCCCCAAAAGGAAATAATATTTCCGTTTTTAAATGTTTTAGTGGCTTGCGCCTCTCTTTTTATCTCATCTCCTTCCACTGCTGCAGTAGAATGCCGGATATTATAAAAAGAAGACCTATAAAGGTGGAAGGAAGTATTTTTTCCCCTACAAAAAAGTAGATGCAGAGCATGGAGAGAAAGGGAGTAAGATATATGAGGTTGCTAACTTTTGCCGTTTGAGGAGCAAGTTGTAATGCCTTAAGCCATAAAGTAAATGCAAGAGCCATCTCAAATATGCCTGTGTATGTTGCTCCCATCATTGCATAAATATTGGGTATTTTGATGCCAATAAAAATGGCAGCAATGGTAACAAAAATCATGCCAAAGAAAAAATTAAGGAAAAGTTTTACTGTTTCATCTCTTTTGTCTCTAACATTAAAAATCCAGAAAATAGCCCATATGATTGTGCTTGCTAAAGCTAAAAATACACCAACAGGGTTGGAGAATTTAAAGCTCAGAGGATTACCGTGGGTGGATATTATAATAACACCAAAGAAACTAATAAAGAGAGCGGCAATGTTTTTGATACCAACCTTCTGTTTAAGAAGTGGAATAGAGAGGAGGGTGAGAACGATAGGCCACATATAATTTAATGTCATTGCCTCCTGTGCAGGAAGGAGGTCATAGGCGAGAAAAAGAACATTGTAATAAAGAAAAGGATTGAGAAAACCAAGTAAGATAGAGCGAGGTATTGCCTTCCTATGCCATATTCCATGAAAATGGTGAGAGGCGAGAAGAATAAAGAAAAGAATGATTGTCGCCACCATGCATGAGAAGAAAAGAAGATGAAATGGTTCCATATAACGTAATGTTATCTTAAAAGCGGATGCAACAGTAGCCCACATCAAAACAGAGGCAATAGCATATGCATATGCTCTCTTTTCATCCACAATTGCATTTCTTCATTCATATTTAAATGCTATAGTAATTGTCGGGAATGTTGTGGAAGCAGGAGATATAAATTTTTATATCTTGCCCTTTTTATTCTCATGAAAATTTTATTCATTCACGCTGACTACATCGAATATGAGGTAAAGGAGAAAGCAATAGATAGTGCAGAGGAAGTGGAAAGGAAAAAAGATGGCATGGAAGAAGCACTTGTTGCTTTTATTTCTGTTGAGGAGGATGATGAATGGTATGGAAAGGCAGTTGAGGAAATAAAAAACGTGGCGGAGATGCTGAATACAAGGAATATCCTTCTTTACCCCTATGCACATCTCTCGAGCAACCTCGCCTCACCTCATAAAGCAATGGAAATGCTTCATGCTATAGAAAAGGAGCTTAAGGAGGAATATAATGTTAAGCACGCCCCATTTGGATGGTATAAGGCTTTCAAAATAAGTTGCAAAGGACATCCTCTGGCAGAGCTATCAAGACAGGTGGAATGCAGGAAAGAAGAGGAGGAGGAAAAGGAGGAGGTTAAATCAGAGTGGTATATTCTCACTCCAGATGGAGAACTCATTGAAGCAGAAAAATTTGATTTTACCGGGTATGAAGAATTAAGGAAATTTTATGAATATGAGGCATTTGGGAGTAGAAAGGTGGATAAGCAGCCTGCACACATAAAGTTAATGATTGAGCATGAACTCGTTGATTATGAGCCCGGCTCTGACTACGGCAACATGAGATGGTATCCAAAAGGATATCTCATAAAACGGCTCCTTGAAGAAAAAGTAGAGGAAATGTGCCTTTCACTGGGAGCAATGGAAGTTGAAACGCCGATAATGTATGATGTAAATCATCCTGCACTCAGCAAATACATAAAGAAATTCCCGGCACGCCAGTACAGGGTAAAGGCAGATAAGGGAAAGGAACTTTTCCTCCGTTTCGCTGCCTGCTTCGGCCAGTACCTGATGGCAAAGGATATGATTATTTCTTACAGAAATCTCCCACTCCGCCTTTTTGAACTCGCCAGATCCTTCCGTAAGGAGCAGCATGGAGAAGTTGTGGGAATAAAGAGGTTGAGAGCCTTCACAATGCCCGATATGCACACAATTTGCAAGGATGAGGAGCAGGCACTGCAGGAATTTCGCCGCCAGTTCATGCTATCTTTGGAATGGGCAAAGATTATTGAGATAGAGGGGGAGATTGCAATCAGGTTTGTGAGAGATTTCTTTGAAAGACACCGTGATTTTGCCATTGAACTTGTAAAAGCATGGGGAAAACCTGTGCTCGTTGAAATGTGGGATAAGAGATATTTCTATTTTGTAATGAAGTTTGAGATAAATATGAATGACTCAGTTGGCAAGGCATTTGCCTTATCAACTGTGCAAATAGATGTTGAAAATCCAAAATCATTTGACATAACATATATCGATGAAAATAATGAGAAGAAATACCCGCATCTTCTCCATGCTTCCATATCTGGAGGAATAGATAGATGTGTATGTGCCTTGCTCGAGAAAGAAGCGCTTAAAATGCAAAAAGGAGAGAAAGCATCTTTTCCTTTCTGGCTCTCTCCCACTCAAGTTCGCCTCATACCAGTAAGTGAGGAATATATTGAAGATTGCAGGAAGATGGCTGAGAAAATAAAAGCAAGAGTGGATATAGATGACAGGGATGCCAGTGTGTCGAAGAAAATAAGAGAGGCCGAAAAAGAATGGGTGCCCATCATAATAGTCTATGGAGAAAAGGAAAAGGAGGGTATTTTCTCACCTCGCTATAGATTCAAATGTGATGATAAGGAAGTGACGATAGAACAGCTGAATGAGATAATAGAAGAAAAAATGAAGGGTTATCCTTTCCGCCCCTTGCCCCTTCCGATGATGCTCAGTATGAGAGCAAAGTTCAGATAACTATCTTCTCAACCAGGCGGCAATCATTATAAGGCCAAGCAGAATGAGAAAGGCGGGCAGGATAATTTGCATGAAATAGAGCAGAAATGTTGCCTTTTTTGCCTCATTAATCATTTCATTTACCGACCGCTCCGTCATCCAATATACTAAATCAACAACCTTAACCTTCTTGCCAGATAATTTTTCAATTTGTTTTTTGAGCATTTTGGCATCTTCTACACTTTTTATTATATCAGAGGTTTCAACATGTATTTTGAGAGCAGGAACCTTTGAATTGGAGAGTTTGACCAGCTCCATCATTTGCTCCGCTTGCTCCGCCATCTCTTGCTGGGTTTCCTCTGAAAAATGCAATGAGAGTCTGTACACATCAAACCAGAAGATGCCTCTCATACCAAGCAATGCATCTAAAACGTTAGTTTTCTTCACCGATTCTTTTTCCATATCTATTATGAGCCCTGTGTTTGGCTCTACCCAGTAGCGAGTTGTGGTAATATATCTCACATTCAGGGGCATTCCAAGTGTTGTATCTTTAACTATTCTATCCTCCCTGGTTTCAAATAAATATGTATGTATGCCGTTGTGATCCTCCTCCCTTACAAATTCAACGAGGGAGGGAGCATTTATTTCAGTATTCCACATGACGTAATCTCTTTTTTCCGTGCCTAGAGGAAATGTGTATATTCCCTCTCTCTCCATGTCTCCATAATTTCTTGCCTCTTCTGCTGTATCCGCATATATGCCATGGTATTCTGTTTTGCAAGCCATATCTATTTTTTCTCCAGTTTCTTTATCATATGTTGTGGTTTCATCCCTTATAACTAGCACCTTTTTACCATCTTCCCAATAAACCTTTTCCACTCCAAGTTTTCTATCCATCTCTATGTTTTTCTCTTGTGAGAGAATCCATAATTTGCCCTCCATTTTTACTTCTCCAGCAAAATTCTCGGGTATCGTATGCAAATCAGGAAAAACAGCACTTACTTGCCCTTCCCTCTCAATATATGCTATTCCTCCCGAAGTCGGTTCAACATAGTATGTTGTATTACCATCGTAATATAATGATATGCTCCTGTCACTCAATCCATCTATACTCTGCTCGCCTATGTAATAATTTTTAATCTCGGATACAAATTTATAAACCTTTAGCCCTGCTATTTCCTCCTCGCCCCTGTATTCTGCGAC
The DNA here is from genome assembly GCA_964612535.1 of uncultured Thermoplasmatales archaeon. Taxonomy (GTDB): domain Archaea; phylum Thermoplasmatota; class E2; order UBA202; family JdFR-43; genus JdFR-43. Next base: position 6,783 of record CAZTDS010000014.1, read on the forward strand.
TGTCACATTGTTTATATTTGAATCCCACAGAAGATAATCTTTCTTATCCACTCCTATCGGAAAATTCATCATTCCTCTTTTATCACTCAGTATTTCTATGTATTCCATCGTATATGGATCTACTGCATCTATGGAAACAGAACATAATTCATTTATTTTCTTTCCATGTTCATCTGTTGCAATAACTTCATTTTTCACAAGGTAATATTCGTCTGTTGCATTTTCCACTTCAACATGATTGCATATAGTGACATTATAATTCTCATACTGTGCATTTGTGGTATTGAGTATGGTAACAATACCCTTCAGATAAACACTCATATTGAGATTGGAGGGCATTTTGTGGAGGTCAGGAAAAGCAGCATACTGGCTTACATGTTTCTGCAAATCGACTATGGTGCCTGTATTTGGCTCAACCCATGCAAAAATTTCCCCACCATAATACATTTTAGCTTCTGGCAATGTTGGAAGATAACCAACAAAAACATTCTCCTGTGAGCCATAATATTTATACGTCTTTATACCCGCCCTCTTTTCCTCACCCATATAATGGGCAACAGATACAGCTTCATCTGGCTCTATGTAGCCAGCTTTACATGCATCATCGAGATCCGTATTCCACACAAGATAATTTTTCTTTTTTACACCAACAGGGAAAAGCCATTGCCCCAGCCTGTCCAAATCGCCATAACCAGCAATATTTTCTGTGGTGTGGGGGTTGATGCCATATACTTTTGTCATTCCGAATTCCGGCAACTCCTCATTAGTTTTTTTATCCTTCACTTCAATATCCTCTCTAACAATGAGAACCCCATCTTCTTCTCCAAGCGCCCTTATATATCTTGTGATTCTTATGTCTTTTTGCTCTATTTCCAGCGTATTTTCATTAAATATCGATAATTTTCCATCATAGTAAATAACTTCATTCAAATCCTTGGGCAATCTTTTCATTGATGGTGTAATGTAAAAAGCGAGAGATGGAGAAATAATGAAGAAGATTATAGCCACTATCACCAGCAAATCCCTCTTTTTCATAAAGAAGTATATTAAAACAATTTAAGAAAGTTTTGAAGATTGTATTTTAAGAAAATTGAAGACATGCTTAATAAGCAGAATCGCAGCATCAAAGCTTCAACATTAATATAAGACATATTGATTTTCTATCTTATGGAAAAAAGATTATGGATTCTTCTTTCCAGAGTGATGGAAGCAATACTTTTTGCAATGGGAATATGGAATATATGGCGGGCTGAATGGCTCTGGGCATTTGCATGTTTTTTTGGTTTCCTCCTCTCCATCTCGCCAGTTATAATAAAAAGAAACATTCATTTTTCTGTTCACTGGCTGATAGAATTTCTTCTTGTCTTCGCCATCTCCCTCCATATATGGGGGGGTGTCCTCCATCTTTACTCATTGCCGTACTACGATAAAATTGCTCACTTCTTGGCTTCTGCCATAGTAGCATTTTTCGCTCTGATTGCAGTATATGTCATAGATGTTTTCTCTCCCCGCATCCACATGGATTTGGTGATGATGGGCTTCTTCATAGTGATTTTTACAATAGCCATGGGAGCATTGTGGGAGATAGCAGAATTTGTCTCTGACCAAATTTTTTCAGGCGGCAAGCCGTTGGCGCAGATAAGCCTGCAGAATACAATGTGGGATTTGATTGCGGATAGCATAGCTGGCATCCTAATGGGTGTTGCAGGGGCGATAGGAATAAAAAGAGGGGAATTTAAGGAAATTTTATTCCAGTTAAGCGAGGAAGCAAAAAAGTTGAATTCGAGATTTATAGAGGCGAGAAGGAAGGCAATAAAAACGTTGCATGAAGCAATGGAAAAGGGTGAGGTGGATAAAAAAATTCTACCCATCGTGAATAAAATAAATAGTATCAGCGATTATTACACTACAAGTAGTTGCTCGGGCAGGATAGCAATTCTTGAGATACCCTCAGTGGGTCAGAAAAGAAAAGCAAAGTTTTTGGGTAAATGGCATAGTGGCATTGACTATGAGGATGCAATAAAGGCATTGAAAAAAAGTAGTAAAGGGGAAATATGGTTTTTGGTGCAATCGCCCATAATACATGTTCATGCAATTTCAATGGTGAGTGCAAGAAAACTCCTTAATGTAGCCAATCAGAGCGGTTTTAAATATTCTTCGATAAAAGCGGTAAATGGAGATATAGTTGTGGAAATTTTAAGTACAGAGAGGATAGATTGTCCTCTTGGAAAGGATGGAAGTATATATGGAAGTGAAGAATATCTCCGTCTTCTTGTGGGAATTGCAAATAAAATGATTGAGAGAATGGACAGAAAATTAAAGAGGTTGGGGAAAAATCTTGATATTCTTATAGCTCGCCCGCAATAATTTTTTCCTTTAATGCCTCAAATTGTTCCATCGTAAGCCTGCACATATTGCCTTCCTCACCAATAACTACCTCGTTGTCCTTTATTTCTATGTAGGGGCAACATCCCTTCTCTCCACATAAATACACTTTCACGCTTTTATATTACCTCCTAATATATAACGATTGTGAAATATTCTTATAATTTCATCAGATGAATTAATGCCATTGCCACCCCAACTATGACAAAAATTATCCATGCAATGTAAAGATATGTGAGGCGTTTCATCCATTTTGCTTTTTTTTCGGGCGTATCGAAAAACTCACCTAATATTGCATCCTCCTCAATCTTCATGCCTCTCAAGCAATGCCTTTATTCTTTTTCTTCTGAAGAAATCCTCTCTCTCCCTCTCTTCAAGCTGCCTTTCTATATATGTTATCGTATTGAGGAGGCGGGGAATGAAGATATATTCGAGGGCATTTACACGGCGCTTTGTCTTTTCGATTTCCCTTGCAAGCATCTGAATACTTCCCTCTATCTCCGCCACTTCAACTATTTCTTCCAGCAATTCATTGGCTTTTTTAACAGCCTCATCAAATTCGGCACATGTGGAAAGGATGCTATACTCTGGAATCTCCATCTCATGTATCTCAAACTTTGGAATTTTCACTCCCATTATATTTTTCCTGCTTATCTCCACATCTCTCTTGCTTCCAAACTTCATTGCTTCCTCACGCAGCCTTTCCTCTCCCATTATCATCTCTGCCCTTATTATGGCTTTATATGCCTCCTGCAACTTCTTTTCCATCTCTTTCCTTTTCTCTCTCCTTCTCTTTATCAAATCAAAAAAAGAGGAGACGAGAGCGTCTCTTTTCTCAGAAAGCAGTTGATGCCCTTTCACCGCTAATGCCTTCCTTTTCCTTATCTGAAGCAACTCCATTCTTGTTGGTGTTACCCCTTCCAGTATCTCCTTCACCATTTTAGCCCCTGTAATATTTCTCTATATACTTATCATCAATCTTCTTCAATTCTGCTTTTGGAAGCATTGATAGAAGTTCCCATCCCAGATTTAGAGTCTCCTCAAATGTTCTATCCTCATCTCTTCCCTGTTTCACAAATCGCTCCTCAAACTCATCTGCAAACTCAAGGAACTTTTTATCTCTCTCTGTCAAAGCTTCCTCACCCACCACAGCCACCAAATCGCGCAAATCGCAGCCTTCCGCATAGGCGGCATAAAGCTGATTGGAAAGTTGATGATGGTCTTCTCTCGTTTTTCCCTTTCCTATTCCTTCAGCCATAAGGCGAGATAATGACGGCAGAACAGCCACAGGAGGATATATGCCCTTATGATGCAACTCTCTTGATAACACAATTTGCCCCTCCGTAATGTAACCAGTTAAATCCGGGATTGGATGAGTTATATCATCATCTGGCATTGTAAGTATTGGAATTTGTGTAATTGTGCCTTTCTTACCCTGTATTCTTCCCGCTCTCTCATAAATTTGTGCCAAATCAGTATACATGTATCCAGGATAGCCACGCCTGCCAGGCACTTCCTCACGGGCTGCAGAAATCTCACGCAATGCCTCGGCATAATTTGTCATGTCAGTTAAAATAACAAGAACATGCATTCCCTTATCAAAGGCAAGATATTCTGCGGTTGTTAGGGCAACTTTTGGAGCGATAAGACGTTCGATAACAGGGCTATTTGCAAGATTTAAAAACAGCACACTTCTTTCTATAGCTCCTGTCTCTTCAAAATCCCTCATGAAGAAATCCGCCTCTTCGGCAGTTATTCCCATTGCACAAAATATGACAGCAAACTCCTCTTCCTGGCCCGTCACCTTCGCCTGCCTTGCTATCTGGGCAGCAAGCTCATTATGGGGCAGGCCTGCGCCGCTAAAAATTGGCAATTTTTGTCCTCTGACGAGGGTATTCATTCCATCTATGGTAGAGATGCCAGTCTGTATGGGATCGCGGGGATATTCTCTCGCAGATGGATTCATTGGAAAGCCATTCACATTGCGTATATCTTCTGGAATGGGTGAAGGAGCGCCATCAATGGGCATTCCTTTGCCGTCGAATATCCTGCCCAGCATTTCCATTGATACCCCAATTTCCATTGGTTTTCCTGTGAATGTAACGCTGGTTGCTTTTGTGTCAAGGCCGCGCGTACCTTCAAACACCTGTATTACTGCCCTTCCTTCTGCTGCCTCCAGCACTTGCCCCATTCTTCTCTCGCCATGGCTTTCGATTTTAACAATTTCTCCATAACCCACTTCTTTTACCCCTTCAACAATTATGAGAGGGCCAGCAATTTCTGAAACAGTAGAGTATTTCATTCCTTCCATTGGATGTTAATGCTTTTTTATTTTTAAGTTTTTGTTGCTGTGTGGTATAATTGCCTCCTCTTCTATCTAAATTTTAATTGGATATTCTCATAAACGCGTGATATGATAAATTACTGCTCATTGCAAAATATTTTTAGAAATGCCCTCTAGTTAATTTCCAGTTGCCCTCTCCCTCACTTTTTACACTCCGTATAAATTTACTATCAAGAAAGCCCGTGAATAAAGAGTCCCAAGGTGGGCACAGGCTGATGACTTTCCTTTTTTTGATGTTTAGAGGGCGGGGCGGGATTTGAACCCGCGTATGCGGATCTGCAGTCCGCCACCCGGCCTCTAGGTGACCCGCCCTTACGGTTAAAAGCGGCGAGCTTTTTAACTTTTTTCGGTTTCCCATGATGAAAGGAGTATGGCAGCCATTAAGGAGAGGATGGAGCCATAAATAAAAGTGAGTTCAGGCATTAAATCCCAGAGGAAGCCAGCTATTAGATTTGCTGGTATTGTCGCCAAACCAGTGCTTGCCTGAAAAATTCCCTGTCCCGTGCCCTTATATTTGCTTAAATCGGATACAAAAGCCTTCTGATTGCCCTCAACAAGGGCAAAGAACAGCCCATATGCAAAAAATAAGAAGGTTGCGAGGGCATAAAAAGGGATGCCAGAAAAATTTGTTATAAATACGAAACCAAAGCAGAGGAATGTAAAGGTTATGTAACCAAATGTTATGACTATTTTCCTGCCCACTTTGTCCGATAGCTTTCCAAAATATGGGGCGAAAGTTGCATATATTATGTTGAAGAATGCGTAGACAAGTATGGCATATGAGATTTTTTCATAGGAAAAATCCCCTCCTATTCTCCACAGCAAAAACATGTAGCTGAAATTTCCCAATGAAAAGAGAGTTGCGATTGCCGTGAATTTCTTCAGCTCAGGCGAGGGAGGCAATGCCTCTTTTTTCCTGCTGAATTTTATCTCTCTCACAAAAAATATGGGCGGAATTGCAAGAAAGGCTATCGCAGCAGCTATAATGAGTATGGTTTTTATTTCCACCCTGAAAAGCCAGAATAGTAGAAAGGCGAGAAAACTTCCAATGATAGCCCCCGCAGTATCCAAAGCACGGTGTATGCCATACGCCTCCCCCCTCCTCTCTTTATATAAATCTCCAATAAGGGCGTCGCGAGGCGCCCCCCTGATGCCTTTTCCTATTCTTTCAATGCCTCTCAAAAGCATGAGATGCCACCACTGGGTGGATAAAGGGAAGAATGTTTTTGCAATGGCAGAAAGACTATAGCCAGAGGCAATGAAAACACGCCTCCTACCGAGTTTATCTGACATAACGCCAGAGAGTATTTTTGACAGACTCGCTATGCCATCGCCTATTCCAGCTATTGCTCCCAGGGCTATTCCTCCGCCCCCTAAAGCGGCGATGAAAAAAGGAAGGATGGGCATTATTGTCTCGCTGCTTGCATCGGCGAAAAAACTTATGATACCGAGCAGGAAAATGTCCCTGGAAAGTTTTTCCATGAAGGAAAATATGCACCATATAATTACTTTTCCGCCTTTTTGTAAAAGCAAAATTATTAATTCCTGCCCTATATACTCACATGAAAGTGAGAAAACTTATTGCTGCTCTCCTTGTTTTTATTCTGCTGCCCGTCTTTGCAAGCCAGACACAACTTACTCATAATGCAAAGATAAATTATGCATGCAGCATTGAAAGAGGGGAGGCGATGCCAGTAATAGCAAGCAAGGAAAATCCCTTCTATGCTTTAATAGCCACTCCCGTAGCACTATATTATGATGAATACAACAACCAGCATGTTAAGCCACTCCTCGTTGAAAATTTTTCAAATCCTTCCGATGCAATCATACGATTTAAAGAAATGTATGGTTTAAGAGATAGCGATGCAATAATTATAGAAAATAAGGATGTTGTTGAGGCAAGCATTGAAATTGCTGAGCAGATATGGAATAGGGCGAGTGAGGCAATAATAGTTAAGAATGATTTAAATGGTTATTCAATAGCTGTCAATTTGCTCTCTCTCGCAAGTTATAAGGGCATTCCAGTTTTTGTTGCCAGCGAACTCCAGCAAATTATGGCAACATTGAAACAACTTGGGGTTAAAACGACATATGTTTGTGGGGATATAGAAGGATATGGAAATGTAATAAAATTTGAGAGTGGTGAGGAGGCAAGAGATTACGTTATAGATTATGTAAAGGAAAGATTTGGAAGCGTTGGCTACATAGTTATCACAAATCCAGAGGATATAAAAAAGGCGAGGGTTCTGAGCAGCGTAGAATACCATTTTGAAGGAACAATAAACTCGGGGAGCACCCTGCACGGATTGAACATACTTCTCTCGGGCTTCAATTATACAGCCACTCATGAAATTATTGTTCCCTTCGATGGATTTGTGAGAATTAAAATAGAACTCATAAACAAGGATAGCGATGAGGTGGAAAAGTGGGGCGATCGTGTGTTCCTCCATATAGCCACGCCAGATAACATTACATTCGTTTACACCTCCACGGCAGGCGGCATTCCACTTGTCGATGAAAATGGCAATATAATTGTTGACCGCCTCGCTTACCAGACATGCATTTATAATAAGCCCGGCATCTATAAGGCTGAGGTGGTGGGAACTTGGATAGCTAAAAGAAAGGGAAGTTACGAGATGAATGTTAAGGTGGAAAAGATAGATAGAGGAAACTTTTCCCTTATGAGGAATCTTTCCTCTCTCGCTGCATATCTTGCTGCCTATCGACATGGTATTGTATGGGCATCCGCCGACTTTTCATTTGCTGGAGGAAATGATGCAGATGTGGGTGGCATTGTATATCCAATTTCCAACGAACATCTTGTTGAGCCATGCAACGAGCATGTTATGAAAATACATGAAAAACTTAATGGGCTACTCGCCAAAATAGCAGATTTACCAGATGATTTGAAAACTATATGGCAATATTACAGAGAAAATCCAATTTACATTGCAATCATGGCAGATGCAACAATGGTGCCCATGTATTACTACTACAATCCAGATAGCGATTATGTTTCTGGGCAGGGTGTGGCGAGTGATTTCATTTATGGAGATGTAGATCCTAATCCGCAAGATATGGAAAATGATACCTTCACATATTGGCCAGAGATGGAAAATGCTGTTGGCAGAGTTACGGGCTATGATGCCGAAGATTGCTCCGCCTTAATAGCCAGAACCATATTTTATGAAAAAATCATTGATGTATTGGGCGAGTGGAAGAACAATGCCACAGTGCAGACGGGCACAGGCATAGAATTTCAGTATATACCTGTTATAACTCCTCTTGCCAATCAATTAAAGAGCATAATGGGATTTGGGCCAGTCAGGCAGGAGCCAACCAAGTTTCCAACGGGCGAGAGCAAATTTATAAATGAAAGATTGTGCCATGATTTTGCAGAAAATGGTTTCAATGTTTTTCCTGCACATCGTTTAGAGGCACAGAGAGTGGGCTTAATAAAGGAGAGAAAGGGAGGAGAATATCAGCTTAAAAGTAATTATATTTTTGCCTTTGACCATGGAACTCATTATCTTTATGAGGCAGGAGATATGCTTGAATTCGATCAACTGGGCCTGGGGCTTAAAACAGGATTATCTGGAAAAGGAAGCTTTGATGTCCGCCATGTTATAAATATGCCTTATGGACCAAGTGTTGCATTTATAGAAAGCTGTCTCGTGGGTAAAATTGAGGGATTACTTCCAGAAAACTGTCTTAGCCAAGCATATATTCATGCTGGAGTAAATACATTTGTTGCCTCCACTCGTTACACAGCTGATCCAGGCTATTTGGAGCCTGGGCTTATATTCAAGGGCTTTGGTTTTTATGGCTACATAAATGCAACCAAGAATTTGTGGCTTTACGGAAAATATCCTGATTTGCATTTTGGCGCCCTGCTGGCGGAGGATTTCATACTTGATTTGATTAAAAATGATACAACTGTTGGCCTGGCCCTGAGAAATGCCAAAAACAAATATTTGCCAAAGGATGCAAACTCAACTTTCATGTGGACGCCTCCTCTTTTAAATGGCAGGGATAATTTTGGCTTGGAGGAAACAAAAGCACTGGATAAAAAATATGTCTGCATCCATGAATTTACTTTATACGGCGACCCTGCTTTCAATCCCTATCCATGAGACATCGCTACCCTGAGCCGCCGTGGAGCTATTCGCCGAAGGAAGTTAATGAATGGCTCAATGCGGTATATGGAGGACATGAATGCAAGAAATGTAAGGTTGAAAGGCATGAAAAGTGGCTCAAAAATGTGGAGATAGATATAGATTTAAATGTTGAGAGGGAAATAAAAAAGCCATCGAGTATTGTTTTGAAAGCTTTGCAGAAAATTGCTGGATATGAGGAAGTGGAGGAACATTTTGAGCTGTTGCCAACCTCTGAAATTTTACTTAGAGCATTACATAAAGCGGGCTACAGAAAAGCAAGTATAAAAATAAATGGGAGGAGGATAAAAGCAAAGAGAATAAAGGTTGTCATGGAGGAAATGGCAAAAGTTGCATTAGAGGATAGAATAAAGCAGGCATCAATACATGCTTTGAACGATGGAGAGGCAAGAATAAAAATAAGCACCATCCATTCCAAAAAGCATCATAGCATAGAGATAAAAATAAGCAAGATAAAGGAGAAAAATCTGCAGAAATTTTTAATTTACATAAGAAAAAGACTGAAAGGAAGGGAAGAGATAAAATAACTATTTCATCACTTCCTTTATTGCCTCTTCAAGCACATCCATTGCACTGTTTAATTGCTCCTCATTTATGCATAATGGAGGTATAAATCGTATGGCAGATTCACCGCATCCGAGCAAAAGAAGCCCTTTCCTGAATGCCCTATCAACAATCTCATCCCTTACTTTTGGATTTATCTCCTTGCCCTCCTTGCTTTTCACAATTTCTATTGCCTGCATTAAACCAATGCCCCTCGCATCTCCCACGATTTCAAACTTCTCCACCATTTCCGCCAGCCTCTTCTTCATCACCTCTCCCATCTTTGCCGCATTCTCAATAAGCCCCTCCTCATGCAACACATCTATAGTGGCTAAAGCAGCAGCACATGCCAGAGGATTTCCGCCGAATGTTGTTGAATGCGCCCCCTTCACCTTAAAATCATTTTCTGCAGGATAAATGCATGCCGAGAGCGGCAGGCCGGAGGCGAGGGCTTTTGCGGTAGTTATTACATGTGGAACAATGCCAAAATGCTCTATTGCCCACATCCTGCCTGTTCTTCCAAAGCCCGCCTGTATTTCGTCGTCGATGAGCAAAATGCCGTGCTCTTCTGCAAGCTTAAGCAATTCTTTAAAGAAATTCTTTGGGGGAACTATATATCCTCCCTCTCCCTGTATTGGCTCTGCAAATATGGCAGCGATTTCATCGCTTGGCATATAATGGCGGAAGCCATATTCTATATAGTTGATCACCGCATTTACAAGTTCATCTGGCTGTTCATAGCCATCGATGCCGAAAGGATTGCGATATGGGTTGGGGTATGGCACATGAAATACGCCGGGCATCCACGGGAAAAATTTTCTTTTATGAACTGGTTTGCTTGCTGTTAAGCCAAGGGATCCCATTGTCCGCCCGTGAAAGGCTCCAATGAAGGCGATGAAAAATTTTCTCCCCGTGCTCCATCTTGCCATTTTTATTGCTGCCTCCACTGCCTCTGTGCCGCTATTGCCATAATACACCTTCTTTTCAAAATTGCCAGGCGTTATTTCAACCAGCTTTTTAGCAAGTTTAACCTGCACATCATAATAAAAGTCAGTGCCGGCGAAATGCAAAAATTTTTCTGCCTGCTGCTTTACTGCTTCCGTAACCTTCGGATGACAGTGCCCCGTATTAACTACACCAACTCCAGATGTAAAATCAAAGAAGATGTTGCCATCCACATCCTCAAAAACCACACCTCTCGCCTCTTTAACAACAGCTGGTGATGCTTTTGTAGTATTTGCAATATACTTCGTATCCTCCTCAATTATTTTTCTTGCATTTTCTCCAGGAATTTCTTTTACAGAAGGCTTACTCTCATTTCCTGTTATCATGTTGGTGAAATGCTTCATGCTTTAAAAAATTTCTTCTTAGATAGCTGCCTCATTTTTTCGACACAAATTTATTGCCTTTTATATAAAAACGGAGTGGCTGGGGCAAATCCTCTTTTACACCTATTCTATGGCTTTCTACTATCTCAAAGTTCTTTTCCTTTGCCTCCGTTATATATATTGGCGAATGTCTATCATAAATTTTTAAACCATTGTATCTTTTATCGATTCCAAATGCCTTTGTGAATTTTCCTGGGCCTGAAGTGAGATCCGTAAGCTTCTCTTTTTTCCTTCTCTTCATCATGATTTCTATTCCTTCAAGAGGCTCAACAGCTCTTATAAGAATTCCAGAAGCCTTGCCAACTGGCATGGTCGTTACATTAAAAAGCCAGTTTCCATGAACCATGTAAATAAAAGCTATACCTGGCTGACCATTCATAATCATGCCTATCTTCCTGTCTCTTGCCCTTGATGCAGGGTCGCTAAGCCCATAATATGCTTCTGTTTCCACAATTTTTCCCTTAAGTATTGCCTCCTCATCTCTTTTAACAAATATGCAGCCAAGAAGCTCTCTTGCAACTATGGCGGCATCTCTATTGTAAAATTTTTTGGGAAGAGGTATCATCCGATTACGAAGGTTGGATCTCCAAGCAATACCCATTCCTCGACTGTTTTGCAGTGTATGTTGTCCTTCATCACATCATGCGTATTTATGTAATCTATGAGCGTATTTGCATGAATGACTCCAAGGATTTTAACGCCATTTGCATAATTCTTGAAGAAATTCACATTACAGAAGCCAGAATAATACTGCACACAGTCTGGAATGCTATCGTTATCATAATCCCCTATTGCAAAGTAATCAAGCCCTGTATATCCAAGCGTTGCTATGCTTCCCGCATCCTTCAGGCGGGCGAGCCACCATCCCCAGCATTCTGGGCTTATTTCTCCCTTCCATATATATTGATACCATTCGTCGAATCCCTCATATATTCGGAGTAGATTGAAGACACTCACATTGAATTGACAGTTATGGCATCCGCCTACAACACATACAGGATACATGCCATTGTTGCCTAATTTTGACATATCTTCCACGCCCAGACCATCTATCCACGTTTCTTCATCGTGTGGCGGATGCGTTGCCCAGTTCATAGGATTTCCATGTCCATCGAAGAAGAGGAAGCCGCAACCTTCATTTACTGCATTTATTACATCTTCTGGCCCAGTTAATGTGCCCAAGGATGTCCATATTTTTATACCTTCAAAGCCATCCATATATGATAGGGCTGCTTTTCCTTCTTCTTCTCCTTCATAATATGGATCGTTAGCATCTGGCCAGCTATCACCGCCAACAAGAACCATCCTCTTGAACCATTCCTGGCTGGCTGGATTGCTATTCTCATATTCAATAATCTTATTTACCACCATCTTTACTTCCCACACATTTCTGCAGGCAAGCCTGCCAATATAAACATCAGGGTATAAATCGAGTGTATCCTTTGCCCTCATTGTCCATTCTGCAAAAACGCCGTTGCCATTGCT
>CAZTDS010000015.1:0-18178 GCA_964612535.1 uncultured Thermoplasmatales archaeon
TTACTGCATTTGTAGCCATTTACAATCTGGAGGTGAGAATTTCTTGACAGCCCCTATTTGAGGTTGTCGAAATTTTCCTAAAATTATTATTTGGGGAATGCATAAACTTTTTGTGAATACAAAAAAGAGAAGCATATTGCTCAGAATAATGATCAGCATCACTTTACTTTTCATAATCATATATACAATAGGTTTTGAAAGAATAAAACAACAACTTTCCCATACCATTTTTTGGTTTTTCCTCCTCGCCCTACTACTTGAAAATTTTGGAGTAATGATAAGTGCCAAGAAATGGCAGATGCTACTTCATGATAAGAAGATAGAAATACCATATATGGATTCTCTCTCTTATTATTACATTGGTTCATTTTTTAATACAATGATGCCTTCTTCAGTAGGAGGAGATGTAATAAAGGCTTACATGCTTGGAAAAAAAGCAGATAAAATCAATGTATTTTCTTCAGTAATAATGGATCGATTAACTGGGCTAATCGCTGTAATTTTCATAGCCGTGTTAGCCGTGGCATCATTTTTCTCTCTGCTTCCGCAACGCGTTATCCCCATTATACTCCTGATAGTTGTTTTTTTCTTTATTTCGTTGCTTTTACTCATAAAAACTTCCTTTTTTGAACGACTTGTTGATGTTATCTTCCGGAGATGGAAAAAAGCGAGAGATTTCTTTTATGAGATCATAATGTCGCTTAAGAGATATAAAAATAAAAAATTGCTCCTCTCAGCATTGTTAATATCTCTTTTGTTTCATTTACTCATGATTTTAAACAATTTTGTGCTCTCTATTTCAATTGGTGCGGGTATCCCATTAATATATTTCTTTATCTTTGTCCCTATAGCTGAATTGCTTGTGGCTCTTCCAATATCAATTCAGGGTTTTGGAGTAAGAGAAGGCAGTTACGCAATTCTTTTTTCTTCAGTGGGCGCGAGCTATGCCGCCGCCTTCTCTATAGGGTTTCTGGACCAGATTGTAAAAGTTGTGGTAAGCATAACAGGAGGGATAATATATGTTCTCAAAAAATAAAATAATTATTTTCATTATTCTTTTTGCCGTCGCTTTTCGGGCATATAACATAAAAAATCCATTTTCCACGAATGGAATAGACGAGGGCATTCATTTATTACAGGCAAGAATGATAAGCGAGGGTTACAACTATTACAAAGATTTGCAAGGAGACCAAGCCCCTCTAGCCATATTAACTTTCTCAATATTCCGTGGAGATGTCATAGTCTGCAGATATCTTTCCTTCTTCCTCTTCATAATATCTTTATTTTTCCTTTATCAGTTATCTAGAAAATTTGGAAATAATGTGGCTTTGATTGCGGTTCTAATTGCATCTCTTGATATAACATTGCTTAGAGAATCTAGACTCGCAAGCCTTGATCTTTTCTCTGCAGCCCTGCTATCAATTGCTTCCTATTTTTATGTTGAGTATGAGGATAAAAATTCTACAATATTTCTTTTGATTTCTGGTGTTTTCTTTTCTCTTTCGATTCTTTCAAAAATGATTCCTATATTTTTGATTATTTTCATATTTATAAGATTGCTTTTTGCTCGCAGCATAAAACACGCCATAATATTTTTTGGAGGGGTTTTGTTTCCTCTACTGATATTATTTTCAATATTTACACCGTACGAATTGATCGAAGGAATGGTTTTGAGGCAGACCCATAGAGGTATTGATTTATACAGCAAATTAAGTGTTCTTGTTTTTATTGCATCCTGTTTTATTTATCTGGCGGCAATTAAAAAATGGAACTTGAAAGATAAAAGAATTTATTACATTATGGCCTGGCTATTATGTATCCTTATTCCATTACTATTGCAGGGAAGAACTTTTCAGCACCATTTTGTTTATATATCATATCCACTCTCCATTTTAGCTGCCATTGCAGTTAGTGAAAAGGAGGTGTTTAAAAAAAGGGTGCTTCCACTTTTTGTAATTGTAAATTTGTTCTTAGCGATTTTCTTTATATCCACTGCTCCAAAGGATGTAGCGTATGATGTAGCGGAAGAAATAGAAGAGATAACCAAAAAGAACGATATTGTTGTGTCAGGCAGACCACTTGTAAATATTCTGGCAAATCGTCCAGCTGCACCAAACTTAACCAATTTAGCAAAATATCATTATCCTAAAACAGAGCTTGAAGACATAATCTACTGGCTTGAGAAAAATGAAACCAAAGCAATAATATTATATTATCACCTGTATGAAATCGAAGGTTTGAAAGAATATTTGAATAGAAGCACCAATTGGTATTTATATAAAAGAATAGAGGGAAGGGGACAGTTGCTTTTTGAAGGAATTTCTCTGCAATTTTCTAGAGATGTATATGAGATATATGTAAAGAGATAGCTACACCTCTTTCCATGTCCAGAGAGTATTAGCAACAAAATTCCAGATAAAAACGAAGAGAATTCCAATAAGTGCTGCAAATAGATAATAAACTCCAAAAATTTCTTTGAGCGCGCCCATAACAACCATTTGCATCGGGAAAGATGGAAGGCTTACGATGTTAAATTTTACCAGTCTTCTAATCCATTCCACAAAGCCCTCTTTTTTCCTATCTCTGAATGTCCATATATCGTTCATAACAAAATTAGAGATAATAGAAGCTTCTATGGAGAAAATGGCAGAAATAAGGTAATAAAACCCTGCTATCTCAGTTAGCATCCAAAGGATACCAAGATTTACAAATACACCAAAAAGGCCAACAGCAGCAAATTTTAAAACACGATGTATTTCCTTTGTTTCCCATGAAAGGCGCAATAGATGGCGCAAGTATTTAAGCTGCACAGATGCATTAAGAGAGCTTTTTCCCTTCTCCCTTTTCCTAAAAGTTATGGGCTCTTCCTCTACCCTGCTATAACTTCCTTTAGCAAGCACTTCTAAAAGGATTTTATAACCTATTGGATTTAATTCTGCCCCCTCAATCACCTTTCTTTTACACATGAAAAAGCCTGACATAGGATCCTTTACTGCTCGAGTGCTGGGGAGAAATATATGGGCCAATAGGGTTGCGAATTTAGAGTATAATTTTCGTATTGCACTCCACTCTTCAATCTCTCCCCCTGCTACATATCTGCTTCCCACCACAATATCTGCTCCTTTCTCTATTCTTTTGTACATACTAATGAGTTTTTCCGGTGGATGCTGTAAATCTGCATCCATCACTGCCAAAACATCTCCTTCTGCTTTTTTAAAACCATCCAAAACAGCTGTCGATAGATCTCTTTTGCCAACTCTCCTCAATACCTTTATAAAAGGATAATCCTCTTTCAGTTCTTCTGCGAGTTCCCATGTTTTATCTGGACTATCATCATCCACAATAATCAGCTCAAATTCTAAATCTCTAAGAACCCTCTCTATTTCTTTAACCAGTATCGGTAAGTTTTCTCGCTCATTGTATGTAGGGATCACTATGGAGAGTTTCATTGCTTCATCAAGAATTGTTAGTATAAATATTCTTTTATTTCGTTCATTTTTAACCTTTCGATTTAATCACTTTATCTATTCAGCATTGCTCAATAGAGCCTCATACATTTTTATTAAAGCATCTATTGTATTGGAAATATCGTGCAGTTTTGCTGTTGAGTAAGCATTATTGGAAATTTTTTTTCTCAATTCGCTATCTGTGGAGAGTTTTTCTATTGCCCTTGCAAAATCTTCGGTTGTTTTTCCTTTTATACAATTTTCCCCATCCTTAAACCATTCTTTATATACAGGTATATCTCTTATTACTGGTGGTTTTTTACATGCCATTGCCTCAAAAAGCACATTCCCATAACTTTCTGCATATGTTGGGAAGAAAAATACATCTCCTCCATTATATACGGAGGGCATCTCCTCAAAAGGAACATAAGGTATATTAATGAAGTTATCTGGTGGTTCAATCTTAACACTTTTGAGTGTCTTCTCCGTGGATCCAACCCATACAAATTTTTTATCACTGCATCTTTTCGCAACTTTCAAAAAATCATGGACGCCCTTTCTTGGTATCATCAATCCGACAGACAGAATAACAAACTCATCCTCCAGACCATATTTATGCCTAAAAGCATTTCTCGTATCAGTTGAAGGTTTAAATAGAGAGCAATCCACACCATTTGGAATGACATATAACTTTACCTTCACCCCATTTTTCTCCATCCAGTTTTTTACATATGGAGTGGCACAAACTACAGCATCTGCAAGATTATAAAAATATCTCGAATATAATTCAAAAAGAGGATAAATAATGCTGTCGAACATAAAACCGCCCTTAACGAGTTCTGGCAGATGGCGGGCGTGGATGATCACTTTTACACCGTTTCTTTTCGCCTTCTTTATTAAAGGAAGAAAATTTGGCATAGGATTGTGAAGATGGATTATATCGCAATTTGTGGGATCATCTATGCTTACCTCAATACCCCTCTCCCGTAATTTTTGAGAAAGAAGCGGCACTTGTGTGCCCATTCCCCCTGCATTTTTAAAATTAATGTATCTTTTGAGTTTATTTAATCCCGTAACCATGCACACCTTCATTTTATTCTAACTTTTCTTTTATTACATAAGTTTTTTTATTTGTCGTCGAATAGTAATTCCGCACCATTATTTCTGCAAGAAATCCCGTCATAAAGATTTGGAATCCAACTATTATTAAGAGCATTCCCAAGAGGAGGAGAGGGCGATTGGAGAGGGTTTCCCCATATAAAAATTTAAGCAAAACAAGATACATATCTATTAAAAAACCCGCCCCAAACATTATAAGGCCGATGCCTCCAAAAAAGTGGAGCGGGCGCGTTGAATATCCTGCCCAAAATTTGAAATTGATTAGGTCAAGCAACCCTCTTATCAGCCTCGCTGCCCCATACTTGCTCTTGCCGAACTTTCTTGGATGGTGTTTAACCTTTATCTCTCCAACACTATAACCTTTCCAGTATAAAATAGCAGGTATATATCTATGCATTTCACCGTATATTTCAAGGTCTTTGATGCATTCCTTTTTATATGCTTTGAGTCCGCAGTTAAAATCATGTATTTTTAAGCCTGTGAGCCATCTTGAGATTTTGTTTGATATGAGAGATGGCAGTTTTTTTGAAAAAAATGGGTCTTTTCTATCATACCTCCATCCACTCACCACATCATATTCCTCCAATTTTTCCAGCAGTTTTGGAATATCATCAGGATCATTCTGCAAATCTCCGTCTATTGTAACAACAGCATCTCCTTTTGCAATTTCAAATCCAGCCATCAAAGCAGCGGTTTTGCCAAAATTTCTGGCGAATTTTATACATTTTACCCTACCATCTCTTTCATGAATTTTTTTAATCACTTCATAGCTTCCATCTGTGCTTCCATCATCAACGAAAATTATTTCATCGTCTTTATCCAACACTTTAACAAGTTTTTCATACAATGCTTCAATATTTTCTTTCTCATTATATACTGGTACAATGACGGAAATCATTAACAACATATACCACCTGCATATTTAAAAATACGTATATGGAATCAAATGTTCTTGAAGTGGCCAGAGAATTGATGAAAAAGGAGCCATCATTACTGCATCTTAAAGGAAAGATTATGGTGGCAGGAGATACACATGGGGATGTTATAATTTCTGAAGAAACCATAAAAAAATTTTTGAATGAAGGATACGATCATCTCGTTTTTTTAGGAGATTATGTAGATAGAGCACCGCCAGATGTTTCTTCATCCATCCATAATATTGATTTTCTTCTCAGAATGAAGATAAAATATCCAGAAAAAATTTATCTGCTAAAAGGAAATCATGAGGCAAATTATGCCATCCCGTGTTACCCCAATGAATTTGTATATGAGGCGGGAGAAAAATATGGAGAATATGTTGCTGTTTTTAAGGAAATGCCTCTTGCTGCCATGCTTAACAATGTATTTGCTGCTCACGGAGGATTTCCAACAAAAAAGGGCGTCGATGAAATAAGTAAAGAAAATTTAATAGATATTGAAGAGATAACATGGAGTGATGCGGCCATATCGCCTGTTTATCGTGGAGTAGGAGTTAAGTTTGATAAAAGAATGCTCGACTCTTTTTTAAAAAAATGTGGAGCAGCGGCATTCATAAGAGGGCATGACTACAATCTCAACGGCATGATAATTTATGAGAGATGCCTAACCATATTTTCATCGCGCCGTTACGCCACCGCAGGCAACGGCGGCGTGCTGGTGGCAAAGATAGATGGGCGAATTAGAGATGTTGAAGAGATTACGCTGGAGGAATTTTTTAATGGAAAGTGGATAGAATACAGGGTAAGGAAAATTTAAGTTAGGTATTATAGAATATCACGATGAAGCCAGATAGTATCATAAACAACACGATCAAGATAGCAAGCAGTTTCATGAATTTTTCTCTTCTCATTTTTCTATCGCAATAAAAATATTTTTTGCCTTTAATACATTTTCCTTTGCTTCCTCAATTATTTCAACAAATTCTCTATCTATTTTTATTTCTTCATTGTCAATTTCTACAGCAAAATATCCTTTTCTTTCTATTTCCTCTGCAACTTTCTCGGGCTCTTTAACTATTTTCTCTATTATTTTCCTGCTCTTGTCTCTGAAACGAGGGCCTATTACATCATATTTTGGTTTTGCTTTTTTTATCGCCTCGGGCTTTCCTTCCACTTCAACCACTTCTTCTGTCTTCAATGTGCCTGCAATAATATCTTTTCCTTCCACCTTACCATACAAAATTATTTTTTTCAGAGGAGCGTTCAATGGCATTCCTTGTCGGCTCTTCCATTCTCTCACAACAGCAATTACTTCCTTTACAATTTCACCGGCAGATTCGGCTTTTTCATCTGATAATATTGGTTCTGGCCAACTTGAAATGTGGATACTCTCTTCATCTTCAAATCGCTTGTAAAACTGATGATATATTTCCTCTGCAATGAACGGAAGGAATGGAGCCAGTAATTTAGCAATACCTAGCCCTATGACATATAGTGTATATAAAGCAGCTTCATCCTTTTCTTCATATATCCTGTGTTTAACCATTTCTATATAATGGTCTGCAAATTCATGCCATAAAAAGTGTTCAATTTCCTTCATAGCATTTGAATACTCAAAATTTTCCATATATTCTGTAGCTTTTTTAACAACCTTGCTATAGAGACTGAGAATCCATTTATCCACCAAATGCAATTCGGTTTTGGATGGTTTTTCCTCTATTACATTTCCAATAAATCTCTCCACATTCCAAAGTTTATTCATGAGTCTTATCCCTCGAACTAAATCTTTGTAACGGAAGGGATTATCCTCTCCGAGTTTGCATGTGGCGGCGTAGTAGCGGAGAGCGTCGCTTCCATGCTCTTCTATTATTTCTAACGGATCAACAACATTCCCAAGAGATGTATGCATTGGTCTTCCGTCTGGAGCCAGTATAAAGCCATCTATCATAACTTCTTTAAAGGGTTTTTCATCTGTAAGCAGATAACACCTTAGTATGGTATAAAAAGCCCACGTTCGTATAATATCATGAGCTTGGGGACGAAGAGACATGGGATATAATTTTTTGAAAAGTGTATCGTCTCTCTGCCAGAAAGTGTTGTAAAGAGGAGTTATGGAAGAATCCATCCATGTATCAAAAACATCTTCACAACCTTTTAACTTCCCACCACACTTTGGACATTTTTCTAAAGGCGGAGGATCAATGGTTGGATCGACGTAGCATTGTTCTTCAGTAGCGAGCACCACTTCCCCACATTCGACACACTCCCATACAGGAATAGGAGTGGCAAAATATCTTTGCCTTGAAATGACCCAATCCCATTTGAGCGAACTAATCCAATCCTCCAGTCGCTTGAGCATATACCCAGGATACCATTTCATTTCCTTCGCAACCTTAAGGATTTTATCTTTAAAAGGAAGGATTTTTAAAAACCATTGTTCAGCCTGGATAAATTCAATAGGTGTTTTACACCTCCAGCACACCCCGACACTTTGTTCAATCTCATCCTGGGTTACAAGATATTCGTTCTTTTTCAAATCCTCAATAATTGCCTTTCTCGCCTCCTCCACTTTCATTTCTTTGTATTTACCTGCCAGTTCATTCATCGTTCCATCATCATTTATGCAGATTTCAATCGGCAGATTGTATTTCATAGCCCATTCCAAATCTTCCTTATCACCTATGGTACATATCATCACTATGCCCGTACCAAACTCCGGATCCACATTTTCGTCTTCAACAATTTTTACTTTCTTTCCATAAATAGGAACAATAACCTCTTTTCCAGCAAGATATGGTGCCCTTTCATCTTCTGGATGAAGCGCAACGAGCTGGCAGGTGGCGAGCATCTCGGGGCGTGTGGTAGCGATTTCTATATATGAGCCCCTCTCATCTCTTTTGATGTCTTTTCCTTCAACATTTTCAGTGAGATAGAACTTGAGTGTATTTAGTTTTGTTTTTCTTTCTACATGTTCAATCTCCGCATCCGCCATCGCAGTCATGCATCTGGGACACCAATTTACCGGGAATTTTCCTTTGTAAATATATCCTTTCTTATAAAGTCTGATGAAGGATATCTGGGTGAGGCGTCGATAATATTCTGCGTCCGTCCTGTAAAATATACTTTCATCCATAGACTCTCCGAGAATCATGAACTGGCGTATCATCTCTTCAATATTTTCATCTGCAAATTCTTTACATAATCTTATAAACTCCTGCCTGTTGATGTCTTTTCTTGTTATACCCAGTTTTCGCTCCACCCTTTCCTCTATAGGAATGCCATTTACATCAAAACATAAGGGGAAAAAGACATTATAGCCGCGCATTCTTTTATATCTGGCAACAAAATCAATGTGTGTGTAATGAACAGCATGCCCAATATGGAGGGCACCTGAAGCATAGCGTGGAGGATTATCTATAGAATACACGGGTTGTTTATTTTTATCAAATTTGTAAATTTTCATTTCCTGCCACTTCTCTTGCCATTTCTTCTCCACTTCCTTAGCATTATAAGCACTCATTTTCCTTGAAGTATATTTTGACTTATAAATTTGTTGGATATCCTTCACCTAACCCACCCCCCTTCATTTCCACTGGAAAGTTTATATTGCAGAAGATATTAGGAAAATGTGATTACATTACTGGATGGATTTGTTGATGAACCTTCTTGTCTGGGTGTTCCGCCTTATATTTCCCCATATGTCAGATACATTGCTGGTGCCATAAGAGATGCTGGAGAGAAATATGAATATATAACAATAGAAGAGTGGAGAAAGGGTAGAAAGATTAAAGGAGATGTTCTTGTTATACTTGCTGGAGCTGTTGTTCCTGGCAGATATTTAAGGGGAATGCCCATTTCTTTTAGAGAGTTTCAAGAAATTTGCAAAAATTTTAAAGGAATCAAAATTCTGGTTGGCTCCGCTGCAAGATATGGTTTTGGGAGGGGTGGAGGAAAAAGTTTCATAGACGGAGGAAGATATGTGGACTATTCGGTAAAGAAAGATGGTGATGCATTCTTATATGAGTTACTAAATGGTGAGCCCGTAGACAGGTTGAGAACGAAAACAGAATGGAGAAGATGGAGTGTTCTGGGGGCTGAGATAGTAAAACAACATCCTGACTACCCTCAACCACTTATAGCCGAGATAGAAACATATCGAGGTTGTGTTAGATGGTTTACGGGCGGTTGCTCATTTTGTATCGAGCCTTTATTTAGAAGGCCTTTATTTAGAGATGAAGATGAAATTATAAAAGAGGTAAAGGCTCTTGTCGCTGCTGGAGTCGTAAACTTTCGTATAGGAGGACAGTCTTGTTTTTTTTCATATAAGGCAAAAGGGATTGGAGAGAGTGAGTGTCCAATGCCAAATGTAGATGCCATTAAGAGGCTTTTGGAGAGTATTTCAAAAATGCAACCAAAAGTACTACATATAGATAATGTAAATCCGTCAATTGTGGCAAACTGGGAGGAAAAGAGTAGAGAGATAACCCACTTAATTGTAAAATATTGCACTCCTGGAAATGTTGCAGCTTTTGGAATGGAAAGCGCAGATAAAAGAGTAATTAAAGAGAATAATTTAAATGCAACTCCTGAGGAAGTTTTAAAAGCAGTTAAAATAATCAATGAGGAAGGGGGCTCAAGAGGGTGGAATGGGCTCCCGTCCTTTTTGCCTGGAATAAATATAATTTATGGCCTTAGAGGGGAGAGAAGGGAAACATATATAGAAAATTATAGATTTCTTAAAGAAATTAAAGAAAAAGGTTATTTATTAAGAAGAATAAACATAAGGCAACTGGCTCCTTTTAGAGAGCGGAAAACCAAGATAAATAAAGAGCTTTTTAAAAGATTTAAAAGGATGGTAAATGAAGAGATAAACCTTCCTATGTTGAAAAAAATGTTGCCAAGAGGAAGTATACTTAGAGATGTATATTTGGAAATCAATAGAGGAAATTATACTTTTGGGAGACAAGTAGGCACTTACCCGATACTTGTATGCTTACCTTATAAAAATAAATTGGAAAGATTTATCGATGTTAAAATAGTGGGGCACTCCTTTAAAAGCGTAACTGCACTCGAGTATCCGCTGGATGTAAATAGCGCTCCCTTTGCAGCATTAAATACTCTCCCATACACAGGGAGAAAGATGGCTGCAAAAATTGTTAGGAACCGGCCTTTTAAGAATTTTCAAGAGATTGTTGATTTATTTGATGATAAAAATGCAGGAAATGAGGTAGCGAAATGGATTGCCATAAACCATTAACTTAGATTTTTATCCAAATTTGCCAGTTATCTATCAAAATTGAGATTGTATAGGGAACGAAATTACATCCTGTGAGGTATTGGAATAATAAATGGTGTATTATAATGTATTTTTCATATTATTCCACAAATTTTTGGATAATTTTGATACTAATTTTGAATGATTTTCTCCCCTAAAAATGTAAAAGTCCTCAAAAATCGCTAATAAATTTGTCAATTGCTGTTGTTTATCTACTGCAGGTCTCAAGTTTTTATCATCATAACATGAGATAATAAAATGTAATAAAAATTGCAACTGGCAAATTCAAGTTAGCAAATCTTTTAGATGTATAGTTTTAACCGAAATGCTTGCATCATTAAGTAATGTTTGCATCCCATATATATGCCCCTCTCCAACAATAACAACAATTTTATCATAATATTTCATAATCTCTTTCAGTCTTTCAACCATAAACTCGTTTCTCTTATCTATTAAAATATTTTTGATTTCCGGGTATTCTCTTTCTAATACCTTTAAAAAATACTCTTCTTCACTCTCAATCTTCTTTATCTCATTCTCCACATCTTTTTTTCTTATAAATAGAGACAGCAATAAAGAGCATAAAAGAGATAATTTCTTCTTAAAAGATAATGCACGCCGTAAATTTTCCATCACCTTTCTTACATCCATATCTATGTAATAAACAGGAATATCTTTTTCCATAGCATATTTCATAGCCGCCAGCATTTCGTCGCCAGCCACAACATTAAATTTTTTGGCTATGATGTCCTGCGATAGTGCTAGTAGAAAGTATAAAGGGTCTTTTTGCATTTTTCTTTTTTGTTTTTCGCTTCTGTTGAGCAAAGCGTGCGCTCGAAATGTATCAAGTTCAAGAGCTATTGCATCTGGCTCTTCTATGCTAATAATTTCCTTTATTTTTTCGCCAAGACGAAATACATGTCCAACTCCAACCAATATTATTTCATTAACCATTCTGCCAATTCTTTTATTCCTTCCCCATTTTTAGCATCAGTTAAAAAAACTTTTTTTGGTGCAATTTTCTCAATATCTCTCAAAATTGTTTTAATATCTATTCCCATATATGGCAATAGATCAATTTTATTTATCACTATAAAATCTGCAATTTGAAATATGAGAGGGTGTTTTCTAACCATATCATCTCCCTCAGTTATTGATATCACGACTCCTCTTTTATGGGCACCAAGTTCAAAATCTGCCGGGCAAACAAGATTACCAATATTCTCAATAAACAAGATGTTTATCTTTTCTAAGTCCAGTTCTTCTAATGCATGCTCAATGAGATGGGCATCCAAATGACACTCCTTTCCTGTATTTATATTTACAACGGGCACCCCATATTTTTTTATTCTTTTATAATCATCATCCCCTGTAACATCTCCAACAATAACTCCAACTTTCTTCTCTTTCCCAATAATTTCAATCAATCTCTCAATGAGAAGCGTTTTTCCAGACCCTATAGAGCCCATAAAATCTATCGCCTTAATTCCTTTTTTATCAAATAACTCTCTTATCTCGGCGGCAATTTTTCTGTTTATTTCATATATGTCTTTTCCCAAAGAGAGATCTATTTTGTGCATGTGCTTTAAAACAGTTTGTTAATTAAATCTTTTGATATTAGGTGGCGAGTGCATCACTCCATCAAAAGAAGGGATAAAGTTCTGTAGAAGTTTAACAACAAATACTATAACTACTTATTTTTATTTTCTTTCATTCTTACTGCATCAATTAATCCGTGAGCATAGTTTATACACCCAAAGGCTGTGAAAAAATCTTTCTTTTCGAAATAAAATTTTGCATCATGATAATATCTTTCCGCCATTTCTAAAATCTGGGTGTCATCTACTTCTTTACGATTTTCCTCAAACAGTTTTATATCTTTTTTTATTCGCTCCTCAATTTTCATAAACAATCACCTCTCCTCCAACTTTCTCACATTTTCCTATAATCTTGTTTTTTATTCTCTGACTACAAACTACCTCTACATTCAAACAACCATCCATCTCTATATAATTGACGCTCGCACTCTCCTCTATCCATCTAAGAAAGTCTGGAGAGATTTTCTTAGGTAATCTTACTCTAAATCTTGCAGGAGATGGAAGAACCCTATATATTTCCTCAATGAGTTTTTCTACATTTTTGCCAGTTTTTGCCGATATGGGGATGCAAGTATAACCCAACAAGTCCTCTATTATCTTCCTCTTTTTTTCTATTTCTTTTTCCTCGATTAGATCTATTTTGTTAAGTGCAATAATTATATTGGGCTCTCTTTTAATTGCTTTTATCTCCTTTAATGAAGTGAATGCTTTTATCTTCATTTCTTCAATGTCGTCTGTTATATCTATAAGCAAGATAACTACATCAGCAAGATATATTTCTTCTAATGTGGAGTGAAAAGCATCCACCAGCCAGTGAGGCAGATCTTTAATAAACCCAACAGTATCTGTCAGCAAAATTGGAACACTTTTTCCACCAGACAACCTGCATGTTTTTGTAGATAGTGTGGAGAAAACCCTTTCCTCGACAACTACCTTCTCCCCAGTCAGATATTTTAATAAAGAGCTTTTCCCCGCGTTTGTATATCCTGCTATCGAAACTAAATAAAAACCCTTCTCTCTCCTTTTCCTTCTTTTAAGCTCTCTTTCCTCACGAATTCTTTTAAGCTCTCTCCTGATTTTCTTTGTTTGCCTCTTAATCATTTCATAATAGTCGGCTACAACATATTCTCCTCCTCCCAAAAAGCCGGCTCTTTCCCCCTCCTTTATCCTTCGAAACAGTTCTCTAACAAAAGGCTTTTCATATTCCAGTTGGGCAAGCTTTACTTGAAGCTGGGCCTCTTTCCTGCTGGCTCTTTTTGCGAATATCTCCAGAATAATTCTTAATCGGTCATATACTGGTATCTGGAGGATTTTTTCCATATTATACCATTGAGAGGGACGGAGGGGGTCGTTAACAAAAGCTATTTCGATATTGTTATTTTTTACATATTCCTTTATTTCCTCTATTTTTCCCTTTCCCACATAGTATGGTGTTGCCCTTCCTCTAATTTGCACAAATTCTCCTTTAATTTCATGTCCCAATGTTTTTACAAGCTCTTTTAGCTCTGCAGTATCTTCTTTTATGGAAATTATGACTCCAATCACATTTTCCTAATATCTTCTGCAATATAAACTTTCCAGTGGAAATGAAGGGGGGTGGGTTAGGTGAAGGATATGACGGATGGCATGAGGGTGCGAAGATTGACAACTATGGCTTTTGCAGGATCAGGCATAAAATTCATCATTCTCTGATAATCAGTTTGCGATTGCCATGCAGATGCATTTAAAAGGATAACATCTCTGTATTGCTCAACGGCAGTAACATGCACATGTCCTGTTACGAATATATCAGGCACTACATCAATGACCATAAAATCCTCCTTTTCTGGAGCCAAAGAAGATACGTTGCCATATATCGGTGCCATATGCCTCCTTTTAAGCATCTCACGCATTATCTTTGTTGGCTGATTTTGACTCATGTTTGGTATATATGTTGCAAAATCCTGAATAGACTGGCCATGATAAGATAGCACAACTGTTTCACCAATTTTGAAGTAGCATGGATTGCCTACAAAAGTTATGTTGAGATGAGAAAAAATATCTCTTATCTCTTTTTCAAAGGCGGGCTGAGGCAGGGCGGGGCGGACGGCGTCGTGGTTGCCTGGTTGAAGAAGTATTTTAATCTCGGATGGAATCTCCTCTAATTTTTTAGCAAGTTCCTCATATTGTTCGTATATATCTTCTATAATCAAATCTTCTTCTTGCCCGGGGTATATTCCAACTCCCTCAACATCATCCCCACATACAACAACATATTTCACCTTTTTCGAAACCTCTCTTTGCCTCTCATTTCCTTTCCACCCGTTAATCCATTCAATAAAACGTTCCCACTCTTTGTACAAAAAACTTTTACTCCCCACATGCAAATCTGATAGAAACAAAACATATTCTTCCATATCTGAAACATTTCTTCGCCGTTCCACTGGAATTTCGGGGCGAACAACGCTTTTTACTATAAATAAATCACCCCTCCTTTTTCCTACAACCCCTATTACTTCATCCTGAACAATCATTGAATCCACATTTTTTGGAACAAAAGCTTTAATCGATTCTTCCTCATCTTCTATTTCGACAACAACTCCGTTGCTGGAGGAAACAACATCTCTCACTATCCCTATTGTGGCTATCTCCTCGCTACTCCTCAATGCTTTTTTTATTGGAAATGCATGTCGCATCTCCTGTCTTTTCCTTAAAAATGCACTCAGTTTTTCGAATCTATCTCTAAAAAGCTGCACAAAATCCTCTATTTTTCCCTCGCATGTGCTGTTTCCTGTCACATCTCTCAATATTTTAAAATCTTCCCTCCTCACCTTTTCTTCCTCAACAACAACCACTTCTTTCCTTTCTGCTCCTGCTGCCTTTTCTACAAAATCTTCTGTAAGATATTTTCTTATCATATCTGCCGATACTATGAGAGGTTTTTCTTCCATTCTTTCCAAAATACCATAGCACTTCCTTACTCCTCCTCTTGCGATTATAAGTTCCACAGCATCAGGCTGGATAAGCATGCCGTTTTTCTGAAAGAAATCTATAATCTCCTTCCTCACATCCATTTTGGCCGGCACAGACACGCCCCAAGTGGGCGCATACACCCAGCAACGATTGCCCCAGCACCTTTCTCAGTTCCGCGCCCCTCCGAGCATCGGTAGTTCCCGGCTGGGCCGCTCCCTTCCGGGCCTAACCCGGTGGCCGGGATAAAGATGGAAGCATCAGCCCTCCAGCTGACACTCCCATCACCTCCAATCCCGGAGGACGAAACATCATCGTCTGATGCTGGATCGTTGCTGGATGCACACGCCGCCTTGGAGGCTTCGGCTCCGGCTAAGGCGATTTCCGGTTACAGGGGACGCCTAACCCCCCAGCCTAGTCTGTGCCTTTAGCCAAAACAAAAATTGGCGTGGCTTAATAAAGTTATGGCTTTCTCAACAGCAGGAACTGGCAGCGGAAGAAACGATAAAATATCCATGCCAAAGCAGCCACTTGGAAAGCAACATCTCGGGCAAGATGCCACAATGCTTTGCCATACTCGTTTATATGCGACGAACCAAAAGCTCTGTAATATCCAGCCCAGAAAGCATCTTTTGCCATATATACGGTGGCTATGGCGAATATTGCTATCACCAGCACATCAACATAAAAAAGCCATCTCTGCCATATTTTTTCCATGCAGAAAAATTGAGAAGGGATATAAAAGTTATGCGATATTTTGAGTTTTAAAATTTAAATAAGCACCTTTTCCTATACAGCGAGGGTGCGATAGTGCTTTAAATGATAACGCCTTGTCTTTTCAATGGATGTGGCTGCGGCAATAATAGTCAAAAAAGGGAAAATTCTTATTGCAAAAAGGAGGGAGGGAAAATGGGAGTTTCCTGGAGGAAGAATTGAAAAGGGAGAAACACCAGAAGAATGCTTGAAAAGAGAGATTGAAGAAGAATTAATGCTTGGGTTAACTAACATTAAGTTTTTCACAACCGTCAAATATACCTATTCTTTCGGAGAAGTTGTTTTGCATGTTTTCATTGCTAACTGCAGCGGAAAAATAGTCATGAAAGAGCATGAGGATGTGAGGTGGATTGGCCTCGAAGAATTGAATAACTTTGATTTTATGGAAGCAGATAAGAAAGTGATAGAGGAGATTATAAAAAGAAGGAAGGAATTGGGGTTGTGAAGGGATGTGTGGTTGCATTTCCTTATTTTCTTAAATCTTTTTAGAAATTTATATTAATGCCAAGGTGATTCAAAAAATCTGTGATAAGAATCGGGCCGGCTGGCATTCCTCTATCGTGCAAGGAAAGAACAAATATAGATGGCATAATTTATACGAGATGCCTGGGTTTATCTGCAATGGAAATAAGGTTTGCCAGAGGTTTTATAAGCGAGGAAGAGGCGAAGGAGATAAAAAGGGTTGCAAAAAAATGTGACGTGGCATTATATGTCCATTCTCCTTATTACATCAACCTTGCAGGCGATAAAAGAAACGTTAAAATGAGTACAGAAAAAATAGAAAATACGATGCGCCTCGGCCAACTTATGGGGGCAAGAATTGCAACCATCCATTTGGGTTTTTATGGCAATCTTTCTAAGAAAGAAACAATGAAGAGGATTGTGAAAAACCTCAGAAAAATAAGGGACAGAATGAAAAAGAAAGGCATCGAAATACCCATTGGC
The DNA here is from genome assembly GCA_964612535.1 of uncultured Thermoplasmatales archaeon. Taxonomy (GTDB): domain Archaea; phylum Thermoplasmatota; class E2; order UBA202; family JdFR-43; genus JdFR-43. Next base: position 17,024 of record CAZTDS010000015.1, read on the forward strand.
TTGGAAACGATGGGCAAAAAGGAAGTTTTTGGCAGCCTGGAAGAAATTATTGAAGTTTGCAAAAGAGTGAGAGGCACTGTGCCAGTGCTTGATATAGGGCATATTCATGCAAGAGGGTTTGGTTGCCTTAAGGAAAAAGAGGATTTCCAGCGAGTTTTCGATGCAGTTGCAGAATTGAATTTAAATCACTATCTCATCCATCTTTCTGGTGTTAAATACGATAGCAATGGAGAATTATACCATGTTCCAATTAAGAAAGGGGATTTGCCCGTGATAAAACTCATGGAATGTATTCTGGAAAATGATTACGATGTTACCATAATATCAGAGTCTCCAGTTGTAGAGCATGATGCTGTATATGCCCAAATTTTGCTGGATAGAGCAATGGAAATGGTGAAATGAAATTTAAAGAGGCTTTAAAGCACATACAGGAAGAAATGCAAAAAATACTTTCGGAGGTAGCAGAAGAAAAAATCGATGAAATAATCTCTCATTTTTTTAAAGCCAACAATATTTTTGTTTATGGTGCAGGGCGAAGCGGGCTTGTGGGCAAAGCCTTTGCCATTCGCCTCGTTCATCTAGGATTCCCAACATTCGTAATTGGAGAGACGATAACAAGGCCAGTTAAAAAAGGGGATCTTGTGGTTCTAATTTCTGGCTCGGGGGAAACAATCCCTGTAGCCATGACTGCCGAAATAGCACGCCGTTTGGGCGCAAAAATTATCTCCATAACTGCTAATCCCGACTCCCATATAGCGAGGTTTGCAGATGTGGTTGTTGTTCTTCGTCCAAAAAAGAAAGATGCGAGCCTTGCCCCTCTGGGCACTCTTTTTGAAGCATCTGCATGGTTATTCCTTGATGCTATTATAGCAGAGTTAATGGCAAGGAAAGGAGAGAGCGAGGAGAGTATGAGGAGAAGACACGCAACATTAGAATAATCATTCTGCAAAAAATGAAGAAATCCAGGAGGGGCGAGGCGGTGGCGAGGTATTTAAAATATCTCTCCATTCCTCATCGGTAAGGCGATTTTCCATGGGCTGCTTGAATTCATAGTAACTCATTATAGGGCCTGCGCCAGCATATATGCCATGCTCTGTAGGATAGGCAACTATTACTAAATCCACATATCCAACAGCTTCCTCAAGACCTTTTTTT
>CAZTDS010000016.1:0-16443 GCA_964612535.1 uncultured Thermoplasmatales archaeon
CTTCTATATTCCTCCTCATATTTAAATTTTATATCTCTTTTTTAGATATCAAATCATGAAGAGGGCTCACGTGAGAATATATGGGAAGGTTCAAGGAGTGTGGTTTAGAGCACATACAAAAGATATGGCTGATAAACTTGGCATAAAAGGATGGGTAAGAAATGTTCCAGATGGAAGTGTTGAAGCAGTCTTTGAAGGAGATGATGAAAGCGTTGAAAAAATTATAGAATGGTGCCATCATGGCCCACCGCTGGCAAGGGTTGAGGGAGTAGAGGTGGAATATGAAGAGCCAAGAGGCGAAGAAAAATTTGAGATAAGGTATTAAAATGAGGAGTCTCCATGATGCTCTAATTAACGCAGGCTTTAAAATCGCTATTCCTCTTTTATTATTCTCTCTTATAATAGGCATCATAATAAATTTTCACGAGTTTTGGATTGGTTTAATAACAATTTTCTCCTCTGCCATCTTACTTTCCTTTGTCATTGCCTCATATATGTGTTACAGGCGGGATAGGAAATCGTATTTAAAAGCCCATATCCATGCAATTGCTTGGAGAGATTTCGCCATTCTTTTGTTTTTCTCCCTCTTTTTTCTTTTTCCATCCTTTACATCATTTTATGGAGGTGATGAAGAAACTGCAAAATTTTTCTTTGCTCTCTTCATAACCTTTCTCATTCTCGCTATCATAATTGGCTATCAAAATAGAAGGCTCAGGATATAGATAATCTCGTCTTCCTTATTATCTCCTCTATCCTTTCATATTTTCCATGAAAACAAACTTTTTTACAATCAGGTGTAGCATCAACCATTTTTTTCAGCATTTCTTCATTTAAATGCTCCACCGCATATTTAGCTGCTATATGTCCAAATGCTATTCTACCTTCCAATGCCATATCGGTAAAGCGAGGGGCATAATGGCCGCCTCCTATTCCAATTGCCACCTCGTAATTTTTCTCCTCCATTTGCAGGATTGCCTCCGCTATTGCTTTGCATGCTTTTTTATCTCTCCATTCTGCTTCAGTGCTTCCTACCTCAATAAAAAAGCAGGGTTTTTCCAGATAGGGGCCATGATGGGTTGCTTCATAACACACCTGATACTCTTTTGGTGCCGTCTCCTTTAAAATTTGAAGGACGCTTCTCATTAACAACGGGCTGCAAGGAATGAGTGTTTTATCTCTTCCACCATATTCTGCCTTTCCAAAATTTCCTATTGCATGGATACTGAGTGTTTTTTTCTTTGCCACAGATGCATGGCGGGAGGCAAAAATTATGGCATCGATGGTGTAGCCAAGGGCTTCTATCTCTTTATCTACATCATCATGGAATATATGCTCATCATCTATGAAATAGAGCAGCATATCATCTCTTTCATAAATATTTCCTTTTTCTTTCCATTTCGTTATGGAGAGTAAATTTTCTGCTATATTTCTGCTCGCAATATCCTTCATCGACGCCACAATGCATATCATTCTATGCTGAATAGACCATAATTCTTATATTTTCTGTTATCTTAACATCTAAAATGTTTGTCTCGCCCGGCGACCTTGAAAAATATGCCTTCTGCCCTCTTTCATGGTGGCTGAGCAAGGAGTACAAAGTTGTTTATAAAGAGGGGGTGAAACATCATAAAAAAATAGGCGATGAACTTAAGGAAATAAAAGAAAAGGAGAAAAAAGTGAAATTCTATGAAAAATACATTTTATTTTTCTCTGTGGCAGCCACCCTCGTTGCTATATCGGGCATAGCATTTTTATATGAAGAAATACAAACTTTCTGGAGATATTTTTTTGTTGTACTTGCTCTCATGTGGCTTCTCATTTCTGTCTTTTTCCTTTATAGGGCCACAAAAGTGGTGAGCATTCTTAAGCCAAAATATGAGAGACTCTTGCTCCTCTCATCAATGGGAGCAATATTGATTGCCTTCTTCTCATTTCTTTTCTCCTCGCCCGCCAACAGAGGTATGAGTCTATTCGCAGAAATTCTTGCCATTATATGGATTGTTGTTGCAAATCTTCTTTTTTATAGAGGAATGTATCTGGGCGATAAAGTAGTGGAAAAGAAAATAAGATATATTCCTATTAAAGGAGAAATTGAATATATAGGAGAGGATAGAGAAAAAGAGATAGTCTCGGAAAAATATGGTATAAGGGGAAAACCAGATTATATTCTCAAAATAGATGATGAGTATATCCCCGTTGAAGAAAAAACTTCTGATTTGCAGTCGCCAATATTCCCTCATGTTATTCAAATAACTGCATACTGCATGCTAATAGAGGACAAATATGATGTTCCACCACCATATGGAATTTTAAAATACAAAAATGCTGAGTTCAAGATACCTTACGAAAAAAGGTGGAAAGAAGTTGTGATGCAGTTAAGAGAAAATATGATTAAAGATATGGAAAAAGGAGTTGCTCATCGAAACCATAACAATCCAAAAAAATGTGCAAGATGTATAAGAAGGGAATACTGCCCTGAGCGGCTATCTTAACTTCTTCTTTATATTTTCAACAATTTTCTGTATTTTTTCTCTTTTTTTCCCTTTTTCCTCCTCAAGAGCACTTTTTATTTCATCGAGTCTCAATTTTATTGCCTCGAGCGAGAACTCTGCCACACTTTTGTACCCATATCTTGGGTCATCAATAACGGTTCTTTTTATCTCCTCATGAAGTTCCTTGGGTATTGAAATTGTACTGTATTTTACCATGAGGACTTATTTGTAAAGAGGATATATAATTTACTATCTGCCTGCTGCCTTACTTAATATCATCCACCAGTATCTTCTTTAACTTAAATCCTCTCGGGCATTCAACATTTTCCTTCACTTCAACAATTTTGTATTCTTTTTCTTTAATCTTGGGCACACAGGCTTCATATTCTTTACATGCAACATTGTTGCATTTTATCTTATGATATTCTATAGCCGTTGCCTCCGCCTCCTTCTCCTTTACATTTACTTCTGCCGGCAGTTTTTCTACTTCAACGACGATTACGCCGCCGTCATGGATTTTGCACTGATGTGTTTTATCTCTTATCTTTGTTATTCTATATGTTCTCCCTTCCTGCAGATTGGAGCAAACTGTTTTCAGGCGGCAGTTTTTACATTGCTGGGTGATTCCGAGATAAACAAACTCATTCCCTTCCTGAGCAAGCTTTTTCCCTATGAGCGTGATTAAAACCATTACGCCACCCCCGTTATTTTAACCAACTTTTCAGCCGCTTCTTTTGTAATCCCATCTGTACCCAAAATAGTGTATCTTTCCGGCCTCACCTTATGAGCCATCATAAGGGCGCGGATAACATCTTTCTTTGTTACTCCCAGCTCCTTGGCCGTTGTTGGCGCACCAATTTCTTTGAGAGTATCCCTTATCATTTCCCAATCTCCGCCGTGAAGATACATCATCATTATTGCCCCCACACCACATTGCTCTCCATGCATTGCTTTGCCCGGAGCTATTCTATCCAAAGCATGAGAAAACATATGCTCTGCCCCACTTGCAGGGCGAGAGGAATTGGCGACGCTCATTGCAACACCAGATACAATCATCGCCTTTACCGCAACCCATACCGCCTCCTCTATCCCTGGCTTTATGAACTTCGCATTTTCAATGATGGTTTCCGCTGCTGTTTTCGCTAAAGCGGCAGCAAATGAACTGTAATACTCTCCCTTAAGCCTTCTTGCCAGTTCCCAGTCAAGGATTGCTGTAAGATTGGATATCACGTCGGCGCAACCAGATGCCAGCATCCTGTAGGGGGCTTTAGATATTATGGCTGTGTCGGCAAGGATGGCTAAGGGAGAACGAGCTTCCTTTGATATGGATGTTCCGTTCTCCTTTATTGATGCTCGTGGAGATGCTATGCCGTCATGAGAGGCGGCGGTGGGAACACTTATGAAAGGCACCTTGCACTTAAAAGAGGCAAGTTTTGCAATATCTATAACTGTGCCTCCGCCTACCGCAACCAAAAAGTTTGCCTCTGTCTTTTTTGCCCTCCTGTAAACTCTTCTCACTTCCTTCATCGTTGCCCTTTCAACAACCATATCATCAACAGAATATTTTTTGGAGAGAAGAGAAACAACCCTGTCTCCTGCTATTCTTTTTGTATTTTCATCATGAACAACTATGCACTTTCCCTCAACATTTACTCTCTCGCATAGTTCGACAATATCATCAATGACTCCATGTCCCACTACCACATCTCTCGGAAACTCCATGAGTTTTTGCTTGCTGAATGGCATTCTATTTTGTATTTCCCTCGCCCATATAGTTTTTTTGCTAAATTTCCTTTCACATTGCTTATAATCACATCACTACCACCGTCTCTACAAAAGTTTTTAATAATATTTTTACATAAATAAGATATGATGAAAAAGTTGCTTATGATTGGTTTATTTGTTGCAATAGCAATTTATGGATTAGCACAACCCACAATAAATAGTGTAAGTGATGCTCCAGATCCTGTTGAAGTTCCTGGCTATAATAACATTACAGCAGATATAACAAATGCAACACAGGCATATGTGGAGATTTATTATCCCAATGCAACCTTAATGGGAAATTATTCAATGCTACATATTGCTCCAAGCACATGGTATTATAACCATACATATGCTTATCCTGATCCTCTTGGCACCTATTCATATATTATAAAAGCTTATAATGCAACAGGATGGGCAACATCTGCCACCTACACATTTGTATTGCAGGATACAACCTCACCTTCAAGCCAGATTAATGCTTTAGCAAGTTATTGGTATAATGCTGCGACAACCCTTTCAGCAACCGCATCTGATAATTATGAAGTAGCAAACGTCAGCCTATGGTTCAGATACAGCAACGATAATGCAACATGGAGCACATGGACATTCTTCGCAAAAGATATTTCATCGCCCTGGAGTTTCAACTTTAATTTCCCGAGTGGCGAAGGATATTATGAATTTTACAGCATAGCAAATGATACAGCCGGGAATAGCGAAGCGGCTCCAGCATCGGCAGATGAAATAGCTGGATATGATATAACTGCACCCTCATCAAGCGTTGATGCAATGAGCTACTGGCAGACTTCCCTGCCTCTTGTAATAACCGCCACAGCCTCAGATAGCCTATCAGGCGTTAAGGAAGTTACACTCTATTACAGATACAGCAGCGATAATACAACATGGAGTGCCTGGCAGACTTTTGCAACCGATGGCTCACCACCTTGGCGGTGGAATTTTAATGCCCCGAGCGGAGATGGTTATTACGAATTTTATACAAGAAGCCAAGACAATGCAAGTAATATTGAGGCATCGCCCCTAACACCTGACGAAAGTGTGGGTATAGATACATCTCCTCCCGCAACAACACTCCATGCAACCCCTTCATATGGCAGCTATATAACATCTTCTTCAACCATAACACTTTCTGCAACAGATAGCGTTTCAGGTGTTGCAGCCACCTATTATCGTATATGGAACGGCTCCTGGCATCCAGCGCCTGGCACAGGTGTTGGAAAGAATAATAACTTCACACTGTATTTAGGTGCCTTTTCTCTCGTAAAAGGAGGCACTAACTATATCGAATATTATAGCGTGGACAATGTGAGTAATGAAGAAACAACTCATAACACCTCTCTCTATGTAGATGATGTCGGGCCTTCAATATCCAATGTTGCCGTCGAGCCATCAACTCAAAATGCCGGTGGATATGTAAATATAAGCTGCTCTGTCCAGGATCTCGGTGTCGGAGTGGAGAGCGTATATCTGGAAGTAACATATCCAGATTCATCCACAGCAAATTTCACAATGCATTACAAGAGCTGCTCCACTTATTATAGGGAGGAGACATATACCATAGCAGGAGTATATGATTTCACAATATATGCAAAAGACCGTCTTGGAAATGCTGCAAAAAGCGCAGTATATCACTTTACCATTACTGCTCCAAATTCTCCACCTGTAACAACCTGCAATTTAACGCCATCATCACCAAATGGAAAAAATGGATGGTATATAACAGATGTAAATGTCACCCTTAACGCAACTGACCCGGATGGCGATACAGTTTCATTCACAAAATATAGAATAGATGGCGGAGCATGGAAGACATACAATGGCACTTTCACAATAAGTGATGAGGGGGAACATCTTCTCGAATTTTATAGTGGAGATGATAAGGGAAATAACGAGAGTATGAAAAATGTAACTATAAAAATAGATAAGAGCAAGCCATATTTAATTTTGCAGCGCCCAATGCCGGGCTACCTTTATCTCTTTGATCGCCAGATATGGCCATTAGCAAGTGGAAATACGATTATAATAGGGAGAATACTTGTGAGGGCGGTTGCATATGATGGTGAATCCGATATAGATAATGTATCATTCTATGTGAATGGCGTGCTCCAGAACATTGATACAGTGTTTCCATATGAGTGGCTGTGGCGTGGAACAGTTGGCTACTGCTATCTGCATGTTGTTGCTTACAACAAGGCAGGATTGAAAGAAGAGACGATGCCGATGCTTGTTTACATCTTCAGCCTTTAAACAGATTAAATGCAAGCATATATCATACTCGTTGAGCCAAAATATGCGGGTAATGCCGGAGCAGTTGCAAGATTAATGAAAAATTTTGGTTTCAGAAATCTCGTGCTCATCAATCCTTCATTTTCACTCGATGATGATGACTGCAGAAAATTTGCAATGCACGCTCAGGAAATACTTGATGATGCCATACTAATGGATTCTTTTGATGATATCGTAGAGGAAATGGACTTTATGGTTGGCACAACTTCTATCGAAAGTAAAGACGATAAGCATCATTTGAGAAAAACGGTTGTGGCAAGAGAATTTGCAAAGGAGGCATACAAAATTGATGGTAAGGTAGGAATTGCTTTTGGGCGAGAGGATTATGGGCTTTTAAATGATGAGATAAAGAGATGTGATTTATTGGTAAAAATACCTACAAGCGATGAATATCCTGCCTTAAATCTATCACATGCTGTCTGCATTCTGTTATATGAACTTTTCATGGAAAAATATGAACCGCCCGAATTTGTGCTTGCTGATGGAAAAGAGAAGGAAAAAATGTATGAATTTTTTGACCGTCTGCTTAAAGCAATAAATTACCCTGAGCATAAAATGGAAAATACCCGCATATTGTTCCGCAGGGTTATGGGGAGAGCGATGCTATCAAAATGGGAATATCACACTCTTATGGGGGTTTTTAAAAAAGCGATACAGGCGGCAGATGGTAGAAGGCGGGACAATTCACCTGAAAGTTTTAAATAAAAAGGGATATACAACTATGGAAAGGATATTCATAGGAGTGGCATGGCCTTACGCCAACGGCTCTTTGCATCTTGGAACACTTGCTGGCTGCCTGCTGCCCGGGGATATTTTTGGCAGATATCATAGAATGAAGGGTAATGAGGTGTTGATGGTATCGGGTAGCGACGAGCATGGCACACCGATAACTCTTACAGCCGAAAAAGAGGGTGTTTCACCGAAAGAAATTGTTGATCGTTATCACGAAGAGCATAAGAGGAGTTTAGAAGATTTTAGTATAAAATTTGAGAATTTTACCCGAACAAGCAACGAATTTCACAAAAATGTGGTTAAGAAATTTTTCCTTCGCCTGTATGAAAAAGGATATATATACCCTAAAAAGATGATGGCTTTTTATTGCAACAATTGTTCTCGATTCCTCCCGGACAGATATGTGGAAGGGATATGCTATTACTGCCATGGAAAAGCAAGGGGGGATCAATGTGAGGAATGCGGAAGAACGCTCGATGTAAATGAAATTTTGGAGCCGAAATGCAAAATATGTGGCTCAACACCTGTGCTGAAAGAAACGAAGCATCTCTTTTTTAAACTCTCTGCCTTCGAAAAAGAACTTCTTCAGTGGCTCAACGAAAAAAAATTCTGGAGAGACAATGTGATTAATTTCACCCTCAATTTTATAAAATCTGGGTTGAAAGATAGAGCGATAACCCGCGACATAGAATGGGGTGTTGAAGTTCCCATTAAAGGGTATGAAAATAAGCGCATTTATGTATGGTTTGATGCTGTAATAGGTTATCTTTCTGCTTCGATGGAATGGGCTAAGAAGAGGGGGGCGGAAGATGAATGGAAAAAATGGTGGGTTGAAGAGGCGAAGCACTATTATTTTCTGGCAAAAGACAATATTCCCTTCCATACAATAATATGGCCTGCAATGTTAATGGGACACGGAGGACTCAACTTACCCTATGATGTCCCCGCAAATGAATTTTTAACAATGTCTGGGGAACAGTTTTCTAAGTCAAGGGGGGTAGGAATATGGCTGCCAGATATAGCAAAAAAATTTGATACAGATACCATACGATACTATCTCTCCATAAACATGCCTGAAAAGAGAGATACTGACTGGAACTGGAAGGATTTTGAGGCAAAAGTGAATAATGAGTTAGTAGCCATATACGGCAATTTTGTTCATAGAGTTCTCACATTTATTCATAAAAATTTTGGAAAAATCCCGCCCTATTTAAAAGAAGAAGAGCTTGACAGAAAAGTAATCAATGAGGTTATTGAAACTTTCAGTGAGGCAGGGGAATGTATAGAAAAATGTCATTTCAAGGACGGAATCAAGAAAGTAATGAGAATAGCCCAGCTCGGAAACCAGTATATGAATGCGAGTGAGCCATGGAGATTATTGAAAGAGGATGTTGAGAGATGCAAAAGCGTCATGAATGTTTGTGCAAGAATAGTCAAAATACTCGCCATCGCCTCCGCCCCCTACATGCCGAAGGCGGCGGAAAAAATCTGGCATATGCTGGGCTATGAAGGAAGTGTGCATGAACAGAGGTGGGAGGCGGCAGAAATAGATGAGAATGAAATTAAAATACCAGTTCCCCTTTTCAATAAGATAGAGGTGGATAAAATGGAAGAAGTTGAAGACCCCTTCGCAAAATTGGATTTGAGGGTGGCGAAAATTGTGGGCGTTGAGAAACATCCAAATGCCGACCGACTTTATGTTATAGAGATTGATCTGGGTGAAATGGGCAAACGAAAAATAGTGGCTGGAATAAAACCATGGTATAGCAAGGAAGAATTAATGGGCAAAAAGATTGTTGTAATCACTAACTTAAAAAAAGCCAGAATAAGGGGTGTGGAATCGGAAGGAATGCTCCTTGCTGTAGATGAAAATGGAAAAGCTGTGCTGCTTGTTGCAAATGCTAAGGAAGGAAGCAGGGTGTATGTGGAAGAAATAGAAGCAAAGCCTGCCTCCGAGGTAAGTTATGAAGAATTCAGTAAGGTGAAGATGGTTAGCAAAGATGGAGCAATTGAATACAAAGGGAAAAAGCTGCGGGATGAGGAAGGATTGATAAAAACTGATAAGCCAGTTGGCGATGGCTACCCCGTAAGATGATTGTTCTGGCAGAACAATTTTGTTCGCCGAAGACAATAAATCTTAAATATAATTATACATTATGGATATTCAATGATTAAGTACAGTACAATTTCACTCCCTAAGGAACTGTATGATAAATTACAGGAACTTGTTGATAAACATCCGGAGCTTGGTTATGGAAGCGTTGCCGACTTTTGCAAAGAGGCGATAAGGCTACATGTTGAAGAAATAAAGAGGGAGCTGAGAGAGGATTTTCTCCGCCGCCTTGATGTGCCAAGAATAATGAAGAATCTTGAGCGTTTATCTGCGATTGGAGAGGATATCTATGCGAAAGCTTTTGAGAAAATGCGCGCAATGGCTTTTATTTTTACCAACGATTTTAAGGTGAAGGAGTGTAATTATGAATTTTACAGTCATCTGGGATATGGGGATAAAGAAGAGGTGATAGGGAAGGATCTGTACGACTTCTTTGAAGGAAAGATAAAACATACATTGCGTCAAACTGGAAATCTGAGAGATTATGAGACAAAGGCGGTAAGAAAGGATAGTAAAAAGTTAGATGTAATGCTGAGTGTTCGACGGATAAATGAGCGAGCATTTGTAGGCGTGACCTTTGATGTTACAGTGAAAAATTACCTCATAGAAAAGGAAAGGAATTTGAGACAGCTTTATGAATATTTGATAGATGAAATATCGGATACTGTGATAGTTACGCAGGAGGGAAAAATAAAATTCGTAAATAAGTCGATTAGTGTTATTGGCTATACGGCGGAAGAACTTGTTGGCAAACGCTTCATTGATTTCGTTGCCGAAGAGGATAAAGAAAAAATTATGAAAAATTATGAGAAGCTGCTGAAAGGGAAATTGAAGCCGAAGCCAAGAAAATACAAACTTGTATTTAAAGATGGCAGTATAAGAGAACTGGAAATGGTTTCGAAAAAAATAGAGTATGAAGGACGCCCCGCTGTGCTTACAACACTTAGATTATATCCACGCTAATCTTCGAGAGCCATTGCAAGTTCTTTTGCAGCTTCCTGAAGCTTTCCCTCTCTGTTCTTAACTATCTTTACTGTTGCATTAGTAAGTGTTGCATAACTCATCGCCGCTATTCTATTCATCATCTGATGCATTTCTATTTCTTCTTTGCCCTCCACATCTCTCTGCCTTATTTCAGCATCCTTATTTCTCCTAGCCTCTATTTCTTCTGGCAATGCCTCAATTAATATAATTCTCTTCGGTTGCAAAATCTGTAAAACATCATAGGGCAATCCAGGCAGATAGCCATAAGGCGTTTTTATGGTGCAGTGAGTATCTATGATTACATTTTCCTTCTCAGCTATTTTTTTAGCCGCTTTTATCTGCAACTCTCTCTGTTTTTCATATGGTAGTTTTCTCATTTCATCTCTGTTTGTAATGCCATGTTCCTTTGCCATCTCAAACATCACATCGCCATAATTTATAACTTCCATGCTCTTTATCTTTAAAGCTTCGTTGAGCACTGTTGTTTTTCCAGCACCCGGAATCCCTGCAACAACTACCCTCATTCTACCCCCAGGAATTTTCTTAAAACAGGATGCATTTCCATTGCCTGCTCTCTCGCAATATCTTCATAAAGCCTTATAACAATGCCCACAGTTAGCAACAATCCTGTGCCGGTTGTATTGCCAACTGTACCTATTAAATTGGCAAATACAGCCAGCAAGCCCACGAGAGCTGAGCTCAATATTGTCAAAGCAGGAATATATCTTTCAAGCACTTTTTTAAGAATGCGGGGATCTCTTCTGAAGCCGGGAATCTGCATTCCAGAACTTTGAATCTGTCGCGCCACAGCCTCCGGCCCCATATTGGTAGTTTCTATCCAGAATTTGCCAAAGAAAATGCATCCAATGAGGAACACAGCCGTATATACGATAAGCCTGATAGCCATCTGCCAGGGTTCGTGTCCCTGAAGATATCCTCTATATCTTGGATCAATGAGGGGAAAGAGCCATGTGTGGAGTCCATTTGGACGGGTGAGATACCATAATGCTCCTGCCGATGGCTGAGTGGAGCCGGGCAAATATTTACCAATCCACCATGCGCCACCTATCAGCGGGACGTTATCGAGGCGAGTATATAAAAGCAGACCAAACATATTAAGATTCGCCATGAGAGCTGACATTAGAATAACTGGTATATTTGATGCATACATGAGGCGGAGTGGATATCTTCCTCTTGCTCCCCTTACCCTTCCATGAGCCAACGGGAGTTCAACGCGGGATGACTCAGCATATACGACGAAAAGGAAAATTATGATGGTGCCAAGTAAGGCAACAACTGGATTTGGAGGCGAGATGAATATTTTCTCGAAACCACCTCCATTCACAAGCTCACCAAGAGACATATGAGTTGTAAGATAAAGTGTCTTGGGTATCGTGCCAGCAGGAGGGTTATCAACACCAAGTGGCAGATCTTTATTGGCAGGCAGCCAGCTGAATAATCCTGTTATCAAAGCACTTGATACGCCAGCAGCAATGAAGAGAGAGACGCCTGAGCCAATTCCCCATTTTGAAATAACCTCATCCATCCAGAAAACTATCATTCCTCCTATGAAAAGCTGCAGAACTATTATAGCTCTCGCCGCTCCAGTTCCGCCAAGCATGTCAACGAGCCCTTCGCTTGGGTGGAGATAGCCGAATACCTGCGGTACAGCTTCAACAAGAATCATCACTGCAACAAGCACCTTCTGGAAGCCCTGATATAATGCCCTATCCTCCTCATCCTGCAAATCCAGATTAATTAATTTTGCTCCAACGAAAAGCTGCAATATGATGGATGCTGTTACAATGGGACCTATACCAAGATGAACAATGCTACCACTTGCTCCAGCAAATATTGCTCTAAAGCCTGCAAACATGTCAACGCTTTCTGGAGCAAGTCCATAAATTAAAACTTGAGTTAGAATATAATAGAGCACGAGACATGTGGCTGTCCATAACAGCTTTGTTCTAAATGGAACATGCCCCTTTGGCTTTTTAATTGCAGGCCATCTTTCGACGATGGGCTTGAAGACATATAATTTACTCTTCTCCGCCATTACCCCTCACCACCACTTCCCCGCCTGCCGCTGCGATTTTTTCTATCGCCTTTTCAGTTGCCTCCTTTACAATAACCTTTAATGGCTTATTTATAAAGCCTGAGCCAAGGAGTTTATCATATCCAAGTTCTATTAAATTAACCTCCCCCTCAAATCTGTTCAGTTCTTCCACATTTATTGTTTTCTTTATTCTTTTTACACCATGTCTCGTGAAACCATGTCTTCCAAATCTCCATTCAAGATGCTTGTGTTTGCAGCCACCTGCAAATCCATGTCCTCCTTTGTGTCCTCTTCCGCGATGCTTTTTCTTGCTACCATACCCGCATGTTTTCGAACCCCGCATCTTCTTTGTCTTCCTCCTCATAGCATCCTCCTTATAAGCTCATTTATCTCCTTTCCCCTATACCCTGCCGAACCACCAAGCTTGAAAGGCTTTTTAATACTTTTATACCCCTTGCGAGGCGGATGGAGGCGGATGCAGGGATCTGTTATTTCTTTTAACCTTACCCCCTGCTTTAATTTTTCTATTGCCTCATCAACATTCTCCACCTTTGCCCTTTTTTCAAGCAAAAGGCGGAGAGTTTCTTCATCTATCTCCCCCCAGGTAACATAATCCTTAACCTTCTGAAGCATCCCTTTATAACTGGGGCTAGGATGAATTATTGTGCAGCTATTTATTTTATGCAGATTGAGCATTTTAAGCGTGTCTCTCACTTCTCTATTTGCATTTATAACGCTCCTTATTCTCACCACTGCTATCATGCTTCCACAGCTCCTTCAGCCACATTAAGCTTCGTTTTTAATTCCTCCGGCACTTTATATATGGTTGTATTCTTGAGGGCATCATAAACAGCTTTAGCAAAGTTTATCGTTGTCCTTGTCTCGCCCTTTGTAAAGCCCCACACATCCTTTATACCAGCAAGCCTTAACACAACTTTTGCCACATTACCTACGGCAAGTCCTACGCCACGAGGAGCGGGCTTCAAAGTTATACGAACCGAGCCACATTTCCCAGTAACCTTAAAAGGAAGGCTGTGGGGTGTGCCGCAGCCACATTCCCAGGAGCCACATCCTCTATTCACTTCAATAATATTCAGTTTTGCCTTCTCAACCGCCTTTCTTATAGCCATTCCCACCTCTCTATCCTTTGCCTGTCCTATGCCAACATAGCCATTTTTGTTTCCAACAACAACCACAACCCTGAATTTTGTTCTTCTGCCAGAGTCAGTCATGCGCTGAACCATATTTACATCAACAACCTCATCTTCCAAATCGGGCAAGAGCATATCGACTATTTCCACCTCTCTCAACGGCAATCCGCTTTTCAATGCCTGGCTCATCGATGTTATTTTGCCTTCCATCACGAGCTTGCCCAACCTTGTTTTTGGAATCCACTCCTCATTCATATTCTTCCTCTATCTTACTCTTTATTTCTTCCACTTTTTCAGCAATTTCATCGCTAATATGCTTACCATAAAGACGATCCTCAGATGGAACTATTTCCTCGCCGTATGGCACATCCACACCTGCATCAACAACGCCTTTTAAAGCAGCAAATATTCTTGCTCCCCGTCGCGGAGTGTACAAGCCGATATCCAGCACTCCTTCTTTCAATCCCTTCTTCAACGCCCTTTTACCAGCAAGTAAGCCCGTCAGGTAGGCAGCGGGGGTATTTGATAAACTATATTCCCACCCATATTTTCTTAAATCTGTGCCTATGGCGGAGGCGACAATTCTATCGCCGTTCATATCATATAAGGCAAACTGGACTCTGATATTTTTATTCGATCTTCTTACAACTACACGGGGTTTTCCCGATTTAAGGAGAGCTAATCTCTTCCTGTAATTTGTTTTGCCTTCCCTTCTTCTCCTAAACGGCAGCCTATTCATTTTTCTCAACCTTCAGCAATCCTTCCATCTCAAGGTGCATGCGCACATGTGCCTTGCTCCTGAACTGCCCTCCTTTTGCCCGCCTGTAATACAGGCGATATGTCTTTCTGTCTATTAAACCTTTATCCCTCAGCTCTCTCAAATATGCACGAATGGGGCGGATTGTTTTGATCCATGCTCTCTTTCTCGGCAACCTTGCTGTAGCTTTTCCTTTTCTTGATCCATGCCCCCTTCTCCTTCCCTTCTTTTTCTGCATCATTC
Source organism: uncultured Thermoplasmatales archaeon (assembly GCA_964612535.1). Lineage (GTDB taxonomy): Archaea > Thermoplasmatota > E2 > UBA202 > JdFR-43 > JdFR-43. The sequence continues at coordinate 14,597 of CAZTDS010000016.1, forward strand.
TTTTCCTTATTCTGCCTCTTGAATTTCCCCTTATTTTTCTTGCCTTAATGAGACCATGCTTTATGAGGTTACGAATATCTCTTCTTGTAACAGCCTTAGATATCTCCTCTAACTGCTCTGGATCCATCCAAACGCGATTTTCACCGCATTTCAGCACTTCTGCCGCCAATCTACGCTGGTTTCTCAAATCCATTTACAACACCCTGTTCAATACCCTTATCCCCAATTCATCTGCTTTAGCAATAATTTCCTCCCTCTTTTTTCTTCCGACTGTAGCAGCAATCCTTATCGCTTCCCTGCTCCCATCAATACCTTCCAAATCCTTCACATTATACACAAGCCTTTCCTTAAAGCCCGAGGGATGCAAACCTCTAACCTTACGAGGTGAGCCATACCCAATGCGTGGCATGGGCGGGCGATACTTATAATGGCGGCGCTGCTTAGAATGCCTACCACGAGGGCGGCGCCATTTATCATCAAGCTTCTTGAACTGCCATAACTGCTGTCGTATGAAGCGGGGCTTTTTCTTTCTTTCTTCCATTAGGCGGCGTATTTCCTCGCTTATATTTGCCTTTATTTTTGGCGGCACAGGCTTCTCAACTATCTTAACTTCTTCTTCCTCACCCATTCTATGCACCCTTGCTCACAATATATATGCCATCCTGAAATACTCTCACATCCCTATCCCTGACTCTTGTAGCAAATTCTATATTAGCTGCTGTCTGTCCAACCTCTTCCCTGTTAATTCCCTCTATGGTAACCTCATCACCTTTTACCGTAACCTTCACATTTCCAAATATTTTTGCCTTTCTCGGTGCCTTCTCACCAAGGAAGTTTTCTATTATTACTTCATTCCCCTTTACACTAACCTTCATTGGAAAGTGAGAATACACAATTTTCATTTTATAAACGAAGCCTTCTGTAACCCCTTTAATCATATTTTTTATATGGGCTGCAAATGTTCCCACAAGGGCTTTTTCCTTCCTCCTCGCAAATTCACATTTTACAACAACTTTATTATCCAATTTCTCAATATTTATTTTTGGATGGTAAAGATTTCTTTCCAGTTTTCCCTTAGGCCCTTCCACAACTACTCTACCCTTTTCAATTTCTACCTTCACGCCTTCAGGAATTTCAACCTCTCTCAAAGCAATGGGCACCATCTTGACACCTAATAAACATATGCCAACAATCGTCCTCCAATTCCTTCCTTCTTTGCCTCATGCTGTGAAATGACTCCTTTGTTTGTTGTTAATATGAGTAATCCGAAGTTTTCTGCAGGCAAATATCTTGCTTCCCATTTCTCAAATTCTCCTTTCTTTATGGCATGTCTTGGTTTTATGACATTGCAGTTATTTATGTTTCCTTTGAGTTTCACCTTAAATATCCCTCCTTTACCATCGTCTATCCATTCAAATGCCTCAATATAACCATAATCCTGCATGACCTTGAGGACTCTACCAATTAACTTTGATGCGGGCTTTACCATACATTCTCTTTTGCCCACCATCTCCGCATTTTTGATTGTAGCCAGAGCATCTGCAAGTGGATCGTTCAACATTTTACCCCAAATATACCTTTTATTCTTAAAGCTTTCGCCTTTGGACAGTAGATGTCATCAATTTTTAGTTTAGAGATAATATAAGCGAGGGGATCTGAACAGTGGAAAAATTTTTCGGTTAAGGCTATGGTAACTTCTTTATTGAGAACCATTCTTTCTGATAATTACTTTCTTTGGCAAGTAATTTATATGCTTCCTTTCCTTTCTGGATAAACTCATTATCATCTGTATAAAATACCAACGGATTGTATTTTTCAATATTCAGCATTAGTTCGAAGAAGATATT
>CAZTDS010000016.1:16453-17923 GCA_964612535.1 uncultured Thermoplasmatales archaeon
TTTTCGTTAAATCTACCCTCAATCTTTTATAGCTAATATGTTTTTTCAATTCAAATGGTACAATTCTTGACATATGCTCTCCTAATTCCGAAAGATACCTGAAGATATCCATATCAACAGACCCTGTATCGGAGAGATATCTGTCTATCTTTTGATATAATAACTTGTAGAAATTGGTGAGTTTTGGATTTTTATTCATGAGTTCTTTTAAGTAACCCATCAATTCTTCCTTGATATCTATTAAATCGTTCAGGCCGGATAGTTCAACCAATTTAGGCACTAAATGGGTAAATGTCTCGTTGATTTTTTCCTTCAATCTTTTCTTTGTTTCTACGAGCACATGGCTCGGAATGAGCCACTCATCCCTCACAGTACTTATTAATCTGAGGGCTCTAACATGTAAGCGATCAACTTGATTTATTATGCCTATAACAATGTTGGTATCCATTGAGTAAAACATGATACCTACAGGATTTCCAAAAAAACTGGATACTCTTCTTCTTTTATGTATCCTTTAGAGGGAGATATTGTTATATCGGCAAGGTCTTTTTCAAGCTCATCGATTGGTAGTTTTTTTCTTTTATAACACCATAATCTGATTAGTAGCCAAAGAGCACCTGCAAGGTATCCTTTTTCTTCTATTTCTTCTAACCGCGATTGTTTAACAATAATAAGAGCGTCTCTAACATTTATAAATACTTGGTCCACAATAATAAATTCTCGGATGTCATCTTTTTCTGCCTCCCAAGCTGCTTGACTGATGGACTCTCTAATATAATCAATTTTTCGGATTGCGAGAGATGCGGATTGTTTTATAATTTCTTCCCGATGTTTTTTATCCAATTTTTGGAAAAGTTTTTCAAGATTTACTAGATATTCTCCTTCTTTTCCTATCTCCCTTACATTTTTGTCCAACTCTTTGAGCCATTCAGGAAATTCTGACCATCTTCTGGGTACTTTTTCTGCTGTTTCACTCATTCTGTCTAAAATTCTAATCTGCGTTTTTGGGTCAATCTGTAAAATTCTTTGTATAATAGAAAGCTCCTTCGTTTTTCTAACTTTTCTCAAGATTACTCGTCCATATGTGATTGGTCTATAAAGAGCTATAGATGTTTCATAAATATGTGGTGTAATATCGTCCAAGATATATGCCGGTGTAACGGCATTTATGTTCATTTTATCCTCCTATCTAACTGAAATCATAACTAATATTTTAAAAGTTCGGTTTTGGAAAGCGGGAATGCATTTTCCATGGAATAATTTAGCTTTTCGTACTACAAACCTTTATAAATCCTTCAAAATTTTTTAGTTAATGATAGGGATAGAAGAGAATTGGAGAAAAAATGATGGAAAAAATGTAATGATGGAGTGGATAGATGAAAATGAGCAGACCATTCCCGTTAAGAATATCAGGAAAAAGGAATGCGAGGAGCTTGGGGGAAAATATGATGATGCCCATTCGATATGTTA
>CAZTDS010000017.1:0-17787 GCA_964612535.1 uncultured Thermoplasmatales archaeon
TGCAGTATTTAAAAACAATTTTAAGGGGCAGCGTGATTTCATTCATGGACCCATTCATGATATTCTGGATTTTTCTGCTTGGTATCCTCATGGGCTTTTTGATAGGTATGGTTCTGATTCACAGAATGGTTGCTGTGCCTTTAAAAAAAGAGAAGAGAGAATTGGAAGAAAGAAAAAGAAGTATGGCAACACTATATGGCAAAATAACGGAGCAATTTGCACCCTTTATGGAGGCATATCCTTATGATGCCCGCCGTTTCCGCTTCATCGGTTCGCCAATAGATGGCATACAATTTGAAGATGATAAAATAGTGTTCGTTGAATTCAAAGCGGCGAATAGCAAACTCACACAGGAGCAGAAGAAAATTAAAAAACTCGTTGAAGATAAAAAAGTGGAGTGGTTTAGCTTTGAGATAAAATGGGAGTAGAACTGAAACCTCTGGTTAAAGCGAGACAGATAAACCTGCATGATTTAAAAGGGAAAGTTGTGGCTATAGATGCCTATAATGCCATGCACCAGTTTCTTTCCATAATAAGGCAAAGAGATGGCACACCTTTAAAAGATTCGCAGGGAAGAATAACATCTCATTTATCCGGCTTACTCTACAGGACAGCAAATCTCGTTGAAGAAGGAATAAAGCCTGTGTATGTTTTCGATGGCAAACCACACCCCCTCAAACTAAAAACGCTGGAAAAAAGAAAGGAAATAAGGAAGGAGGCGGAGGAAGAGTGGCTCGCCGCCCTGGAGGCAGGATATCTTGAAGAAGCATTTAAAAAGGCGCAAAGGACGAGCAGAATAGATGCAGAGAAGGTGGAGGATGCGAAAAGATTGCTCGATGCTCTCGGCATACCATATGTTGATGCAAAAAGAGAAGGGGAGGAGCAGGCAGCATATATGAATGCAAAAGGAGATGTTGATTTTGTTGCCTCTCAGGATTTCGATGCCCTTTTATTTGGAGCGAGAAAGCTTGTGAGAAATCTTGCGATAACTGGAAAAAGGAAATTGCCGGATAAGCAGATATGGATTGATATATCGCCAGAGGAAATATCTCTCGAAAAAGTGTTGGAGGAAAACGGGATTAACCGTGAACAACTCATCGATATTGCAATACTCATTGGCACAGATTTTAATGAGGGAGTTAAAGGAATAGGACCAAAGAAGGCATTGAATATAATAAAGGAGTATGGAAGCATAGATGCAGCTATTGAGGAGGGAAAGATTCCAGAAATAGAAAATTATGAAGAAGTAAGGAAAATATTTCTCGAGCCAGAGGTGAATAAAAATTACAAAATTGAGTGGAAGGAGGTGGATGAAAAAGCCGCAATAGATATACTGTGCAGAGAACATCAATTTAGTGAGGAAAGGGTAAGGAAGGCAATAGAAAAATATCGTAAATTTGCAAAAAGTTTTAGACAGAAAAGTCTATTTGATTTTTGATGAATAGAAAACTTATTGTAGTTATCGCCATAATAGTTATTTTCATATTAATTTTTGCCAATGTTTATCTGGAGGTTAAAGCAATCAGAAGTATAAAAATAGAGATATATGATGTAAAGGTTAAGCAGATTGCCCCTAGCATACTCCTCGATATAAAGGTAAGGGTATATAATCAGGAAGCAAGGAAAATAGATGATTTAAAGGGTGATTTTGAGATATATATTCTGAATGTTTCAACAGGAGAAATAGAATTTGGAGAAGTTGATATACCGCCCCATTCCTACAAAAATGTTTCCATGCCTCTCGTTCTTCGTTACAGGGATATTGCAGAAGGCGTTGTGGAGGCAATAAAAAAGATGGATTTCAATGTGAGTATAAAGGGGAGTGTGGAAGGAAGAGTTTTCTTTGGTTTGCTAAAATATGAAGAGCCAGTTGAGGCAAAGTGGAGTATAGAATAATCTTATAAACTTGATTGCCATTCAATTTCATGATTGTTAAAGATTATAAGGAAGTGGAAATAAATGATGTTACTGAGGAGGGAGCAAAGGATGTTAAAATTCAGTGGCTTATCGACGAAAAAATTGGCAGAACATTTGCGATGCGCCGCTTCGTTATAAAAAAGGGAGGGCACACGCCTCTTCATCGCCATGACTGGGAACATGGCGTTTTTGTTCTTGCCGGCGAAGGAGCTTTGGTGGATGAAAGCGGGAAAGAGCATCCTTTGAAACCGGGAACATTCGCATTTGTTGAACCAAACGAACTTCATCAGTTTCGCAACAAAGGCGAAGAAGATTTCGTTTTCCTGTGCATAATTCCTCTCCCATGAAGATAATTTTTATATCAAGAGAAGAAATAAAAAACCCTCTTGCAAGCAGCATAATCGAAGCAGGAAAAAAATTGCATGAATGCAAATTAAGGGCAAAAAGCATAAGCATGAGATATGGAAAAAGGATTCTAATAACCGCCATGGGAGCAAATATTCATGATTTGAGAAGTGGAGATTTTGTCGAAATAGTTGACTATAATCCTGCTGGTGATATCATGCTTGTTATAGGAACTAAAGCTCCGCCCGATGAAGCGATGATTCATTGGTTCATTTACAGGCGGGAAGAAATAAATGCCATAATTTATGCAGAGGGAAATGTCGAGGGAGGAATAAAGGTGGATGAAAGAAGAAATACAATGGAATTTATTGCTGAAATACTCAAAGCACTGAAAAAGGGAAATTTAATAAATGCTGGGAAGGATGTAATCTCTGCTGGGGAAAACCTGCAAAAAGCCCTGGAGGAGTTAAAATGCTCGTAAATGGCAAAGAAATGAGAAGTTTATGGTATGAAAATGATTCTCTCAAATTAATTGACCAGCGAAGCCTTCCTGCAAAACTGGAAATATTTGAGGCAAAAGATGAAAATGAAGTGGCGTATGCAATAAAGGAGATGGTTGTGAGGGGCGCTCCAGCCATAGGCTGCGCAGCCGCATACGGCATAGCAATGGCAAAAGATAAGCAAAAAGCAGCGGAAATTCTGGCAAATACACGCCCTACGGCCCGCGATCTTTTTCATGCCATCGAATATATGCTTGATAAAATAAAACATGGAGAAGATGCCTTGAAGGCAGCCGAGGAATATGTTGAGGGAATTGTGGAAAAATGCAGGAAAATAGGGGAGCATGGAAAGAAGCTCATCTCGCCCAACGCTCGCATACTAACGCATTGCAATGCCGGCGCCCTTGCATGCGTTGATTATGGCACTGCTTTAGCTCCAATAAGGATGGCAAAAGATAAAAATCCATTTGTATGGGTTGATGAAACCCGCCCGCGTTTGCAGGGGCTGCTTACATCATGGGAACTCGAGCAAGAAGGAATAGAGCATGCTGTGATAGCGGACAATGCAGCTGGCTATTTTATGGAAAAAGGCGAGGTAGATTTGGTAATAGTGGGAGCAGATAGAATCACTTCCAACTATGATGTTGCCAACAAAATCGGCACATATGAGAAAGCGGTGGTTGCGAAAGAAAACGACATTCCATTCTATGTGGCAGCGCCTCTTAGCACTTTTGATAAGAGCATAAAAAGTGGAAGAGATATTGAAATAGAGGAAAGAGGAGAGGAAGAGATAACTAAAATATTTTCATGGAAGCCAAAAAAGGTGAGAAATCCCGCCTTCGATGTAACTCCTGCAAAATACATAACAGGGATAATAACTGAGGAAGGAATAATAAATCCAGCTGAGTAGTTATTTCCTTCTTATTCCTATATTTATTTTCTCTCCTTCAATTTCCCATTCCTTTACATGTTCTCCTTCTGGTTGCCGCTTATAAATTATTTCATCACTCCTTGTCTCATTTTTGACGTAATTCTCCCACTCTCCGAGTTTTTCTTTATCAATATCTATCTCAACAACTATTCTTTCTTCCATTTCCAAGTTCATTTCTTTTCTCATTTCCTGTATTCTCCTGACTATTTCTCTTGCAAATCCTTCCGCTATTAATTCTGGTGTTTGAACAAGATTGAGAGCTATTGTTATGCCATCCACGCTTCCCACAGCATATCCTTCTTTAGCCTTCTTTTCAATTATGAAATCCTCCTCACTAAGCTCGTATTCCTTTCCATCTATCTCCACCTTTCTGATTTCCTTTCCTGCCTTTTCTATTGCCTCCGCCACCTGTCTTGCCTTCTCCTTGAATTTTGGTCCGAGTTTCGCATAATTTGGTTTTGCAACCTCTTCCATAAATTGGTTATCCTCTGTAGCAAACACAACATTCTTCACATTTATTTCGTCCTTTATTAATCCGGCAAATTCCTCCAGATTTTTATCTGCAACAATTATTATTTCTTTCAATGGTCTCCTGAGCTTTATTCCGTGCTTGGCTCTAAGGGCTCTTGCTTCCTCAACTATCTTTCTAACCGTTTCCATTCTCTCCTCAAGTTCCTCATTAATCATTTCCTTGCTACTCTCTGGGTAATCACATAGATGCACGCTTTCTCCCTTTTCCATCTCAAGATATATTTTCTCTGCAATGAAAGGTGTGAAGGGTGCGATTATCTTTGCTACAGTTGTAAGCACCTCATATAGCGTGGAATACCCTGCCATTTTTTCTTTACTCCTCTCCTCGCTCCAGAATCTTTTCCTTGAATTTCTCAGATACCAGTTGCTTAAATCCTCTATAACAAATTCTTCTATCGCCCTAGCTGCCTTATGAACCTCAAAAACTTCCATCTTTTCTTCAACATTTTTTATTAAATTGTGGAGACGGGATAAAATCCATTTATCGATGAGCTCTCTCTCCTCACACTTCACAGCATCTCTTCCATAATCAAAATCATCCAGTTTCGCATATGTTTCATAAAATGAAAAAACATTCCACAGAGTGAGTAAGAATTTGCTCAGAACATCTTTAACAACCTTTTCATAAAAACGCTTGGGCTGCCAGGGTGGGGAGGCGGAAATAAGATACCATCGCAAAGCATCTGCACCATATTTCTGGAATATCTCTGCTGGCTCCACATAATTACGAGCCTTTTTCGACATTTTTTGTCCCTTTTCATCGAGGATTAAGCCAAGAGTAAGCACATTTTTATATGGTGCCTCATCAAAGAGGAGGGTTGAAATGGCGAGCAATGAATAAAACCATCCCCTGGTTTGATCGATCGCCTCACATATAAAATCGGCGGGAAAATTCTCCTTGAATACTTTTTCATTTTCAAAGGGATAATGCCACTGAGCAAATGGGGCGGAGCCGGAGTCATACCATGCATCTATTACCTCTTCCACCCTTTTCATCTCTCCGCCGCATTCTTCGCATTTGAGCAGGATTTTATCGACATACGGGCGATGTAAATCTAATTTTTCAGGAAAGTTAGTTGCCTTTTGCCTCAATTCCTCTATGCCTCCGATGCATATCTCTTTCCCGCATTTCTGGCATACCCACACTGGCAATGGCGTTCCCCAATACCTTTTCCTTGATAAAGCCCAGTCTCTTGCCTCCCTGATAAATTCTCCAAACCTCCCGTGCTTTATATACTCGGGATACCAATTTATCTTTTCATTGTTTTTAACAAGATGTTCTCTCAGGCGAGACATTCCTATGAACCATGATTCTATTGCATAATACAGGAGCGGTGAGTCGCATCTCCAGCAAAATGGATATTGATGCCTGTATTTGTGCTCACTTACAAGAAGTCCTCTATTTTTCAAATCCTCTATAATCTCTCTATCTGCATCTTTTACAAATTTTCCTGCCCATGGTTTTACTTCCTCTTTGAATTTACCTTCCAAATCCACGAGTTGTATAACGGGCAAATCATATTTTCTGCCCGCTTCATAATCTTCTTCTCCAAAGGCTGGAGCGATGTGAACTATACCCGTACCTTCATCCATGGTTACAAAGTCAGCCAGTATAACAAACCAGCATTTCTTTTCCGGCTCAACGAATTTATACAGGGGCTCATATTCAATTCCTTCCAGTTCGCTTCCTTTATACCTATCGATTTCATTGTATTCCTTTCCCTTGAGTAAAACGGCGGCTCTTTCTTCAGCAAGAATTAATTTTTCCCCTTCATATTCTATTTTAACATACCACTCCTCGGGATGAACAGCCAGCGCAACATTTGAGATTAAAGTCCATGGTGTGGTCGTCCAAGCAAGAAAATATTCGTCTTTTCCCTTAATTTTAAACTTAACAAAAATGGAAGGATCTTCCACTTCTTTATATCCCTGAGCCACTTCATGAGAGGATAGAGTTGTTCCACATCTCGGGCAGTATGGCGTTACCTTATAACCCCTAAATAACAAACCTTTCTTCCATGCCTCCTTAAGAGACCACCATACAGACTCGATATAGTCGTTTTCCAAAGTTATATATGGATTATCCATATTTATCCAGAAACCAACACGCCTTGTCATCTCCTTCCATGCCTCTTCATATCTAAAAACACTTTTTTTACATTCTTCATTGAACCTCTCTATTCCATACTCCTCTATTTCCTGCTTATTTCTCAATCCAAGCATCTTCTCCACTTCAATTTCAACTGGCAATCCGTGTGTATCCCAGCCGGCTTTCCTTGCAACATAAAAGCCCTTCATTGTTTTATACCGCAAAACCACATCTTTCATTGTCCTCGTCAGAACATGCCCGGGATGCGGCAATCCGTTGGCTGTTGGTGGGCCTTCGAGGAAGACAAATTTTTTACATCCTTCTCTGTTTTTCAAACTCTTTTCAAAAATCCTGTTCCTGTCCCAGTATTTCAGAATCTCTTCTTCCATTCTCGGATAATTTTTAGCATCCATTTGAAGGAGAAATGGACATCGTTTAAAATATTTTATGCAACTTCCGGCCCAAATCTATCCTTTCCCTTTGCTCCACCCTTTTCAAACTTAATTTGTGGCAATGGAATGGGGGGCGGCAGTTTGAGTTCCCTCGCTATCATAACAGCTTGAGGAACGCAGTAATGCATTATGGCTGTGTGAATATGAGATGCAACCTCATTTGGCATATTCTTCTTGCTCTGCCATCTTTCTGCAATTTCCTTCGCCTTATCATCTTCAAATATAAGACCACCCTCAAATTTTATTATCCCTAATGCACCATAGCTGGTAACATACTCAAATTCCACCTCTGCTTCTTCTCCGCCTTTATATGAAAATGAAACAACGCTGCTATTGTGATCTATTCGTATATTCATGGGGCGAGAAATATCTTTTATGAATCTTTTCGCTTCTATGCCCCTTACTTCCATATTTTTTACTCTCATGAGCATTCAAACAAAGATTATATATAAAGTTTGTTGCCACATATCTTGCAATATCTGTATATCCTGCACCTAACTGTAATTCAAAAACTTTTTCCTCCGTTTCCCTTTATTGTTATATGCTTGAAAAAATTGCAAAAATGCTTAAAGAAAGAAAACTCTGGGTGGCAACTGCTGAATCATGCACTGGCGGCCTCATAGCCCATAAACTCACAAACATTCCAGGAAGTTCCGAATATTTTAAAGGAGGAATTGTTGCATACAGTAACGAAGTCAAAGTGAAGGTTCTCGGAGTTAAGGAAGAAACACTGAAAAAATATGGAGCCGTTTCAGAACAAACTGCAAAAGAAATGGCAAATGGCGTAAAAAATCTGCTCGGCGTTGACATTGCCATAGCAACAACAGGAATAGCTGGCCCAGGTGGCGGCACGGCGACAAAGCCAGTGGGGCTTGTATATGCTGGAATAGCAGCTCCAGAAGGTGTAAAGGCAAAGCGTTTCCTTTTTCAAGGAGATAGGTTGGAGAATAAGGAAAATTTTGCCAAAGCTGCCTTAGGCATGCTTCTGGAATATCTGGAAAAAGGATGGGAATGAATTCAAAATGTATAAATCGCCTTATCCTTTACCAATAAGATGATTGAAATTGATGGAAGTTATGGCGAAGGAGGAGGACAGATACTCCGCATGAGTATTGCATTGGCGGCATTAACGAAAAAGCCCGTTAAAGTTTTCAACATAAGAGCAAATCGTCCAAATCCGGGGCTCAGAAGGCAGCATATGGTGGGGGTAGAGAGTGTTGCAAAAATATGCAATGCCAACGTAAAGAATCTTTCCCTTGGCTCAAAATCCATAGAGTTTTATCCGGGCGAGATTGAAGGAGGGGAATTTGAATTTGATATTGGCACAGCTGGAAGTATAACTCTCGTGTTGCAGGCGTGCATGCTCCCTTCCATCTTCGCAAAACGCCAGACCCATTTGATTTTGAAGGGAGGAACGGATGTGAAATGGTCGCCTCCATGGGACTATTTCCAAAATGTTATTGTTGAATTGTTAAGAAAGATGGGAGTTAGTATCGAAGCATACTTAAACAGGCGTGGCTACTACCCTGTGGGCGGAGGAGAAGTGGAAATTTTTATCGAGCCATGTGACAGATTAAACAAACTTTCCTTTGATGAAAACATAGAGGGCATTGAAGGCATAGTAAATATTGCAAATCTTCCCACCGCCATTGCAGAGCGCATCAAAAAGGCTTCGCTGGAAGAATTCAGCAGGCAAAATATGGAAGCAAATATAATGATTGAGGAAACTTCCGCCGCCTGCTCGGGTGTGGGCATCGTTGTATGGACAAAAGGCAAAATTTTAGGTGCAGATTCGCTGGGCGAGAAAGGCAAGCCGGCGGAGAAAGTTGGCATGGAGGCAGCTAAAAAACTCATTGCGGAAATAAAGGCAAATGCTGACTTGGATGTAAATGCGGTGGACCAAATGCTTCCATATATTGTCATGGCGGGAGGCGGCGAATTTAAATGCAGGGAAATAAGCAGACATGCTGAAACACTTATGTGGCTGATAAAAAAATTCATTGATGTGGACTTTGAAGTGAAAAAGAATGGAATTTATAAGGTAAAGGTGGTGAGAAAATGATTCTTGCCCATATTTCAGATTTGCATCTCACGGGAAAAAATTTTGTGCCGGAGTGGGGAGAAAATCTTATAAAAATACTTGATGAGAAAAAACCAGATATTGTTGTTGTAACGGGAGATATTACAGATGATGGATACATACATGAATATGAGATGGCAAAAAGATTTCTGGATAGAATAAAGGCAAGGAAAATTGTTGTGCCAGGAAATCATGATGCAAGAAATAAAGGGTATGAAATTTTTGAGGAAATTTTTGGCACTCGCTACCCATTTTATAAAGGAAACGGAATAACGCTGCTCGGCATCGATTCCAGTGAGCCAGACTTAGATGATGGACATATAGGAAGAGAAAATTATGGACTTATAAGGGAGAAGATGGAAGGGGAAGGACTGAAATTTCTTGCCCTTCATCATCACCTCATTCCAATACCTGGAACAGGCAGGGAAAGAAACATTCCGATAGATGCGGGAGATGTGCTTAATCTCTGTATAGAACTTGGCATAAATTTTGTTTTATCAGGCCATAAGCATCTTCCATGGGTATGGAAACTTGAAAACAGTTATTTCGTCGCCGCCGGCACCGCCTGCTCGCGTCGCCTTAAAGGAAAATCATATCCATCATTCAATCTTTTCAGGATTGCAGAAAACAGGGTGGAGATGACAGAAATTAATGTGGAGAGTGGCGAGGAAAGGAAAATTTTGAATTATACAGGAGACATTTTCTGAAACATTATCATGGAAAATATCGTTACTATGCTGAAAAATGCGATGGCTGCTGGCAGTGATTTGCCAAGACTGTACATGAATTGAATTTTATCATCTCCTTCCTCTATGCCATTGGCGAATCTGACCAGCAGGAAAACAAGCTGGATAACATAGATTCCTATTACCAAAACAAAAATTTCGGGCGGAACATCCATTATATAAAATTCCATGCTACCAAAAAAAGTATTTTCGGTTTCATTTGCAATTTCTGCTGTAATGGATTGTAAATCCATGGTATTGAGTATATTGGAAATCAACTTTGTTATTCCAAGTGTAACTCCTGCAATTATCGGGGCAAATAAAGTTGCTGTTGTGCGGAGAGTCGAGGTTAGCACACCAAGTGCATTTCTTATGTTTTTCTCCACATCCTGCAATTGCTTTAAGTGATCCGCTATTTTTACTATCGCCACACCAGCCGCAACATAGCTCCTTTTAACACCCTCAACAAATAAACGCATTATGGCTCGTATTCTATCTGAATAAACGTGCTTGAGAGAGCCAAATTTTTTGTCAAAAAGGGCTTCATTGCTGTTCATTCTCATGGAAAGAAGATTGAAGGCAGTTTGACGGAAAACTTCTCCCATTTTTGAGCCTTCCAGAGTTTCGGAAGCATAATGAAATGCCTCCTCAGCTGGACGACCTTCCATAATTCTCTTTCCAAGAACATAAAGAGAATCAGCAAATTCCTTTTCCATTTCCTTTATATCATCTCTTATTTTCTTGTATGGCGTATATGTTTTTAAGCAATAGAGGGAAACTGCAGCGGCAATTCCCCATAAAATAAAGAGAGTTACAGGAAAATATGCATTAATTCCTCCCTCCTCAGCAGGCTTCACAAAAAATTCAAGAGGAGTTCCTTCAAGAGGTAAAAAGCGAAGGAGCATGAAAGCGATGCCTGGAATAGTAATAAGTGAGCCGAGAGAAATGGCGGCGATTAAATTCGCCTTTTTATTAATTTTCTGCAATGCTGGATGGTCTGATGGCACAGCCGGCGGATTAAAAGTTGCTGGTCTCGCAAGCAAAACCTTTCTTATATAAATAAACAGAAGGAGGGGCAAAATAATGTCATAAAATATGAAAATCTGAAAAATGGAAAGGCGCAAGCCAACGGCTGCGGCGGCTGGCAACATTGCGACGAGAGCCAGTGGAATCATAACACCCATGGAGTATATTACGAGAGTTGGCTGATGGAGTTTATTTGCAAACTCTATCATCATTGACTTTGTTCCCTCAAGCACTACATCGAGGCTTCTATCAAGGGTTACATTTCTTTCTCCCTCACTCCTTTCGTGAATGGAGCTTCTTACCAAATGCATTGCCCTCTTTAAATAATCACTCCATTTTCCCCACATATTGGCGAAGTAGGTAACGGCATCGTCTATGCTCTTGTGGATTCTCACTTCCAAATCCCACATAAGTTTTCGTAAATCCTTTGCCAAAGATGTTTTTGATTCTCTTGCAGCAAAGCGGAGAGCATTTTCCAGATTGGGAATGAGTTTCAGATACATTACAATATAGCTTAGCACTTCCGGTATATCACCAAGGGAATGTATTTTCATATATTTTGCCTTGGTTTTTGGATATTCGCTTATAATCTGTAGAGCCAATATGGGGAGTATAATCGTTACAATTGCCATAAGCAGTATGGTGAGATATCCAATGCTTCTCAATGAAAATCCTGAAAATGCAAGAAGGAGGATATCGAGGACAAGAGCGACGATAAATGCGATTATTGCACCTGCATACGAAAACAAAATAATTTCATGAGGTTCAGCATCCATACCTGTGAAAATTAATGAATCCATAAATTCCTTGGATACTCTTTCATTTACCTTTTGTTGGAATTTTTTTATATCTCCTACTAACCATGAAAAATGCTTCAAAGCAAACTTGCACCCTTTATCAAACCATTCGCTCATGCTATCCTTTTCACATAATCTTTATACCATTTCATCCATTTCTGCTCCACTTCATTATAATCTGGCGAACCATGCTCTCTCATGCTTTCCTCAATTAACATCCAGAACGCATTGTTTGCGTCCCTCACCGCCATTGCTTCCAACAACTTCGGATTTTTTTCTCCCCTCTTCACCATTTCCTCTCTTATTCTTCCCCTCAAGGAGATATTTTCTATCGCATCTTCAATACTAATACCCCATTCTTTGGCTATTCTTCCTATCATCTCAGATTGCCCCATATCCAGCAAATCTGTTGCTTCCAGCTTATCTTCTGATGCATTATAGGTCATGATATCTGCAAAAATCTTATCTGGATCAACCTCCTTTCCCCATCCTCTTTTAACAACTTCAGATATTTGAATGACCCTCCTCCTCTTTTCCATTCCTCCTCCTACTCTTATCGGAGCTGCAACAATAACAACATCAGTCGCCTTAAATGAAGTGGGGGCAACGCCTATGTCATATACTATTCTCTCAAAAACATCTCTCGTCGTTGCTCCATGAATGGTGCCTAACACGACGTTGCCAGCTGCTCCAACTCTCATGGCTTCGAAAAGAACCTTGGTTTCCTCTCCTCTAACCTCCCCCAATATAAGCACAGATTCTCCAAGACGGAGGGCTGTGCGGAGAGCAGTTTTCGGATCAACCCCACCTCCGCCTTCGCCCGCCGTGATGGGCTGTGTAATCAGGGATTGTATTTTGTAGCCAAGTGATTGTAGATGTTCGATGGGTAATTCCGGTGTATCTTCAAGAGTGAGGATGCGAAATCTCTGTGGAATTTCTAAGATGAGAGAGGAAAGGAGGGATGTTTTTCCCGCTCCCCTGCTACCTGCAATAAGTATTGTTGCCTGTCCATCTATGAGAAAACTCAGCAGTCCTGCAGCCTTTGGGGTGAGCATATTTCTGGCGACAAGCTTGGGAAGAGTCCATGGTGTCATGGCATGGCGACGTATAGCAAAAGCTATTCCTTTAGGAGTAAGAGGATTTGATATTGCTGCAACTCTTGAACCATATTTTTCAAGCCCCATATCAAGAATTGGTGAAGCCTCGGAAAATGGTCTTCCGCTCAGGCTTCTGAAACGAGAGGAAAGAGCTTCAACATCCTGTTCAGAAAAGTATATGTTTGTGGTGTATTCCTCCCCCTGCCAGACAATATGGAGGGGATTGTTTGAAACAGGTGCATTTATGTAAATATCCTGAATATTTTCATCCATAAGCAAGTCTTCAAGCAAGCCCAAGCCAGCAGTATATTTAGCAAAAATATCGGCAAGCATTTCAAGCTCCTTCACATCAATATGGAGTTCTTTCTCCTCCGCAACTTTCCTTATCGTTTCCATAGCAAATCTGGTGAAGTAGTCGCGGGATGTCTCTGGATCCATAAAGGATGCATCGCTTGGCCTGTGCTTGGCAAGTTTTTCTTTCACTTTCTGCAGAACTCTCAAATGCTCTTCTGAGAGGTTATATTCAGGAGGGATAACAAAATATAGTTTTTCTGGGCGAGTTGCAAGCGAATATAGTGAAACCTGAAGGGGGCGCCCCTCGCCCACTATTTCATATTTTTTGATAAAAACTGCATCTGGAGGAGGAGTGAGATGGATGTAGGTATCGAAAAATATGGGGCGTATATAAGGCTGCATTTCGTACACATAATAATACTCGCTGCTTTTCTCCTCATCAATTTTAATATCAAGCTCTCCTTTTCTGATTGCCTGCATAAACGCCTCTATATATCTTTTTCTGCAACTCTCGCAGTTATTATCACCTATTATCACAGGTTTTTTTCTCTTCTTCCCCTCCTTCAATATTTCTTTTTTAACTCTTCTGTAAGCTTCTATCGGGTCCCTGCCAGCGATTTTCTTTATCTCATCGAGTTTTTCTTTTCTTTCTTTGAGACAATTTTCACATTTTGCATCGTTGCCTTTTACCACATCGATGGCATCTAAACTTTCAAGAAATTTTGCCAAGCTTTTCATCAAATCAAGAGCGTAGCCATCAAATACTTTTACGAAAGGATGCTGCAGAATAAGGCGAGAAATATCTGCTTCTTTCTTCAAAATTCCTATTATCCCTTCTCTACAATTTTCATCCATCAAACTGGAAGAATTATCACATTCTTCACAATTTAAAATTGCAACTCTATCATCTCCCTCCTTTCTTATCTCATAATCGCAAATCATATGCAAAGTTTAATTAATTGTCATGCTATATACTTTTCGATGGAAAGAGCAAAGATTTCTGACAAGCTTTATGTTCTTGGGAGGAGAGAAAAGAAGGGAGAAGGAATTCTCAATATAGGCAGATATTATGCATTGGATGGTTCTCTAGGCTCTCATGTATATGTTGATGCTCTCAAGCCACATGTTATTTTAATATGTGGAAAAAGAGGATATGGAAAATCATATACAATGGGTACGTTCATAGAAGAATTTGCATTGCTTGAGGAAGAAGCAAGGGAAAATATCGGAATTGTTATTATCGATACATTGGGCATTTTTTGGACACTTAGCCATCCAAATTATAAGCAGGAAGAAGAACTTAAAAAATGGGAGAGAGAAGCCAGAGCATTTGATATAAAGATTTTTTCATCTCCGGAAAATGTTGAGGAATATAGGAAAAAGGGTATCGATGCCCAAAACCTGCTGATAAAAACATCTGAGTTAAACAGCTATTACTGGGCACAGCTTTTCAATATTTCTCCAACAGATTATATATCTGCTGCCATAGGAAGAGCCATAAATAGGGCAGCGGAAAAGGTGAAAGATTATGATATAGATGACATAATAGACTTTTTGCAAAAAGATGAGAAAATTAGGGAGGAGGCAAAGATAATTGCAGAGAATCTTCTATATACAGCCAAAGGATGGAAAATTTTTGATAAAAATGGTATTCCTATAAATGAAATTGCAAAAGGAGGAAGAATATCTGTATTGGATATCTCGCCTTATCCTGAAGAATTAAAAATTGTGATTGTTGCCATTATCGCAAGGAAAATATTTGAGGGGAGGATAAGAGAGAGGAAGAAATATGAGGAAATGCTCATTAATGGGAAAAAAGAAAGGATGGAGGAAATTCCTATAACGTGGTTTGCCATAGATGAAGCTCATGTTTTCCTTCCCCACGAAGAGTGCATTGCAAAGGATGTTCTGATAAAGCAGTGGATGCGTCAGGGAAGGCAGCCGGGGGTGGCACTTATACTTGCAACTCAAAGACCCAGTTCATTAGATAGCGAGGTTATGTCTCACAGCGATATAATAATATGCCATCGCCTCACTGCTCAGGAAGACATAGAAGCATTAAACAGGGTGCGCCCCACATACATGCAGGGCGATATTGGCGAGGCGGTTAAAAAGATAGGAACTGAAAAAGGAGTGGCATTGATCATAGATGACACTTCAGAGGCAGTTCATGTGATAAAGATACGTCCTCGCATGAGCTGGCACGGCGGGGAGGAGCCTTCAGCATTGATAAAATGATTGATGAATTCATCATTTTTCTTGCAATATCTATTGCCTTCGTAGCAGCCATTATGGATGTAAAAACAAAGGAAATACCAAACTGGCTTACCTTTCCAGCAATTTTTATTGGCATTATATTATTTACCCTTAAAAATTACAGGGCGTGGTATCTTTTTATTCCATTAGTTATATCCTTTTTCTTCATATGGCTTTTATGGAGGAGCAGTGCCTTCGGAGGAGGTGATGCAAAACTGCTCATGGCTTTGGTTGCATTATCCGCCACTGTTTATGATATAACCTTCATACCTCATTTTTTGGTAATGCTCGCAATAGTCTCCTTAGCCCATTACTTCATATTTGGAGGAATAAATGCTTTTGAACAGGGAAAAGGAATGAAATTCGTGATTTTGCTTTTATTTTCAGTGGCGGTGGCGATGGCGGCATATGTTTTTCTATCTTTTTATTATCCTGCTCTTGCCCCTTACATTGCAGCAATTGTATTTGCTATCTCAGCCGACATCTCATCCTCTTTTCTTCCATGCAGGAGGAGAGAAAAGGTATCGGAAAAACTTGCTGGAGAAATGCTTGCAGAGACAATTTATGTTAAGAATGGCATCGTGCATAGAAAGAAAATGGAGATATCCTCTATAATGAGGATTCTCAAAAGAGAGAAAATAGAAGGCAAAATCATTGCCAAGCCATCCTATATGGGCTTAAGCAAAGAAGAAATAAAGGAAATAGAGAAATACTGCAATGATGTGCTTATTTTTATAAGCCACCCATTTGCCCCCATCATTCTCCTCTCTTTTCTTCTTGCCATTCTCACGATGAATATTTAAAAACCCCTCTCTTTTAACCATATGAAATTTCGCCTTATTATACACGGCCATAGAAATGCCTACGAAAATATGGCCATAGATGAGGCATTGCTTTTATCTGGAAAACCCACCCTTCGCTTCTATAAATGGAAGCCTTCTGCCATATCCATCGGATATTTCCAGAGCATCAAAAATGAGGTTAATCTGGAGCTCTGTGAGCGGCAGGGCGTAGATGTGGTGCGCCGCATCACTGGTGGAGGTGCTGTATATCATGATAGCGAGGGCGAGATAACATATTCCTTTGTTTGCCCCCAGCATTTCATGCCAGAAAAAATCCTGGAGTCATACAAAATTATATGTGGGGCACTAGCCCATGGACTAAAAAAAATTGGACTGGAAGCCGAGCAAGCGGGCATAAATGATATAGTGGTAGATGGAAAGAAAATATCGGGAAGTGCTCAAACAAGGAAATATGGTAACATTTTACAACATGGCACATTATTGTTGCAAGTGAATGTAAGAAAAATGTTTTCCCTCCTTAAAGTTAGTAAAGAAAAAATAAGTGATAAAAACATAAAAAGCATCGAGGAAAGAGTTACGTCTATTGAAAAGGAGATAGGAAAAATAAGTGATGAGGAAGTTATTAAAGCTTTGATAGAAGGATTTAAAGAAAATTTATCTATTGAATTTAAAGAAGAGGGCATTGGGGAAGAAGAAATTGAAATTGCCAGAAAATTGGTGAAGAAATATGAAAGCAAGGAATGGAATTTCAAAAGGTGAAAAGAAGGTCAAGGGAGGGAAACTGATTAGATGCGAGGTAAGAGTTAAGGAGGATAGAATAGAGGAAATTAGATTTACAGGCGATTTTTTCATTCATCCCGAGGAGATGCTTGAAAAACTCGAGGAAAATTTGAGAGGGAAAAATATAGAGGAAGCGGAGGAAATAATCAATAGCTTTTTTGAAAACATTGAAGGCATAGGTGTTACAGCAGATGATTTTATAGAGGTGTTAAAGAAAGCGGTAATCTCTTAAAGGAAATGCAATTACAATCATCATGAAGGCTGTCATACCTGCCGCCGGCTTAGGCACAAGATTCCTCCCTCTCACAAAGAATAGCCCCAAAGAAATGCTTCCCATCATAGACAAACCCGCCATACAATATGTTGTGGAGGAAGCGATAAATTCGGGTATAGATGACATTGTTATAATTACAGGAAGAGGAAAGGAGGTCATAGAAAATCATTTTGATGTTGCGTATGAACTGGAAAAAATTCTGGAGGAAAGGGGAGAAAAAGAAAAGCTGAATGAAGTGAGGAAAATAAGTGAGATGGCTGAGATTTTTTATATACGCCAAAAAATGCCCCTGGGCTTAGGACATGCAATATATATGGCAAGGAAGCATATAAGCGAGGAATTTTTTGCTGTGTTGTTGGGCGATGATATAATAGTGGCAAATCAGCCATGTACAAAGCAACTTATAGACGTGTATGAAAAATATAATGCTTCGGTCATAGCAATTCAGGAAGTAGAGATGGAATATGCTTCAAAATATGGTATCGTAGATGCTGAAGAGGTTGAAAATGGAATTTTTAAAATAAAAGCACTCGTAGAAAAGCCAGCTCCTCGTGAAGCACCATCAAATCTTGCTGTTATGGGAAGATATATCCTTAGTCCAAAAATTTTTGGATACATTGAAAAAACAAAGCCTGGCAAAAAAGGTGAGATACAGCTCACAGATGCTTTGAATATGATGCTTGAAAATGAGGAGTTGTATGCATATGTATTCGAGGGAAAAAGATATGACCTCGGAGATAAATTTGACTGGCTTCGCATAAACATTGAGATGGCTCTAAAGAGAGAGGAGTTCAGAGATAGAATAATTGAGTTAATTAAAAAGTTAATAAATCAAGGAAAGAACATTTGTTGAAGGAGATACTTCGAAAATGTGAGATTATCTTGGCAAC
>CAZTDS010000018.1:0-17778 GCA_964612535.1 uncultured Thermoplasmatales archaeon
GAGATGTATTATGAAGGAGAGTGGACAACTGGCGAGAAAGCTTTGAAAGGAAGAGGAGGAGCTTTATATTACATGCCCCCTGACTTTGAAAGGGAGATACTCTGGGCATCCAATGGCAAATTTACGGGACAGGAAGATGTGATAAATGCTTTCAATGGCGGCTGCGGTTTCTGGTTCATGTCCGGGCATGGAAGTCCAAATGTATGGGCGGATCATTATCCTGGCATACCAGGCAACAGGCAGCATGCAAGCATCACGGGCTTATATGTCACCACACTCCGTCCATGGTTCCCATATCTTAGCTTTCCAGTATTCCCCATAGATACTCTATCAAATGGAGAGAAGTTGCCAGTGGCTGTTATTGGTGGATGCCACAATGGACAGTTTAACGTATCTGCCATACCTGCTTTCTTAAACATATTTTCCATTTTCCCATTCTTCCCAAATAACTACATGTGGACATATGGACAGCCCACGCCAGAGTGCTTCTGCTGGCGCCTTGTGAGAAATCCAAATGGAGGGGCTATAGCAAGCACTGGAAATACTGGCCTTGGCTATGGAATGCCTGGCAGGGATTGTACAACAGGAGGGGGCGATGGGTGGATTACCATTGAATTTTTCAGGCAATATGGCGAGAAGGGGCAGCATGTGCTTGGCATGGCACACTCGCAGGCAATAACGACATACATAAACAGCTTCGATATGACCGACATGGAAGCAGGACATACAAAGACAGTGGAGCAGTGGGTTTTGCTTGGAGATCCATCGCTCATGATGGGCGGGTATAAGTAGTGCATGAATAGAGAAAAGATACATATACTGAAAGTTACACTAACTGACGAAAAAGGAAGGAAGAGAGGAAGGCCATATCGGATAATAGCTGTTAAAGGAAACACAACATTATATCGGTTGGCTGAGATAATAGTGGAAAGTTTCGATTTCCAATTTGACCATGCATTTGGCTTCTATGACAACTTAAAGAATTATTTTGAATCAGAAGAAGGATATGAATTATTCAAAGATATTGGTGAAGAAAGCCGGTATGGAAGCGTGAAGAAGACAAAAGTAGCAGATGTCTTTTTAAACGTTGGGAAAAAGATGCTATTCCTATTTGATTACGGGGATGAATGGCAATTTATCGTTGAACTGAAAAAAGTGGAGGAGGCTGATAAGGAGAATAAATACCCAATAGTACTGAAGGCTGTGGGGAAAGCGCCGCCTCAATACGGTAGTTTTTAAATTCTCCCTCTTTTCTATTTTTTGTGGAGTTTCATGCTGTAAAGCTTGGCTTTACATATTTTGGTTGCGAAATTTATAGAATGGAAATAGTTGATGGAAAGATGAAAGGAACATATCTGGGCAAAATGCTTAGCAGGAGAGAAAAAATTAGCGTGTTGCTTGAGGGCATTTTCTATGCTTTGCTTGGCGGCTATTTCTTCGGCATCTCCGAATATAGAGATAAAAAAAGAGAGGCCGGAGAGGAACGAAAGAAAGGATTTTTGCTATCCTGCAAAAAGAAATGGAAATTCGTGGTGGAAAGAAATATTTTGGAGGAAATTGCAAAATTATTGATGCATCATAACAAGGTTCTTTTTATCAAATTTTTATTAAACTGGAAAATTACTGATACATTTCTTACCAATTTTTTATATTTGTCGTCTCTTTTTTCAATTTTAGGAAAATGTTTAAATAAGACAAAACAATAAATGGAAGGATAAGATGAAGTACTGGGTAAAAAAGGAATTAAAACCACCCCACGGAAAAGTCTATATTATTAAGGATCGCTGTAAAGGTTGTGGCTTTTGCATAGAATTTTGTCCTCAAGGTGTTTTGCAGGAATCAGAGGAATTCAATTCTAAAGGTTATCATCCGCCAAAACTTGTGGAAAGTGATGAGAAAAAATGCATTGGATGCGGTTTCTGCTCATTGATATGTCCAGAATTTGCAATTTACATTGAAAAGGAGGAGGAAAATGAGGAAGGAACAGATTAAATTTTACAGCGGCAACATTGCGGCTGCGGAGGGAGCAATAGCGGCTGGCTGCAGATTTTTTGCTGGTTATCCCATCACGCCTTCATCGGAAATAGCTGAGCACATGGCGCGCCGCCTTCCGCAGGTTGGCGGTATTTTCATTCAAATGGAAGATGAGCTGGCTTCAATGGCTGCAATACTTGGCGCTTCATGGGGAGGAGCGAAGGCGATGACGGCTACAAGCGGTCCGGGCTTCTCGTTGATGCAGGAGAATATCGGGCTTGGGGCAATGACGGAGACGCCCTGCGTAGTTATAAATGTGCAGCGCGCTGGTCCCAGCACGGGAATGCCCACACTCGTTGGACAGGCAGATGTGATGCAGGCAAGATGGGGAAGTCATGGTGATTATGAGATAATAGCTTTATCGCCATCATCTCCTCAGGAATGTTTTGATTTAACCATAAAAGCATTTAATCTGGCTGAAGAGTATAGGGTGCCAGTAATTGTTTTGATGGATGAGAGTGTTGCCCATATGTTTGAAAAGGTTGTTATTCCTCCAGAAAATAAAATAAAGATTGTAAATAGAAAAAAGCCAGATGTTCCACCCGAAGAATATCTGCCTTTTAAGCCAGAAGGATATGTCCCTCCAATGGCATGCGCAGGCGAAGGATATAATGTTCATGTAACAGGATTAACCCATGATGAAAAAGGATATCCTCAGGCTACAGACCCTGAAGTGCAGGAAAGGCTTGTAAGGCGATTATGCGACAAGATAAGGAAAAATGAAAGGAAAATGAGAGACATTGATGAATATGAAATGGATGATGCGGATATTGCCATCGTTTCCTTCGGCATTTCCGGGAGGAGCAGCAAGGAGGCGGTAAAGGAGGCGAGGAAGCGAGGCTATAAAGTAGGGCTTATAAGGTTGCGAACAATATGGCCATTCCCGGATGAATATTTTGAGAAAATTGCAGAGGACATCAAAAAATTCATTGTTGTCGAGATAAATTATGGGCAGATAAAACTGGAAGTGGAGAGAAATGTTGGCAAGGAAAAAGTTATTCTGTTGCCAAAATTTGGAGGGGAAATACACAAGCCACATGAGATATATGAAAAAATAAAGGAGGTGTACAATGGAAATTGAGGCAAAATATCACCCACTTGATAAATATCTGAGGGCTGACCGCATACCCCATATATGGTGTCCCGGCTGCGGACTGGGAACGGCTTTAAACTGCTTTTTACAGGCGTTAGAGGAAACAGAGATAGATTTGAAAAATCTTGCAGTTGTATCCGGCATAGGATGTGCAGGAAGAGTTGCTGGATACATAAATGTTGATTCATATCACACTACACATGGAAGAGCCATTCCTTTCGCCACTGGCTTAAAGCTTGCAAATCCAAAATTAAAGGTGGTTGTATTTAGCGGGGATGGAGATTTATTTGCTATAGGGGGGAATCATTTCATACATGCAGCCCGCCGAAACATCGACATGACGGTTATATGTGTAAATAACCACAACTATGGAATGACAGGCGGGCAACTTGGCCCCACAACACCGCTTAAAGCGAGAACAACAACTGCTCCATATGGCAATATAGAGCATCCATTCAATTTGTGTCATGTTGCCGCTGCCTCTGGCGCGGTATATGTGGCGAGATGGACAACGCTGCATGTTCGCCGCTTGAAAGAGAGTATGAAGGAGGCATTGAATAAGAAGGGCTTCTCATTTGTGGAAGTTATAGCTCCGTGCCCCACTGCTTTCGGGCGACGCAATAAAGAGCCAAGCGGGCTGGATACGTTGCGATATTATAAAGAACATTCCGTAATAAAACATGGAATAGATCCCTCTGAGGCGGATATTGAAATAGGAGGAGATATTATAGTTGGCAAATTCGTTGATATTGAAAAGCACACGTTTAATGAGGCTGTTGAGGAGCTTATAAAGAAGGCGAGAAAATGAGGGTGGAGATAAAGTTTGGCGGATTCGGAGGGCAGGGAATAATTTTAATGGGCAATATAACGGCGAGGGCAGCCGCCATATATGATGGCAAAAACGCTGTTTTCACCCCCTCTTACGGGCCGGAGGCAAGAGGAGGAGCGGCAAGCTCCAATGTTGTTATAAGTGAAGAGGAAATTGATTATCCATATGTAACCCAGCCGGATGTGCTTGTTGTAATGAGTCAGGGTGCTTACGAAAAGTTTGCTCCATCACTCAAAGACGATGGCTTACTCATTATAGACGAGGATCTAGTGAAACTGCATAACGGCGAGGGCAAAGTTGCGAAAATTCCAGCAACGAGGATAGCTGAAGAACTTGGCAAAAGAATAGTTGCAAATATTGTGATGCTTGGCTTCTTTGCAGGTGTAACAAAGCTTGTTTCATATGATGCAATTAAAAAGGCTGTTTTGGAAAGTGTGCCGGCTAAATTTAAGGAATTAAACGAGGATGCTTTAGAAAGGGGATATAAGCAGGGGATAAAATGGCAAAAAGAATAGGTGTTTTCATTTGCCATTGCGGCGTTAATATTGCGGGCGTTGTCGATGTTGAAAAGGTAGCTGAGGAGTTGCGAAAATATCCGGGTGTTGTTTTTGCGACAACATACCAGTATATGTGCTCAGATCCAGGCCAGAATCTCATACGACAGAAAATAGAAGAAGAAAATCTTGATGCTGTCGTTGTGGCCGCATGCTCACCTTCAATGCATGAAGAAACCTTCCGCAATGTATGCAAGGACTATTTCAATCCTCAGAGATGCGAGATGGCAAATATAAGGGAGCAGTGCTCATGGGTTCATGAAAAGGAGGAGGCGACAGAGAAGGCGATAAAAATAGTGAAGGCAACGGTTGAGAAACTCAAGGGCAATGAGGATCTAACGCCCATCTATGTGCCTGTAGAAAAGAAATGCCTTGTTATAGGCGGTGGCATCGCCGGCATTCAGGCAGCACTGGACATTGCGGATGCTGGCTATGAGGTTATTCTGGTTGAAAAAGAGCCGAGCATAGGAGGAAGAATGGCTCAACTTAGCGAGACATTTCCAACACTCGACTGCAGCCAGTGTATTTTAACGCCAAAAATGGTTGCCGTTTCCAGGCATCCGAAAATAAAGTTAATGGCTTACAGCGAGGTTATCGATATCTCCGGCTATGTGGGCAATTTTGATGTAAAAATACTCAAAAAGCCTCGCTATGTCGATGAGGATGCATGTACTGTTTGTGGTGATTGCGAAAAAGTATGCCCTGTTATAGTTCCAAATGAGTTTGACATGGAAAAGAAGCCGAGAAAAGCTATCTTCATTCCATTCCCACAGGCGGTTCCATCAACATATACAATTGACAGGGAGGCATGTCTTGGCCTGGCTCCGCTAACTTGTGCCGAATGCAGGGAGGCATGTGAGGCAGATGCAATAAACTATGATATGCAGCCACAAATTGTGGAAGAAAAGGTTGGTGCCATTATAGTTGCGACTGGCTACGACTTATATGATAAAAGTAATCTCGTTGAATATGGATATGGAGAGGATGATGACATAATAACAAGTCTGGAGTTCGAAAGAATGCTTTCCGCCAGCGGGCCAACGGGAGGCAACATAATAAAGCCTTCCACTGGCGAAACACCCAAAAAGATTGTATTTGTTCAGTGTGCAGGCTCGAGAGATAAACAGCATATGCCATACTGCAGCAGCATATGCTGCATGTATACCGCAAAGCATGCCCTGCTTTACAAGCATCATGTTCCAGATGGAGAGGCATACGTTTTTTACATTGATATAAGGGCGACAGGAAAGGATTATGAGGAATTCATAAACAATGTCATGGAAGAGGAAAGGATAAACTATATTCGTGGCAAGGTTGCAAAGATATTCAGAGAGGGAGATAAAGTCGTTGTTTGGGGTGTGGATACTCTAACTGGCAAAAAGGTGGAGATAAAAGCTGATTTGGTTGTGCTTGCAATGGCAATAGTTGGAAGGAAGGAAACGAAGGAAATAGCACAGCTTCTTAAAGTTGCAACAGGCGTTGGAGGCTTTTTGAAGGAATCTCATCCAAAGTTGAAACCAGTTGAAGCTCTCTCGAGAGGCATATATTTTGCCGGATGCTCTCAGGCTCCGAAGGATATTCCTGCCACCGTCGCCCAGGCAAGTGCCGCCGCTTCCAAAGTTCTTGCCCTGTTTGCTAAAGACAAACTTGAGAAGGATCCGATGGTGGCAGTTGTTGATGAAGAGCATTGTTCGGGTTGTGGGGTGTGTGTAAGCGTGTGCCCATATGGAGCAATGCAGCGCCAACCAAACGGAAAGGCAAAATGTATAGAAGCTTTGTGCGAGGGATGCGGGACATGCGCTGCTGCCTGCCCGAGCAATAATATAGAAATGCGTAATTATAGAGATGAGCAGATTGAGAAAATGATAGAGGTGATAATATGAGGAAAGATGCTGGAGGTGATGATATGGGTTTTGAGCCAGAAATTGTTGCCTTTCTATGCAACTGGTGTGCCTATGCAGGCGCAGATATGGCGGGCACATCCCGCCTTAAATATCCGGCAAATGTTGTTCCAATAAAAGTTATGTGCTCTGGCAGAGTTGATCCGGAATTCGTTCTGGAAGCATTTGAGAAGGGGGCAGATGGTGTTTTCATAGGTGGATGCCATCCAGGAGATTGTCATTATGTAAATGGTAACATAAGAACGAGAAGGCGGGTGGAGATGCTGAAAAAGCTGCTTGAGCAAATGGGAATAAATCCCCGCCGCCTTCGCCTTGAGTGGGTTTCCGCTACAGAGGGGGCGAAATTTGCGAGAGTTATTAAGGAATTTGTTGAGGAGATAAAGGAGCTTGGTCCATCACCATTGAGGAGGAAGTAAGATGAAGAAGAAAATAGCCATGTATTGGGGTGCGGGATGCGGTGGATGCGATGTTTCGTTGCTTGGCATTCATGAGAAATTGCTTGAGTTGCTCGATGACATAGAAATTGTTTTCTGGCCATGTGCCACAGATTTCAAATATGAAGACTTGGAAAAAATGCCAGATAAAAGCATAGACATTGCCTTTTATAATGGAGCAATAAGGACGAGCGAGAATGAGGAAATTGCAAAATTACTGAGGAAAAAATCGAAGATTTTAGTTGCGTATGGTTCATGTGCAATTGAAGGATGCATTATAGGACTGGCAAATCTGTATGATAGGGAGGATATTTTCAGGGCTGTTTATCTGGAAAATGAGACAACACCCAATAAAGAAAAAATTGTTCCTGGATCAAGAGATAAGGAAGAGGAGCTTGAACTTCCAGAATTTCTCCCCCACCTTAAGGTGCTGAGTGATGTTGTTGAAGTTGATGCTGTCATTCCCGGCTGTCCGCCAACGAAGCCAGTGCTTGCTGAAGCATTGGAGGCGTTGCTTTCAGGCAAAACGGAGTTTGGTAAAAGCGTTGCGCTATGCGATGAATGTCCTCGCAAAGATACTAAGCCAGAGAAGATAGAGATAGATCGCTTCTATAGATGGCATGAAAAGCAGGATGATGGAAAATGCTTTTTGGCTCAAGGTATAATATGCATGGGGCCTGCAACTCTTGCTGGATGCGGCGGAGAATGCATAGCTGCCAATATTCCATGCACAGGTTGCATGGGGCCGCCACCGAAAGTTCGTAACCAAGGAGCGGCGATGCTTTCTGCCATCGCCTCTTTGCTGGGTGAGATGGATGAGGAAAAGGAGAAGGAAGTGATAGAGAGTATTCGGGATATGGTGGGGACATTTTATAAATATACGACTGCAAAATTATTACCAAAAGGGAGGGTTAAGGATGAAAGTTAGTATTGATCCCATAACCAGGCTTGAGGGACATGGAAAAATTGAGATATTTCTGGATGAAAAGGGAAATGTAGAGAAGGCTTATATGCAGATTCCAGAATTGCGTGGTTTCGAAATGTTTTGCAGAGGGAGGAAAGCGGAAGATATGCCAATAATAACAGCACGCATTTGCGGCGTGTGTCCCGAAGCACATCACATGGCGGCAGCAAAGGCGCTTGATGATGCATTCAATGTTGAGCCACCTGAAACGGCGAAGCTTTTACGAGAACTCCTTTACAATGCCTATATGTTCTATGACCACTGCCTTCACTTATATTATCTTGGAGGCATCGATGTCCTGCTTGGAGATGTGCCGAAGGAGGAAAGAAATGTTATTGGTTTAATCAAAAAATTTGGAATGGAGATTGGTAAGGAAGTTGTTAAGCATCGCCGCTATGCCATGGAAATAGTCAAAATGCTTGGAGGAAGGGAGATACATCCCGTCGCCGCCGTTCCGGGAGGAGTGAGTAAAGGGATAGGAGAGGATGAGAGGAAGGAAATAGAGGAGAAGGCAAAGTCATGCATAGAATTTGCAAAAACGAGTTTGAGTATATTTAAAGAGGTATTTGAAAGCAAGAGATGGAATGAGCTGCTTGGCTTGGATAGTTTGCAAACATATTACATGGGGCTTGTTGATAAAAATAACCATGTAAATTATTATGATGGTGACATCCGTATTGTGACGCCGAGCGGAAAAGAATTTGCAAAAATAAAGGCAAAAGATATTTTAAATCATATAGAGGAGCATGTTGAGGAATGGACATATGTAAAATTCCCTTACCTGAAGAAGGTTGGATGGAAGGGCTTTGTGGATGGAGAGAAAAGCGGAATATACCGGGTTGGGCCGTTAGCAAGATTAAATGCGGCAGATGGAATGAATACAAAGGAGGCAATGAAGGAATTTGAGGAGTTTAAGAAAGATGGTGTTGTTCATGAAACCTTTGCTTTTTATCACGCTCGCCTCATAGAAATGCTTAATGCGGCGGAAAGAATGTATGATTTAGCCCGCCACAATGCCATAACTGGCACAGATATAAGGGCAATGCCCAACGAGCCAGATGAAGGCATCGGCGTTGTTGAGGCGGCAAGAGGAGTGCTAATCCATCATTATAAACTTAATTCGCATGGCATAGTTGAGGAGGCAAATCTCATAGTTGCGACAACAAACAATAATGCTGCCATAAATATGAGTGTGGCAAATGCTGCAAAAAAAGTTATAAAGAAAGGGAAAGTGGATGATATTATCCTCAATAAAGTTGAGTCAGCGTTTCGATGTTATGATCCCTGCCTGGCATGTGCCTCCCATGCCCTTGGCGATACGCCACTTGTTGTGAATATTTATAGAGGAAATAAACTCTATAAGAGGCTGGAGAAGAATGTATAGCGTAATAGTTGGGGTTGGTAATCCCATACTGGGCGATGATGCTGTCGGGCTAGAAGTAGCGAAAAGGCTAAATGGTAAAATAAAAGCAGATGTCAAGTTTGCAGAGGCGGGAGGGCTTGAGCTTGCTGAAATGATTGCCGAATATGAATTTGCAATAATAATTGATGCGGTGAAGGGCAGGAAAGGAGTTATTGAGATAGATGTTGAAGAATATGAGGAGAGTGTCGCAAATCATGATATTGCCTTTCCATCTGCATACCGCATACTGTCCAGATATATAAGGATGCCCAGGGTTCGGATAGTTGGTATTGGAATAGATGGAATGGAGGTAAGGGAAGGACTTTCGGAGGAAATTAAAAAACTTATTCCTGTTGCAGTTGAAAAAGTTAAGAAAATAATGGAGGAGGAGAATGAACTGGTTGCTGTCTAAGGTTGAGGAACTGAGCGGAGAGAATTTATATGCATGCTATCAGTGCGGAAAATGCTCTGCTGGCTGCCCGATGGTGGAGGAAATGGATCTGCTGCCAAATCAGGTTATACTTCTCGTTAAGCTGGGCGATGAAAGCGTTGTGGAGGCGAAGTCGCCATGGGTTTGCGCCCAATGCTATCAATGTGGTGTAAGATGTCCGAGAGAAGTGGATATAGCGAAAATAATGGAGGCTATACGGCTGATAAAATTGAGAAAGAATATAGACCATATAAAGCTGGAAAATATTGAGAAAAATCTGCCTCAAATAGCAATAGTTAGCGCGAGCCGCAAATATACAGGGTGAGAAAATGGATATGGGGTATTATCCTGGATGTACGCTAAAAACGAATGCGAAGGTATTTGAAGATAGTTTGTTGAAGGCATTTGAAAAAATAGGAA
This sequence comes from uncultured Thermoplasmatales archaeon, assembly GCA_964612535.1. GTDB lineage: Archaea > Thermoplasmatota > E2 > UBA202 > JdFR-43 > JdFR-43. Next base: position 10,062 of record CAZTDS010000018.1, read on the forward strand.
TAAAGCTTAAAGAACTGAATAAATGGTATTGTTGCGGAACTGTATATAGTCTGGCGACGGACAATTTAATGTATCGTCTGGCGGCAATAAGAAATTTAATCAGGGCAAAGGAAGGCGGCTATGAAAAATTAGTTGCTCCATGCTCAATATGCTACAATACTCTGAAGCAGGCAAATTTGATGGCAAAAAGCGATGAGGAGGCAATGAGCAAGATAAATGCATTTATGGATGAAGAGCCAGATTATGATGGAAGTGTAAGCGTGATACATCCTCTTGAAGTTATAGAGGCAAAATTGCAGGAAATAAAGGCGGCTGTTAAAAAACCACTCGGCAAAAAATACGCCGCCTACTATGGCTGCCTGCTTTTGAGGCCGAAAGAGATAGCCATAGATGAATATGAAAACCCAAGCATAATGGAACGGCTCATCGAAGCTCTTGGAGGAAGCGTCGTAAATTTCCCGCTTAAAAATGAATGCTGCGGTTCATATAATGTTGCGAGTAATAAAGAGGCGGTTGTGGATGCAAATTATCGCATAATAACCAATGCCCGCCGTAATGGGGCTGATGCCATAGTAACGAGTTGCCCCCTCTGCCATTTTAATTTGAAAGAAATGCAGAAGGAAGTTAAGAAAGTTCATCCAGAATTTGCTGGTCTGCCTGTCTACTATTTCAGCGAGTTGATGGTGGAAGCATTTGGAATTGAAAAGGAGGGATAAAATGGCGAGAAAAAGTAAGAAGGGAGGAAAGCAGAAAATGGAGATGGTTAGAATATATATTATGGGCAAGGAATACAAGGTTCCAGCTGGTCTGACAATAATGAAGGCAATGGAGTATGCTGGCTATCGTTATATACGTGGTGCTGGATGTAGAGCTGGTTTTTGCGGGGCATGTGCAACGGTGTATAGAAAAGAAGGGGATTACAAGCTCCATGCAGATTTGGCATGTCAAACAACCGTTGAAGATGGAATGTGGCTTGTTCAGCTTCCTTTCACGCCTGCAAATAAAGCAATTTATGATATGGACAAGATAGAGGCTGATGATAAGACGTTGGTTAATTTTTATCCCGAGATAGCGAGATGTGTTTCATGCAATACATGTACGAAGGCATGTCCTCAGGAGCTTGATGTTATGGATTACATCCAAGCCTCGCTGCGAGGAGATATAGCGAAGGCGGCGGAGCTTTCATTCGATTGCATTCAGTGCGGCTTATGCGCAATGCGCTGCCCTGCAGAAATAGCTCACTATCATGTTGCCCAGCTTGCCCGCCGCCTCTATGGAAAATATGTGGCGCCAAAGGCGAGGCATCTGGAGGAAAGGGTGAAGGAGATTGAAGAAGGCAAATTTGATGAAGAGATGAAGAAGATGATGAAGATGAGTGTAACGCAACTCCGCAAACTGTATAATGCTCGCGACATAGAGCCGGAGGAGGATTAAAATGGCATATCCAAAGGAATTTGAAAAATCAATCAGGAAAGTTGAGGAAACCAGAGAGGAGCGCCTTAAAAAGCTCCCGGAAAGAATGAAGGAAAAGGAGAAGGATGAATTGCTAAAAAAATGGCACCCCGATTATAAGCCGGAGGCAAAAAGAAAACTCAAAGTGGGTGTTAGCAAGGGGAGCGTTGTTCCGAATGAAGTGGCGGATATTATAGAAGCATATCCTCTCATAAAGCCAGATGAAATTGATTTGAGTCAGGTTGATTATGAGGCGGATGTCCTCATCATAGGCGGAGGAGGCGCGGGCACCGCAGCAGCCCTTTATGCCTATTATGAAGGAATAAAGCCGGAGAACATAATCATTGCAACAAAGCTTCGACACGGAGACAGCAATACAATAATGGCTCAAGGCGGCATACAGGCAGCAGACAAGCCAAATGATTCGCCTCTAATCCATTACCTCGATGTTATTGGAGGAGGACATTTTGCCAACAAGCCGGATTTGGTAGCCCGCCTCGTAATGGATGCTCCCCTCATCATAAAATGGCATGAGGAGCTTGGCGTGATGTATGATAAAAAGCCAGATGGCGAAATGATTACGATACATGGAGGAGGCACAAGCCGAAAGAGAATGCACTCAGCCAAAGATTATACAGGCATGGAGATTATGAGGGTTATAAGAGATGAGGCAAGGAATGTGGGGATAAAGGTTCTCGAGTTCTCTCCGGCGATAGAACTTCTAACTGATGGAAACGGAAGGGTTGCTGGAGCAATTCTTTATAATCTCGAAACAGAACAGTATTATGTGGTAAGGGCTAAGGCAACTATAATGGCGACAGGAGGCTTTGGTCGCCTGCACATTCAAGACTTTCCAACAACAAATCATTATGGGGCTACAGCTGATGGACTTGTTATGGCTTATCGGGTTGGTGCAAAGCTACGTGACATGGATTCTGTGCAGTATCACCCTACAGGCGTTGCGTATCCAGAGCAGATTGTTGGCCTTCTTGTCACAGAAAAAGTTCGCAGCTTAGGAGGACAGCCTGTTAATGTTGATGGAGAGCAATTTGTTCATCCTTTGGAGCCGAGAGATGTTGAAGCTGCTGCAATCATAAGAGAATGCTATGGACGCAATAAAGGCGTGGTGACGCCAACTGGAATGAGAGGTGTGTGGCTTGACTCGCCCATGATTGACATGATACATGGAGAGGGCACAATAGAGCGACGCCTTGGAGCAATGTTCAGAATGTTCAGCAGATTCGGCATTGATATGAGACAGGAACCCATCCTTGTGTTTCCAACTTTGCACTATCAAAATGGAGGAATAGAAATAGATGCTGATGCAAGGGTGCTCGGCAAAAATGGCGCCATCGAAGCTTTCTTTGCGGCTGGCGAGGTGGAAGGCGGCGTGCACGGCAAGAATCGCCTCATGGGCAATTCATTGCTTGATACGCAGGTTTTTGGCAGAATAGCTGGAATAAACGCCGCCAGATATGCAAAGAAGGCGAGAAAGCCCCGCAGCCTGTGCCTGGAACATGTCGATAAATATGTGCAGGAATTGAAGAAAGCAAGGATAAAGGAAGAGAGAAAATCGCCTCTCCTCCTGCCAGATTACAGGGGCAAAGAAGTGTTGTCAAGGGCAATAGATATTCTTTAACCCCTCTGTCTCCTCACTATTTTTCCTTTCTTTATTTTTATCAGATCCGCCTTTTCCAGTGCTTCAAGAATTTCATTCATTGCTGCCCTGCTCACAAAAATTGTGCCATCCTCATCTTTTATTTCCCCCATTTCATCCATGAATGCCTCCAAATCTTTCTTTCCCTCTATCCCGTCAAGAAACCTCGCCATTAAATCAGCTGCAAATAGAAGATGGGCATATCTTCCCTTTTTATTAACGATTTCCTCAAGCCTTTTCACTTCAAAAAGTAAATCTATCATGCTTGCATACACATCCACCGTTTTTCTAACAAAAACCACATATTCATATCTTACCCCTTCCTCATCAGCCTCCTCACCCTTCGCCTCAACATACACTTTTACTAAAGGATCATCAGCAATTTGTCCCTTCATTACATCCCCTTTATACTCTATACCATTCCTTTCCAGCAGTGAATGAATGAAATTCATGTAATGTATTTCATCAATAAATTGCAGCATGTATTCCTCTGTATTTTCTCTTCCGAATTTTTCTGCCGCTTCGTCAAAAACTTTTGCAGCATCCCGCACGCTTTTAAGCCCCTTTGTCTTTTCCCGAAGAAATTTTCTGATTTCTTCGAATTTCTTTCTTTCAGGCATCACCGCATCGAGAAATTTTTCTTCAAATTCTCTCGTTTTTATTCCTTCATGAAAAAATTCTCTTGCTTTCGCAAAATGCTCTTCTACTTCCTCTATCTCCTTGAATTTATCACCAAATTTCTTTTTCAACTCGCTCAACTTTCCCTCAACATAATAACTTCCTTCCACGTCCAAATCGATGGCATGCCTCAATTCCACTTTTATTCCTGCCTTTCTCAAATCATCCGCCACTTCTTCTGCTTCCTCCTCATCAAATGTCCCCACATATACCCGCATAACTCTGGATTGCGACTACCTTTTTAATACTATCGTATGTATTATGCACAATTTATTCATGGATTGTCTATAATGAAAGAATTGTGGTTTCGTCTCCTGCCTCCTCTTTGCCACCCATCGCCACCATTCTCAATTTATGCCATCCTCTGGGCAGCGATATCCTGGCGGAGATTCTATTTTTACCTTCCATAAAAGGTTCGTTATCTATATACAAGAGAAGTTTTTCGCACTGGATGCCATATCCATCAAAAGTTATATCGCCAATATATATGCGATATTTTGTTGCATCAAATATCTTCCTGCCATCGAAAAATATACCTCTCCCCGGCTTTTCTATACATGCTGCTATCTGGCTTGCATATGGCATTTCTTCCTTGCCTAACCCAGCAGCCCATGCCACGCTCCGTCTCAAAACCCACCAGTTGTAGCTAACGTTGCTTTTATTTCCTGTCCATTCATAAATGAACCAGGTAAATCTTCCCATATAAGGGCGAACTGGAAATTCTCTCACATATCCATCGAAAAATGTTGCTTTCTCAGGATGGGGGCCAAATATAACGATACGCCCTTCTCCATAATTTGATGCCACCGCAGCAAATTGCCCTTTTATATCTGTTGTAACATTCATATATGGATACCACTCGCCATCTCTCCATTTCCAGTAATGTAAAGGAGCCACTTCCATCGGCTCCTCAGCATAAATGGCAAGGGGAATAACTTTGCCAAGCAACGGTTCATTGAATGTTGCATTATACATGCCGGGCCCTCCCCAGTATCTCATATTTATATAGCCGCCATAAAAGCCATCGAAGATTGGCACCTCGCTTTCAGGAATGTATAATCGCAGCGGTATTCCGCCATACTCCCAGTTTGACTTCCATAAGTACTGCCATTCCTCCTCCTGCTCATCATTAACATAAACATTTGCAATCTTTAATGCTCCAACGCCCAGCAATTCATTTATCCCTGCTCCCTTTCCAAATCCCATACTTGCAAGATTTGCCCCTCCGCATATGCCAACATAGCCCCCTCCGCTGGCGATGAATTCACGAACATTCCTCCTCCATTCAGGAAGGAGAGCATCGAAGTAATGTCGCCCGCTGCCCGGAATTATGAAAACATCGAAGTTGCTCAGTTTTCCATTCAGCACATCATGCTTATTCACTATTTCTGGTTTTATTCTGTATTTTATGCCATTTACTTCCCATGAATAATCGATGGCAATCCTAATTTCATCGGCAAACCTTTCAATGTTGGAAAAATAAATTGCAGCTTTTATTTCCACTTCTCTTTCATCAAATGCATATATGGAAGGAAGGAAAATGAGAGCCGCGATGATTATGGCAACGATTTTCATGTTCATAACATGCCCGCCACTTTTTTCGCAAATCCATCAAAGCCAATCTCCCTGCCAAAAACCGCTTTTGCTCCTATTTCCCTCAATCTTTTCCCCCATTCGAGATGGGCATAGGCGGTAAAGCCAATGATGGTGGCATGCGAATCCATTTTCATTATTTCCTTAGATGCCTCCACACCATCCATCTCTTCCCCTTTAAACTGTTTCATTAAATCATTGATTGACGCGCTGCCCGAGAGGTTTAAATCCATTATAACAACATCCGGCCTTTTATTCTCACTCAAAAGTTTTTTGTATATTTCCACAGCCTCCCTACCATTATATGCATGATAAAATTCCGCATTAATTGAGGAGAGATATTCTTCAATAAGCTCGTGCATCTCCTCCTCATCATCCACAATAAGTATAATTTTTCTCATTTTTATTTAAATGCTGCAGAGGATTTAAATTTTCCTAAACTCGGCTATATAAATTTAAAGTCGAACATGTTTCCATTTCATGAAATTCATTGTATTTGGGGCGGGAGCTTTGGGCTCTCTCATCGGCGGCTTACTCTCCACTCATCACCATGTATTGCTTGTGGGTAGAAAGGAGCATATTGAGGCGATAAAAAGAGGCGGGCTGATAATAGAAGGAGAAACAAAAGGTGTATTCCATCCATCCACAGAGGCAACTGAAAAGAAATATGACTTCGTAATTCTAACAACTAAAGCATACGACACCAGAAAGGCGGCGGCGGAAATTAAAAAGAGATTTGGCGTCCTTCCCGTGCTCTCTCTTCAAAATGGGCTGAGGAATGAGGAAATCCTTGCAGAATTTTTTGGAGAGGAAAATGTTATAGGAGGAGTTACAAGTGAAGGGGCAACGTTTCTGGAAAATGGCAGGATATTTCATGCTGGTAGGGGGGAAACAATAATAGGTGAGATGGATGGAAGGATAAGCAACAGGGTGGAAAAAATAGCAGATGCTTTCAATGAATGCGGGATAAAAACAAGAATAAGCACAGATATAAAAAAGGAAATATGGAGGAAGGCAGCCATTAATGCATCGATAAATACAATAACTTCCATTCTGAAATGCAAAAATGGTTTTCTCGTGGAAAATAAAAATGCAGAAAAATTGCTGGAAATGGTGTGTATGGAATGCATTTCAATAGCTGCTGCAAATGGAGCGGATATAGGAGGAGAGGTGATTGAAAAAGCGAAGGATGTTGCAAGAAAAACAGCAGAAAATTATTCCTCAATGCTGCAGGATTTGATGAGAGGGAAAAGAACCGAGGTGGAGGAAATAAATGGTGAGTTTGTAAAGGCTGCAAAAAGAATGGGAATGGAAGCGAAGGTGAACGATTTCATTCTTCATGCAATAAAAGCAATGGAAAATGTGCGGCATCTGGGTTGACCTGACGCTCATCCTTTATCGCGCAGGGGCCCGTAGATGCCGCTGTTGCTCCACGCTTGCACCTCTATTCATGGATCATAGAGGTCTTCGAATGGAGCATTATTATATCCGTAACAACATAAAAAATTTTGCACATGCTTTAAACAAAAATGCAAAGTTTTTATATCAACAAGCGGTTTATTTGCAATGGAAGAACTATTTGAGGAAATAGAGAAGGGTATTATTGTTGAAGTTGAGGATGTTAAAGAGGCGATAAGTGTTGATAAGGTGGCGAATGCTGTTATGATAAGAGAATTTGATTTGGAAGTTATTGAAGAAACAGTGGATGCGGTATCCATTCCAGTTATAGCAAGCTGCAGAATCGGTCATTTCATCGAGGCAAAAATACTGGAAAAGCTCGGTGTGGCAATGATTGATGAGAGCAACTACAGCGAGATGAATCACATGCCAAAAAAAGATTATTCCGTTCCCTTCATGTGCAAGGTGGAAAATTTTGAAGATGCCATAAGAAGGCGGGAGGAAGGCGCAAAAGCCGTTAGAACAGAATTCGGTAAAATAGATGAAATAAGCGGAATAGTAAAAGAATTGCTTGAAAAAAATATTGGAATAAAAGTAGTTGCCTCCCTCGAAATTGCAACTCCAGCAGATATAGCCCTTCTTTTACAGCTTGGGTGCAATTCGATAATAGTATCTTCGTTGCTATTCCGTTCCCCAAATCCCCCAAAATTGCTGGATTCGATAGTTAAGGCAGCGAGATATTACAACGATATTGAAAGAATTTTTGAATATTCGAGAGCAATCAACAAGATTTTGCCAGCAACGCAGGCGAAATAAATATAAAACCCTCTCCTTTATTTTTTTGGAGGTAAAAAAAATGAGAAAAGAGCTGGTAATAGCCATAGGTATTTTGGTAGCTCTGCCAGTAATTAGCATGGCTTATGAGAATGATGAGCCAAA
>CAZTDS010000019.1:0-8517 GCA_964612535.1 uncultured Thermoplasmatales archaeon
GGAATAAAATTGGTGCGCGTATGAAATTGGTGGTGGATAAAAAAGGTGCGACATTCATTCCAATGAGAGTAATGATTAGTATAGTCCTAGCTGCTATTATAGTTGCTATTGCATATGTTGGTTTGCACAATGCAATGAAAGAAAAAGAGGTAAGCAATGTAAAAAAGCAGTGTGAAGAACTTGTAGCAATGTTATCAACAATGGTTAAAAGCGGGGATGCAAGGAATGTTGAGAATCCTTTTGATTCCCCAGGTGATACAAGAGAATATAATTTTTCATTCCCTCTAAGCTTAGTTTATATTGGATTTGGAGTTGATCCAGATCCAGATAATGATGGCGTGCTGGAAAGTGGATTAACTTACGAAGGAAACTGCATTTTTTATAGGATAGAGGGCAGGAGCAAGGAAGTTATATGGCTTGAAGAAAGCATAAAATTCAGAGAGGGAAAATATGAAAATGGAATATGGATATTAAGGGAGCCAGAGGGATATATAATAGATGGAGGCGGAAAAACAACCCTAATTTTTGAACTGATTGAAAAGAAAGGAGAAAAATATATCCTTATACATGCAGAAGATAAATATCCTTATGTTGACAGAATTCCTCCACATGTAGAAATAACATATCCTGACCAAGAGATCCTTATAGAGAATTCCATCATCATCAAATGGGAAGCAGACGATGGAGAATATGGGGATGTAGCAAAGATAGAAATTTACTCTAGAAGGAGTGAAAGCAATGAGTGGCAAATTGAAGATATTATATATGATCCAGAAGAGGATACAGGAGAATATGAATGGATTCCTTCCTCTCCAGATAGATATCGCATCAAGGTGGTTGCAATTGATGAAGCAGGAAACGAAGGAATTGCTATTTCACCACCCATAAACTATATGTTTCCATTCACCACGTTACGTTTTGAAGGACCATATTTTAAGGAAAATAATACATGCTGGATTTCTCTGGAAACTTCCATATATCTGGATTCTGCATATGGAGATGCAACCTATTATAGGGTTTGGAAGGAGAAGGAAGGATGGAGTGAATGGACGGAGGGAATTATCTTACAACTTTCCAAAAGAGGAAAATACTATGTAGAATACTATTCAACATATCTTGGGATGAACGAAAGTTCTCCTAACTGGAAGTATGTGAGAAATGCAACCATATATGTTGATGATACGCCTCCAGCAACTTACTTAAAAATCACAGGCCCATTAGCCACTCAGATAAAAACAATTCATAAACCTGTTGATGTTGTTTTCCTTGTTGATACATCTGGCAGCATGTATAACGAATGGAATGACTTATGCAATATCATTGGAGATATTGTAGATGGCTTGGAAAAGGAAGGAATAGACTTTAAATATACCATATATGGATTGGGAAGTACTAAAGATTGCGCCCACGACAGCTGGCCAGTTCATTCAGAAAGTTGGGGAGTTGCAACGGCTCAGGCAGCTACAACACACAAATGGCGGGAAGGCGTTGTAAAGATAATTATTCCAATTAGCGATGAATGTCCATATGAGGGTGGCAGATCAGGAAATGCAGATGATGAGGCATGGATACAGGAAGCGATACAAAAGTGCAATGAGAATGATGTTATTGCTTATCCGATGAATGGAGATGGAAGCTCATCAGATGTTATAAGGTATATGGATGAACTTGCCTCTGCAACCGGTGGGAAGAGATTTTATTGGAAATCTGCTGAGGAAGTAAAAAATCAGCTTATCAATATAGTTATTGAAATATCCAGCACAGAAGTGATAGCTGGTTCTTCCACATCTGCTACAACTATATGGTTAAATTTTTCCAAGGATGCATATGATGTGAAAGGCGGCATAATTTATTACAGAATAAAAGGGCCAGATGGAGAATGGACAGAATGGATTGAGAGCAATCCAGATGAAAATGTTAAAATCAGAATTTTTAAGGAAGGTAGTTATACCATCCAATTTTATGGAAAAGATGTTTTGGGGCGAATGGAAGAATTACACGAGAAGAATTATTTTGTGGATTCTACTCCTCCGCACTCATCTGTTTCCCCTGTCTCAGCTAATTTAAAGGAAGGGGATAGCATTCTTATTACCGCAACTGCTGAAGATAAAAGCGATGAGGGTATAGAAGGTATTGGTGTGGAAAAAGTAGCCCTTTATTATAGGGCTAATGAGGGAGAATGGGTATTTTATGAGTGGTGCGAGGAGGAGCCATATCAATGGAATTTTATTGCACCATACTCAGCCCAATATGAATTTAAGTCGGTAGCTGTAGATTTGGTGGGAAATAGAGAAGAAATTTAATCATCTTCCCTTTTCCTCTCTCCATAAAATTTTATGAAGTTGTAAGGAGAATCTCGCATCGATGCCATCCTCTAAAATCCATTCTGCAAGTTCGCTAGCATTCATCTTTTTCCATACAGGCTGCATAATTATTTTACATCTCGGCCTATATCTCTTCAAAATTTCTTTTGCATATTCATAATCTGCCCTGTCCCCTATAACAAATTTCAATTCATCATCGCTTCTAAGAAGATTAATATTTTTCATATGCATTTTTTTGTGCATTCCGGATGATGGCAGTTTCATGTCCATTTTGATTACAACTTTCATTTTTGCCAGCTTTTCTATGCTGATTGAACCATTTGTTTCAACACTAACTTCATATTCTTTTTCCAAAAGAGTATCAATTAATTCATACACTTCTTTTTGAAGCAAAGGTTCGCCACCTGTGATACATGTCCTCTTACATTTCCACTTCCTTATTTCCTTTAAAATTTCTTCAATATCTTTTTCTTTTCCTTCATAAAATGCGTATTGCGTATCGCAGTATGTGCATCTAAGATTGCAACCAGTGAGACGGATAAAAATGGTCGGCAATCCAGCATCACTACCCTCTCCCTGAATTGAATAAAAAATCTCGTTTACTGTGAGCTTAATATTCTTCATAGACATATGTTACCAAACCATTCCCTCCATCTATTTTTCCATCAAAAACTATGAAAGGCGGTGACTCCACAACAAGACGATAGCCAAAGGAATAATCTTTCACCATCTCATGAAGTCCATTTATGAAGCATGCTCCTCTGGGGGAAATAGTACTCAAGGATATCTCCTTCTCTTTGCTGTTTCCTTCCCATACATCAAAAATGGTATCCGGGTAATATTCTTCAATAAAAGCAATCTCAAAAGTATAATTCTCATTGTAAAAATCATGCATGCTTGAGAAGATATTCTCTGCTTCCGCAACACTCAACATTTTATCAGCCACTTCATCGATGTCTTTCGGTATCTCCTCATAGGCAAGATACGGAGATAACTCTGTTGAAGGTATTGGCGCTCTTCCAGTATTCGATATATTAAGCACATAATCCTTTCGCATTTCCTTATTCGCAAAATGGAGTAGCCAGCCCGCTTCGCCGCCGCTTTCCCAGTACTCGGCATATACCATATATGCATCTTTATGCTCGTTAAGGAATTTTTTTAATCCGCTGAATGTTAATGCCTGTGCCATTGCCTCTCTTATACTCATTTTGAGTTTGCTGCCTTCTCCATGTGGAGGCACTCCAAAATCTTTCCATTCATAAAATTCCGTCTCTCTCTTTGAAGAATAATTTATATTTCCAATATAAATTTCCTCGCCGTCTCCTCTCTTGAATTTTTTCAGTATATAAGTGTATTTATTATGTCTTATTCCATTATCGCTTGAAAAGGAAATTTGATATGGCAATGGATAGCCATTCCTTATCCATATGGAGAAATTTACGGAAGAATTTGCGAGAATATCTATTCTAAGAGCTTTCACATTTTTATCATATTTTGCACTCCATCCAAAATTTATTCCCTGATAATAAAAGCTCCCATTCATATTATCTGAAAATTCTTCTTGGAGGAAGAAATCCACAATATCCAGGATAGGATGAGAATTTATCACAATTTTTCTTTCCCTGTTTATGGCATGATGTATCGTAACACTTTTTATTATTCCTCCTACTTTTCCTTCTTCATAAATTCTGTAAACGTATTTGTCCATCCCGATCGGAAGGCTTTCTTTTTCTTCTATTGTATAATTATAAGGTGTTTCATCAAGTGCTACATGAAATTCAAGGGCTGCAAAACTATTTCCAAAACCGTCTTCCACATTTGCCTTCTGAATTTCTATGGTGGTTGTGCCTCTACTTCCATATATGAGGAATCCTCCTTCCTCCCGCTTTACTATCATTTTCCCCCATGTTTCATACTCTATTTTATCTCCAACCTTGAAAGCGTCTGTTTTGAATACAGAAGGAACTTTTTCCTCCTCCTTTTTTATACATCCTGTTAAAAGGATGGAAGCCACCACTATAATCCCGAGTAATTTTCTATTCATATTCAATTGGATCCCTCACTCTCGCTTCTTCAAATGCTTTTAACCTAAGTTTGCAAGACGGGCATCTTCCACACGCTTTTTCTCCTTCCCTATAACAACTCCACGTTTTTTCAAAGGGAACTCCTAACTCATGCCCTTTTTTCACTATTTCTGCTTTTGAAAGATATAACAGAGGTGCTTTTATTTTTATCGGCCTCCCCTCGACACTTCTTTTGAGGGCTAAATCAGCCACTTTCTGAAAAGCCTCCAGGTATTGAGGTCTGCAATCTGGATAGCCAGAATAATCCACAGCATTCACCCCTATAAATATGTAATCTGCATCTATGACTTCTGCGTATGCCAGAGCAAATGAAAGAAAAATTGTATTTCGTGCTGGCACATATGTGGGCGGGATGCCCTCCGCTTCCTCCGGCACTTCTATTTCATCGGTGAGAGCTGAGCCACCTATTTGGCGGAGATCAACATCTAGAATTTTATGATGTGCATTAAGCCATTTGGCGATTTCTTTTGCAGCCTCCATCTCCTTTTTATTTCTCTGCCCATAGTTGAAAGTGATGGCGTATATATCATGCCCCTCACTCTTTGCTATCGCCGCCGCCACAGCGCTATCCATTCCTCCTGAAATCAAACAGACTGCCTTTGCCATTTTACCCACGCTCCTTGCCCGCGCCCCTCATCTATGCCAACCTCTATTTCATTTATATTTGATGCATTTATTTCCTTGATTATTCTATCTAGGAAATATAAAGCAAGATTTTCAGCCGAAGAGGAAAAGATGGGAAGAAAAGCACAATCCTCCTTTGGAAAAACATATCTTTTTCCCTCATATTTTATTTCAACTTCTTCATCCTCTTTTATCTCAAACTTTCCTTCTGTCGGTATAATAACCTTATGGTCAATTTCCTCAGTCAAATTCCGCAATATATCTTTAACTACTCTAAAATCAATGAGTATACCATCTATTGCTTCTCCTTTGAGTGTTACATGAATTGCATATGTATGGCCATGGAGGCGGGAGCATTTTGAATAGTCTGCAAGGAAATGAGCGCATGAGAATGTGAGATTGCTCTGCCAGCCATCAATGCGAATTTCCATGCAATTTTATGTTGCAACAATATAAAAACTTTTATCGGCAAATGAGATAATATCCAATGCCATATGTGCTCGATACATCAGCAATTCTCTCAGGAAGGATATTTGCAGGGAAACTATACACAACACCGGAGGTGGCTAAGGAGATTAAGCCGGGCGGACATTCATGGCGACTAATGGAATTTTTAATGAGCAGGGGCATGGAAATTAAGGAACCATCGAAAAAGGCTGTTGATATTGTAAAAAAAACTGCTATGAAGACGGGCGATATTGCATCTCTTTCTCCTGCAGATATAGAGGCTCTGGCATTGGCATATGAACTTAATGCAACCCTTCTTACAGATGATTACTCCATGCAAAATGTTGCTAAAGAACTGAACATAAAATATGAAAGTGTAATTGAAGAGGGCATAAAAGAAAAATTTTATTGGATTTTTAGATGCAAATCATGTGGTAAATTCTTCAAAGAATTTTATGAAATATGTCCGGTTTGTGGAGGAAAATTAAAAAGAGTTAGAAAAGATTGATGGTGTTTTGCCATTAAAATGTGCTGTGTTGCGGACTTTAACATATCATAACTCAAAAGAAGAGGAGAGAAATATAAAGGTACTCCAAACCTTCGATGGAAAATATAACATTGACAATAGAATAAAAGACATTGCATACAGTTAAGCCATAAATAACCCAAAATGGCGTATTTATGGCACGATAAATTATTTATTTACATCGCTATTAATAAGCCAGAATAGGTGTTAAAAATGAAACCTCAAATGGCATATGATAGGGCAATTACTGTATTTTCTCCAGATGGCAGACTATTTCAGGTAGAGTATGCAAGGGAGGCGGTAAAGCGCGGAACGACGACAGTTGGAATAAAATTTAAGGGAGGAATTGCTCTTATTGTGGATAAGCGCATAACATCCCGCCTTATTGAGCCAAGTTCAATAGAAAAGATTTTCAAGATTGATGAGCACATTGGCTGTGCTACTTCTGGTTTGGTTGCGGATGCGAGAGCTCTGGTGGAAAGGGCAAGGATAGAGGCCCAGATAAATCGCCTCACATATGAATCGCCAATCCAGGTAAAGGCTCTTGCAAGAAAAATATGCGATTTCAAACAAACATATACTCAATATGGGGGCGTTCGCCCCTTTGGCACTGCCCTGCTTATTGGTGGCGTGGATGATACCGGCGCGCATCTGTTTGCCACTGACCCAAGCGGAGCAATGATGGAGTATAAAGCTACTGCAGAAGGAGAGGGGAGAGATGCTGCAATGGAGTATTTTGAGAAGAATTATGAGGAAGGGATGAGTAAGGATGAAGCAATTATACTTGGGTTGAAAGCATTGATATATGCAACCGAGAAGAAAATTGAGGAGAGGGCTGTTGAGATAGGAATTGTTGATGAGGATAAGAAATTCAGGATTCTGTCATTTGATGAAACGAAAAAATATTTTGAGAAGGCGAAGGGAGAATAATGGTATCGCTTGATGAAGCTATAGTGGCGAGGTATGAGAAAAAGGGCAAGCATTTCGAAATATTAGTTGACCCCAAAGCAGTTGAAATGGTTATTGAAGGAAAGGAGATAAATATTCTCGATTATCTCGCCATCGACATCATTTTCAAAGATGCAAGAAAAGGAGATAAGGCATCGGAGGAAGCGCTGCAGGAAATATTCGGCACGACTGATGTGGCGGAAATATCAATACGAATAATAAAAGAAGGGGATTTCCAGCTTACCACGAAACAGAGGAAAGAAATGCAGGAAAAGAAAAAGAGGGCAATTGTTGATTACATAGCTCGCTCTGCCATGGATCCTCACACAAAACTACCTCATCCAAGGGATAGAATTGAAAGGGCCATAGAGGAGGCAGGCGTTCATATAGACGCCTTCAAGCCAGTGGAGGAGCAGATTAAAAAAATAATTGCCGCCATCCGCCCCATCCTGCCAATAAGCATAGAAAATGTGAAGGTGGAGGTAAAAATTCCAGCCCAGTATGCGGGGAGGGCTTATGGAGAGATAATCAATATGGCAAAAATGCTGAAGGAGGAATGGCTACCAGATGGCTCCTTCAGATGTATTGTGGAGATCCCTGCTGGTATGCAAACCCAATTTTATGACAAATTAAATGCCATGACAAAAGGGGAGGTTGTGACAAGGCTGTTAAAATGATGCGAAAAATTGTTTTGCCCGGAAGTGTTGTTGGAGATGCGAAAAGCAAACTGCCTGGCAAAGGAGTTTTTAAAGAAGGAGATAAACTCTATTCATCTCGCCTTGGTATCTTGAGCGAGAAAGGAAAGTATGTGAATGTTATACCTCTTTCAGGAGTATATGATCCAAATATAGGTGATAATGTAATAGGCGTCGTTCAGGAGGCATTCAAAAATGCATGGATTATTGATATAAACGCTCCTTATCCTGCTTTCCTAAATCTCGAAAATGTCCCATGGAAAATAGAATATGGAGAAACAACAAAATATCTCAAAGTAGGAGATGTTGTTATAGCTACGATAGCAAATATTGATGAGGCAAGGAATATAGATGTTTCAATGAAATGCAAGGCTTGCAGGAAAATTGATGAAGGCATAATAATAGAGATACAGCCATCAAAAGTGCCACGAGTTATTGGAAAGGGAGGATCGATGCTTGCAACACTTAAAAAATACACCAACTGCTGGATATTTGTGGGGCAGAATGGCAGGATATGGATAAAAGGAGAGAATGAAAAGGTTAATTTGCTAATAAAGGCAATAAGAAGGATTGAAAAAGAGGCTCATACTGTTGGGCTCACACAGCGTATTATAAAAATGTTAGGTGGTTAAATGTTAATAAAGGATGGAATAAGAGTGGATGGAAGAAAGCCAGATGAATTGCGACCAATAAAAATAGAGGCTGGAGTGCTATATAGGGCAGATGGCTCATGCTATCTCGAGTGGGGAGGAAATAAAATACTTGCTGCCGTTTATGGGCCCCGCGAACTCCTGCCCCGCCATTTTCAGGATCCAACAAAAGCCATTGTGAATGCCCGCTACAACATGGCTTCATTCAGCGTGGAGGAA
>CAZTDS010000019.1:8527-17439 GCA_964612535.1 uncultured Thermoplasmatales archaeon
AAAAAGACCGGGCCCTGATAGAAGAAGCATAGAAATTTCAAAGGTAACCTCCGAAGCCTTAGAAGCGGTTATTTTTACAGAACTCTTTCCACGATGCACCATCGATGTTTGCATCGAGGTTTTGGATGCGGAGGCGGGCACGAGATGTGCCGGCATTACTGCCGCAGCAGTGGCTCTGGCAGATGCAGGTGTCCCGATGCGTGACTTGCCCGTTGCATGTGCAGCTGGAAAGGTTGATGGAACTGTCGTTCTGGATTTGACGAGCGAGGAGGATAAGGAGGGAGAAGCAGATTTGCCCATTGCCATTGCTCCTAGGAGTGAGGAAATTCTTCTCATGCAGATGGATGGTCATCTCACATATAAGGAATTTGAGGAAGCTTTGGAGCTGGCTATAAAGGGATGTAAGGAAGTGGCAAAATTGCAGAGAGAAGCTCTGTTGAATAAATATAAAACATTTGAGGTGGAATAATGGATGTGCCTGAAGTTAAAAGAGTATCGGCTGTAAAGCGCGATCATCTTGCACGACTTGCAAAAGAGGGAAAAAGGCCGGATGGAAGGGGTCCGGATGAATATCGCCCAATAAAGATAGAGAGGAATGTTATTAAAAAAGCAGAGGGTTCAGCAAGGGTAAGAATAGGAAATACAATGGTTCTAGCTGGAATAAAGCTGGAAGTGGGAGAGCCATATCCGGACTCGCCGGAAGAAGGGGCGATGACGACTTCAGCCGAGCTTCCACCTCTGGCATCGCCAGAGTTTGAGCCCGGACCTCCTACGCCAGAAGCGATTGAGCTGGCAAGGGTTGTTGATAGAGGGATAAGGGAATCGAAGTACATACAGCTTGATAAACTTTGCATAGAGCCAGGGGAGAAAGTTTGGATTGTGTTCATTGATTTACATGTGCTCGATTACGATGGCAATCTCTTCGATGCCTGTTCTCTTGCCGCCTCTGCCGCCCTGCAGAATGCCGTTATACCCAACGAAAGATATGGATTTGGAGATGATGAGCCGTTGCCCGTTGGCTCTCCGCCAGTTAGCTGCACATTCGTTAAATATGAGAATTTTATCGTCGTTGATCCAAACCTTGATGAGGAGCAAATTGCCCATGCACGCTTCACAGTTGCTCTGGATAAAAATGGAGATATAAGGGCGATGCAGAAAGGTTTAAAAGGGAGTTTTACTATCGAGGAAATAAAAAATAATATAAAGCGTGCGCAGATTCATGCAAAGCGCATAAGGAATCTACTGGAGGAATAAAATGGCGAGAAGAACAAAGAAGGTAAAGAGTACAGGCAGATTCGGGCCGAGGTATGGAGTTAAAATAAGGCATCGAGTTAGAGATATAGAGGAGAAGCAGCGACAGTGGCATCTCTGCCCGAGATGTGGAAGGAAGAGAGTTAAAAGAGAGAGTACTGGAATATGGGTGTGCAAGAAATGCAATGCAAAGTTTGCTGGCGGCGCCTATCTGCCTCGCACCAATGCGGGTGGAGATGTGGAGAAAAGCATAAAGAGCATACTGGGTGGATAAAATGATAACATATAAGTGCGGCAAATGCGGCAAAAATGTTGATATAGATACGGAAAGAATGGGAATGAGATGCCCATATTGTGGAGGCAAAATATTTTATAAAGAAAGGGGTACAATAGCCAAGAAAATAAAGGCAAGATAGATGCACCGTGTGAAAATTGAAATAGAAAGTGAATATGGCGATATCATTTTCAATTCATTAAAATACGAGGAGGCACCACGGGCAAAAATAAAATGGGGGAGAGAAGGCAACAAAATATTTATTGAAATCGAAGCGGATACAATATCAAATCTGAGGGCTGCAATAAATTCTTTTGCAAAATGGATTGACATGGTGGAGAGAATCGCTAAAAATATGGAAGAAATAAGGAGTAGTCATTGAACGGAAACAGGCATTGGCGGGAAGCTGAGTATAAATATAAGGAGAGCCACTATCGCGAGAATCTTTCTTTTTGTATCAAGCGAAACATATTCATTTAATGGTGGCGGATGCTCTGTACCAATGAGAAAAACTATGAGTAAAATGAAGAGAAGCCAGTTGCCTATGCCGACAAATGTAAGAATGGCCAACGCAACTATAGTTGCAAAACTTGCATATCTGTGTTTTTCCCTCAGCACAGCCCTTGCCACATGCCCGCCGTCGAGCTGACCCGCAGGCAGCAAATTTATGGCGGTAACAAGCAATCCAACCCAGCCAGCAAAAGCTGTTGGATGCAAACTTATTGTATAGCCCTGTGGTACATTAAACATGATTTTGGAAAGGAGTAGAATGAAGAGATTGTCGCCAAGCATTAAAGAGCCTTCTGGCAGGTCAGCGATTGCTACAAGAGAGGACATTTTTAAGCCAATTATAAGCACTGGAATTGAGACGAGAAAACCAGCTATAGGGCCAGCCACGCCAATGTCCAGCAATTTCCTCCTATCTGGAATCGGCTCCCGCATCGAAATAACCGCACCCATTGTGCCAAGAGGAAGCACAGGGTTTGGAGGAATGGGAATAAAGAATGGCAGGGAGGCGGCAACTCCATGCTTCTTTGAAGTAAAATAATGCCCCAGTTCATGTATGCCAAGTATGGCAATGAGGGGAATGGAGAAGAAAATCAATCCATTTAGCAATTTATCCATGCTGAGCAAATCTTTCCATCCTTCATTTTCCTGCAGGAATAAAATTGCTCCAGAAAGGGTGGTTGTTATTATAGTTGCTATAAAAAGACCAACATTAACCCATGATGGTTTGCCTTTTACGGGCTTACGATATGCAACGAATATGATAAATTCACCATTTCTCTTCCTTAAAAATGGAATGAGGTTTCTTTTCTTTAAATCCTCTCGCAGAAAATCAAAGCGCTGGATTAAAAGTTCTTCATCATCCGGCAAATCCACAAAAAAAGCAATATATTCATCAGCCCTTGTTTCATAAACAGTAAAATATTTTTCGACAATTCTTTTAATTTCATCCACGTTATTTTCATCGGGATAAGCATGCCATTCCATCGAGAAAGAAGAAAAGATTAATATTAAACCTTTTGGATTTAAATCATGCGATTAAATGAAATAGGGGAAAGAAAGCTCACATATTTTATTACAGAAAGATTTGGCATTCCTTTCGATGATGCAGCTTTCATAGAATGGGATGGAGAATATATTGTTGCGACAACTGATATGGTTGGGAGAAAAACCCACTTTCCTCATTCTGCAACTTTTTTCCAGATGGGATGGTATGCAATGGCTGTAAATATGAGTGATCTCGCCGCCAAAGGAGCTGAACCATTTGCCTATCTCATCGCCATATCCATGCCTGCAGAACTTGAGGAAGAAAATTACAGGGAATTGATGAGGGGAATGGAGGAATGCACGAAAAAATACGGGGGAAGAATTGTGGGAGGCGATACAAAGGAGGCAGATGACATAATCATTGCAGTAACAGCCCTCGGAAAAGTCAAAGCTGGGAAAGAAATGAGGCGTTTAGGGGCAAGGGCAGGAGATGCTGTATATGTCACTGGAAGTATAGGAAAAGGAGGGGCGGCGTTGCTTGATGAAGATATGGAAAAACTCCTGATGATTGAGCCAAGGATAAAGGAAGGGCGAATTCTTTCGCTATCTGAAGCGATAACGAGTTGCATGGATTTATCAGATGGTCTTGCCTCCTCGCTTCATCAACTCGCATTCATAAATAAGGTTGGTTTCAGGATATATGAAGATGCTCTTCCAGTGGATTACACGGCTAGGAAACATAAAAACTGGCTTGAACTTGCACTGTATTACGGAGGAGATTATGAGCTTTTATTCACTGCATCGCAAAATATTAAGGAGATTGAAAGGAAAGTGGATGCAAAAAGAATAGGAGAGGTGATTGAGGAAAGGAAGGTGGTTTTGGTTAAAGATGGAAAGGAATATGAGATTGAAAATAGAGGCTATGAACATTTTGTAGGGAATAAATAATTTTTATAATGGCAACAATATAATTCATGGCTCTTGTTCTGGGAGCAGGGAAAATGGGTATCGCCATCGCACATGATTTGATGAAAAGTGGAGTGGAAACAAGAATATGCGATATAAAAGCGGCGAATTTTCCAAATTTTTTCTTTCTTGATGCAAGAAATGATGAAGATGTTTTGAGGGAAATGAAAGGAGAGGATGTTGTAATAAGCGCATTGCCCTATGATTTTAACCTGCGCCTTGCAAAACTCGCTGTAAAGGCAAAGACAAATTTCATCGATTTGGGGGGCAACAGTTATATTGTTGAAAAAGAGCTTCAATTGCATGAGGAAGCAAGGAAGGAAGGCATAACAATAATTCCAGATTGCGGGCTTGCGCCGGGAATGACAAATATTGTGGCATATCATTTGTGGGGCGAGGGCGAAAGAAATATTCATATTAGAGTGGGAGGCTTGCCGCAGCATCCTCGCGGCCCGCTTTTCTATGCCCTCTTCTTTTCCATTCATGGATTGATAAATGAATATCTGGAGGATGCAATAATCGTAAGGAATGGAAAGGTGTGCAAGGTTGCTTCTCTTACTGGTATTGAAGAAATAAAATTCGAAAATTTTCCTCCGCTGGAGGCATTTTATACGCATGGCGGAACTTCAACCCTTCCAAAAACCTTGGGAGGAATGAAGGAGCTGGATTACAAAACAATACGCTACAAAGGGCATGCTGAAAAAATCATGCTTCTCAAACAACTCGGCTTTTTTGATGAAGAAGCGAGAGAATTCACAGAGAAAATACTTGAAAAGGCTTTACCAAAAGATGAAAAAGATGTTGTCCTTGCAAGAATTTATGGAGAAGATGCAGCATTCGAGCTCATTGATTATCATGATGGCATCTTTTCGGCAATGCAGCGCACCACTGGCTTTTCAACAGCAATAATTGCGAAGATGGTTGCAGATGGAGAAACACAGGCGGGAGCATATCCTCCGGAGCTGGCTGTGGATGGAGAAAAATTTATGGAGGAGGCGAGGAAAAGAGGAATTGTATGGCGAACTATATAATACTCATAACAACCATTATTATTAAAAAGAGAAGGGCAGCATACATTATATAAATATACATCTTGCGCTTCTTTATAAACTGCTCATACTCCTTTCTGCATTTCTCGCTACATACCACTTCTCCATACTTTATTGCCTTTCCACATATCTGACAATGGCCGTGTTGCGGTATCATTTTACTACCACTACAGTTCCATTAAACGGTCTTCCATATATAGCATTTTCCAATTGTTCCAGATTTTTTCCATTGACAACCATCGTTTCTATTTTTGCATCCTCTATTATTTTACATGCAACAGCATCTATGACAGCACTCTCCCCAGCTTTCTTCCATCCCCCTCCCGCCATTTTTCTAAGCTCCTCAATTCCTATCTCATCAAATTTTTTTGCATCCCCATACTTTTTCGGATCCTTATCATAAATTCCATCCACATCCGTCGCAATTATAAGGCGAGATGCCCCCACATGCCTTGCAAGCATCGCTGCCACAGCATCTGTGGAATGGCCGGGTGTTGTTCCACCCATAATTACAGGCAACGCCGCTTTTGCTGCCTCCTCTATTGTCTTGGGGATATCTTTTTTAAATATTGATGCGAGAAGCATTGCATTCAGGCGAGTTGCCAGGATACCGAGCTTATCCAGATATCTTTCATCATCGCAGAAGCGGCGAGCCGCCCCAATATATTCTCTCGCCAACCTCCCGCCGCCCACTACCACATATATATCGAAATTCTTCGATGCTTTTCTTATGAGAGTGGCTACATCCCTGATATAATCAAGGTTATTTAGCGAGATTAAAGAGCCACCAAGAGAAATGACTATTTTCATCGTTTTGTATTAAAAAGATTTTATAAACATTTTCTGTATCCAGTTTTATGCGCAAGTATTCAATAAAGAGAGGGTATAAGCCAGATTTGAATGCTCTCATCAAAAAATATTTTGGTGTCGAGGGGAACGTTGAAGAAGGCGTGGAGTTTGAGGCAGAAGGAATAGGAAAGGTTTATATGAAAAAGGAGGGAAATGCTATTCTGGTTGATATAATCCCGCCGGAAAAAGTAACTGGCGATTATGCAGTGCTGAAAAAATGGAATGACTTTCTTTTTGAAGCAACAGGAAGAACTGCGAAGGAGAGGAAAAAGTTAATGGAAAAGGAAACGATGGGAAAATGAATAGCGTGGCTGTGCTTTGCATAGCGGTTATTTTGCTTTGGGGGGTATGGGCGTTTTTATTTAAAATAGGTGCAGATGAGATTGGAGTAAGAAAAGCATTGTTTTATGCCTATCTTACGGGAATGATGATAAGTGCTGCAATCGTAATATATTCATATCCGGGAAAATGGGAAATGGGAAAGGGAGTAATGGCTATAGTGTTTGCCACACTTGTTGGTTTTGCAGGAACTATAATATGGTATTTTGCCCTCCAGAAATATAAGGCGAGTATAATAACGCCTTTCACAGCCCTCTATCCCATCGTAACCGTTTTACTCAGTGTTTTAATCCTCAAGGAGAAACTTTCTCCTGCCAATATTATAGGCATATTGCTTGCCATTTTGGCAGGCGTGCTGCTTTCAATTTAAATTTCAATGGCACACGTTTCGTCCACAAACTGTGCAAGAAAGCGGGTTGGTTTTGGATCATCCCAGGGATTCTTCTGTATTTTTGGCAACCAGTGAGCAATGTAGGCGAGAACCATTGTATTTCCCTGTTGCATTTCATAGTTATTGCTCCACTCAACTTCTATATTTTTCGTTTCTCCACCCTTAAGCCATACATATTTATTCAATGCATAATCCATCAGTGTATAGTTATAGTGTTTTCCACTGTTATCAACCCATCTCGAATTTATTTCAACAATGCATATGCGAAGATGCCCAAGATATGAACTGCTGCCCTCATTTGTTATGGACAGGGATATGGCAATATTGTTTCCATTCCATTCTGCATTTATTTCCATCGCTATATCATGAACTTCTCTATTTGATGCCTCTTCAATGGCATTGCTATAGGCGAGTTCGCTTCTGTCATCAACAACCTTGTATCCGCCATCAACATAGAGCATTGGAATATAAAAATCATTGAGTTCTCTCCCTCTCTTCATCGCTGCATCACTTTTATCATATACCAGTGTCATATAATAAAAAAAAGGCGATGGCTGAGATGCAAATAATGTATGCATTATTTCTGATGCAGCAGGGCAGTAAGGGCAATAAGTTGTTGAACCAAGTTCAACAAGCACAGTATGGGAATAGTCTTGGGATGTTGGTGAAATTTCCTCATGATGCGTATCGATAATAACACCCCTCTCTTCATAATTAACTGCAACATTACTTGCAATTGGAATTAACAACAGAAAAGCCATCAATATTGCGATTTTTCCTTTCATAAAATTGTATGAGGAAAGGTATAAAAATATCTCGCTCTGAATGGTAACAATAATTAATCTTGCAAGATTCCAAATCATGATAAAGATAGTCTGCATAGGGAAACTCAAGGAAAAATTTTACAGGGAGGCGGAAAAAGAATACCTGAAGAGGATAGGCAAATTCATCAGAATAGAGGTGGAGGAAAAAGAATTTTTTGGCGAGGAAAAATGTGATTGTAAAATATATCTCGATGAAAAGGGTGAAGAAATGGACTCGATGAAATTTGCCAAATTTATGGATGATTTGTTACTTCAGCATAAAACCATATGTTTTTTCATCGGCGGATGGAAGGGTATAAATGAGGAGGAAAAGGAAAAGGCAGATTATATTTTATCTCTTTCGAAGATGACTTTTCCCTATCAGCTCTGCAGAATAATATTGCTCGAGCAAATATATAGAGCTTTTACAATAATAAAGGGCATTTCTTACCATAAATGATGTATAAAGCATGTATAAATTTAACAAAATTTTATGGCTCTATCTTAAGAGCATTGTTCTGCAAGAACAAAATTGTTGACAGGTTACAATATATAGTGGGACAACATATATAAATACGGTAAAACAATATTGCTTCATGAATAATCTATACAAAATTTATGAAGAGGTTGATGAGGAATTAAAATTTCTTACTACATCTGGGGTGAGAATAAAAATGCTTGTAAGCTTGCTCGAAAAACCAAAAACATCCACGCAACTCAAGGATGAAATGGAAGTAGGAGCTTCTACCGTCATACATGCTGCCCGCGATCTTGAGCAAGATGGTTTGCTCATAGAAAAAACAGATGGATATCATCTTACAGGAGCTGGCAAAATAATGGCCCTCAAAATTATAGATGTTATCACAACTCTTAAAACTGTAGCAAATGAAAGAGAATTCTGGAAAACTCACGACATAAGCGATATTCCTTCGGAATTTCTCCTCAGAATAGGGGCTCTATCAGATGCAAAAATTATAAAGGATACGCCAACGAATCTAATGAGAGGACTGAGCCTCTATTTCAAACTAATAAGAAAAGCAAAGGAGATGAGAGGAATATCATCGATTTTCCATCCCCGCTTTCCAGATATTATAGAAAAGCTTGCTGATAGAGGAGTGGAGATGGAATTTGTTGTAACTCCAAATGTTTTTTCCACACTTACACAGGCAAAATATAAAGAGAGGCTTAAAAAGCTCGTGGCGAGAGATAACTTCTCACTTTATCTTTCTGAAAGAGAGATAAAACTTGCTTTTACGGTAACGGATTTCGTGCTTTCTTTCGCTTTATATTTTGCAGATGGAACATTCGATAATGCACAGGATTTGATAAGTTATGATGAGGAGGCGATAAATTGGGGTAGAGAGTTATTTGAATATTACAAAAGCAGAGCAAAACCTGTTAAAGAAGAGGATATATGATGCCTTCCTTAACTTTCTAACTTTTTTGACAGTATCCTCTATTTTTATATCTTTTTGCAGCTGGTCAATAATGTACCT
>CAZTDS010000020.1:0-16258 GCA_964612535.1 uncultured Thermoplasmatales archaeon
AAGGATTTGGTTTTGGAAGTTAAGCCTCACTCGACTCTCCCCTCAATTTTTCTACAGATAAATTTATATTTGTAACCCTTTTCACCTCCCAATGCCTGCTAATGATATCATAAAAAAGAAAGTCGGCTTTTCAGCTGGCATACTCCTTTTCATCATTTTTCTTTTCCTTCCAGTCATGAACTGGCAGGCGAGGGCAGCTATGGCCACATTACTGCTATGCGCCACATGGTGGGCAACCGAAGCCATACCGCTCGCCGCCACCGCCCTGCTGCCTGCCGTTATTCTTCCATTGTTGGGTGTGCTTTCTCTGCAGGAAACCTTCTCGCAGTATGCTCATCGCATCATTTTTTTGTTTTTTGGCGGTTTTGTGATAGCAAGGGCGATGATAAAGTGGGGACTTGATAGAAGAATCGCCATCGCCATATTATCGAAGGGCAGCAGTAAGTCGAGTATACTCATATTATATTTTATGATTGTAACTGCTGTTCTTTCCGCTTTTATTTCAAATACAGCAACGACTGCCATGATGCTTCCAATAGGTATGGCTGTGATGCTGCATGTGGAGATGAAAGAAAAACAGAATTACGGCAAGGTTTTGATGCTTTCAATAGCTTATGCTGCTACCATCGGGGGCGTGGCTACGCTTGTCGGCACTCCTCCAAATGCCATTTTTGCCGGATTTTCTGAAACTCTCCTTAACAAAAAAATAACCTTTTCGTCATGGCTCACAATAGGTGTGCCATTTGCAGCAATAATGTTGCCAACAGCATGGCTCTTTCTGATCAAAAAATATCATCTCCATAATGTGAATGTGGATAAAAATTTCATTGAGAAGGAAAGGGAAAAACTTGGCAGAATGGGGAGAGAGGAAAAGATAGTTATATCTGTTTTTCTCCTGGTTGCTTTTTTATGGATATCCCGCCCCTTATGGGACTATATACCGCTTGATTTTGCGAGAACAATGCAGCAAAAAATGGACGATGCTTTAATAGCCATATTTGGAGCAATCCTTCTCTTTACAATTCCATCGAGCATTAAAAAATGGAAGCCCTTACTTGAGTGGAGGGATATAAAAGAAATTCCATTCGACATACTCATTCTATTTGGCGGCGGGCTGGCAGTTGGCAAGGCGTTGTTTGAATCTGGAGCAGCAGAATTTATTGCAGGGAGAGTGGAAATATCGCAACCGCTCATCCTTCTCCTCTTTATTATCACAATCACCTCCTTCCTTACTGAAGTTGCATCGAATACAGCCGTTGCAAACATGATGATGCCGATACTCGTTGCAATAGCCAGCAAAACCGGCATGGAGGCATATGCTTTGATGATCCCCGCAACTCTTGCCTGCTCCCTCGCCTTCATGTTTCCAATATCCACGCCTCCAAATGCCATAGTTTATTCATCTGGCTATGTAAAAATGGAGGATATGATAAAAGTGGGTGTTACATTGCATATTATAGGTATAGCTGTTATAATGTTCCTATCTCAAGTTCTGCCTCAATTTTAGTTAAAGTAATGGGCCAGCATCCTCAAAACCCTGCCTCTGCCCGGTGCCAGCCTTTTTTGTAAGTTCCTCTGGATGGAAAAGCAGGGCTATTGCATTTAAAGCATGCTCTCTCGCTCTTCTATCTGCAAGCCATTTCAACTCCTTTTCATCCTTTGCTTCATCCTCATGAACAAAAACCTCAATTATGTGGGTGTTTGTGAGAAGCTGCACAGCTATTAAGCCGAGCGATGCTTCATGGGCGCATTGTTTATCTATATCCTCCTTTCCCGGCATTCCAAATGCCATTACTATGTCGCAACCTTTTTCCTCTATCAATTTTTTTGCTGCCACGGGCAAATCTTTTATGCCGGGTACCGTATATCTTTCAATTTTTATATTTGTGGTATTTTTGCGAATTTCATCTATGGCTGCCTTTGCCATATCATATCTTGCAAAGGTTGTATCAGCTATGCCTATTTTCTTCATTTTTATACAGCTCCCTCATTTTCCTTATTTTTTCTATAATTTTCCTCGTTTTATTTAAATCCCCATCATATTTTCCACATCTCACTATCTTCGCCTCTATACCTCTCTCCTTAAGCATTTCTTCAAGCCCCTCAAAATGCTGGTCATATCCGAGAGCTATCACATCTGGCTTTATCTCCTCAACTATCCTCAAAAAATCATCCTCATATCCTATGACTGCCTTATCCACGGGCTTCAGAGCCTCAACAAGGCGGCGCCTTTCCTCAGCTGGCATTATTGGCTCGTGCTTCCTCCGCCTTACCGTTTCATCACATGCAACAACAACAATTAACTCTTCACCATATTTTTTTGCCTCTTCAAGATAATGAAGATGTCCTATGTGCAATAAATCAAATACGCCAGATGCCATCACTCTCGCCATTCTCTCCACGCCTCTATTATCTGCCACCCTTCAAGAAATATATAGTCGTGTCTTTCTGCATATTTCATTGCCTCCTCCTTTTTTAAACTTTCCCCTTTATCAAGCATTTCGCAACCCGCCATAACAGGAGTTATCCCAGCCATCTCAGCAAGTGCTATCCCTAGCTCTGTATGCCCATTTCTTTCATTTAACAAACCCTTTGCTGCTATACATATAGGCACATGCCCGGGGCTGCGGAAACGTTGCCCAAATATGCGCTGCGCCTTATCGCTTTCCCACTCCTCCATTTCTTCAACAAGTTTTGCGAACTCTGATATGGTGAGGGCTCTATCAACATCTCTTATACCAGTGAATGTTTTTCTGTGATTTATTGTTAAAGAAAAAGAGGATTTTGTATCATATGGTATATCGTTAGGTATGAGTTCTTTAAACACAGGCCATCTATTGCCGCATTTGTAAATTATGTCTGCCATGTAAGGTAAGCCGAGCTTTTCAGCAGCCTCATACTTAAGCATTATAAATATGAGACCCCCACCATCCTTTCGCATCCTGTATATGGCATCAGGCGTAACATGTTCGGCGGCGATAAAAAAATCTGTTTCCTCCTCCCTTCCATCTGCATCATAAACAAGGACAAAATTACCCTTCCGCAATTCTTCCAATGCCTTTTCAACTTGCCGGTTCATTTTCTATTTTTTTCCTATCTTCCATAAGCCTTGTTATATATCCAGCCACTCTATTGCGAACGTTTTTTGTTGATATTGTTGTTAATTTTTCCACCAGCGCTTTATTTTTTTCAAAATCGTCTGTAAATTCTTCTGGAAACTTTTGTAGCAGTTCCAGTGCTATTCTTTTGACAAATGCTGGTTTCACGTTTCCCAAGGAATCACCTTGCATGAAATATATTTTTCATATAAAAATGTTTTACCTGCTTGCCTACGAATATTCTTTCATGCATAGCATGAAAACAAACATTCTCGCTTAACAGTTGTAAATTTGGTGGATTTCAATTAAATATTTAAACCCTTTTTATATTATAATTCTGGAGGCGAAAAATGAGGAGGAAAATTAGCATATTGTTGGTTTGTGTGTTAGTTATTTCTACAGCAAGCGCTTTCAATCCAAACAAAAGCTTGGAAAAACTAGCAATAATGACATATCAAGGAAATGTACCAGTTTCTACAGACCCAGCTGATGAAAAGCATCCATCAATAACATTAGCTCCGGATGGAAGCATACTTGTTGCTTTTGATAGAAAGGAAGGGGCACTAGAAGGCCATGTTCATTTCATGCATTCAACAGATAGAAATAGCTGGGTGGAAGTATGGAATACAGATATATCAACTGGAGATATGGAGAATGGATTGCAAGAATGGCCAGTTATATTCACACCTCCTGGAGGAACTTCAATATATGGCTCATGGAATGATGAAGTGCTCTGCAGCATTTTTTATATCAATATAACGAATCCAGCAGATCCTTCTGGCTATGAAGAAATATATGCTTATGATGCAACAGATTGGGATTACGAGAGGCATACTTTTGATATTGCCGCCTATGATTCAAGCAGATTCGCAGTTGGACATGTTGGACACATCATATATGCTGGCTATGATTTGCCAAGCTCCTGCCAGATAACTTGGTTTGTTGGTGGAATTGCTGGGCAATCCGGAATTACAGGAGATGAAGATTATCCAGTAGGCTATAATAATGAAGTTGCTGTGACTGCAAATTTATTCTGGCTTGTTTGGGATTTCCCAAATGCAACTACTGGCAAAGAAACTTTGCTAATAAAATGGGGGGATCCAATAGAAGAATCTGATTGCCATTTATGGCCAGACAAAGAAATTGGCAATCCAAATGTAGATTATAAAGACCCAGCTGTTGGAGCAAGTGGAGAAGCAATATGCATAGTGTATATGTCAAACGACAACGTATTTGGTGATTTTGACTTAAAATGTATGTATTCCACAGATGAAGGAGAAACATGGCATCATAGCAGTTTACCATCTGAAAGCAATGTAGATGAAACTAATCCAGAAGTATATATGAGTGGTTCAACAGTGTTGTGTGCATTTGTGAGAAATGGAAATCTTTACTTCACTAAATCCGATGATTATGGAGCGACGTGGGAAGAGCCAACCAAAGTAAATGATGTGGATGGAACTGTTGTTGATGAGCCTGGAGCCATTGATATTAGTCCAGCAGGCATCGTATGGGTTGATACAAGAAACGGTAACCAGGACGTATACTATGCTCCATTACCATCTCCATTAATTACCATAGAAATTCAAGCAGGATTTGGAATAAAAATAACTGTATGCAATGAAGGAACAGAGGCAGCACGGAATGTCTCATTGAGCATTGATTTAACTGGCTTGGTGCTCTTAGGCAAGCATGCAGAAGCCGCAATTGATCTACTCAATCCAGGAGACTGCATAACTTTAGGACATCTAGTATTTGGCTTTGGTCCAATAACAATAACAATAAATGTTGGAGGCACAACAATAACAGCGAAGGGCTTCGTGCTTGGCCCGCTTGTGCTGGGCGTGAGTTAGCCCCCTCCTTTTTATATTTTTGAGTTGTATTTTTTATGTTGGCAAAAAGATTTAAGTTATCTGTTATATTACACCAACTGGTGATTTGATGGAGAAGAAAGTAACGGTAGAGGAGTTATTGGAAAAAGCTAAAAAGCCCGCTCAGGAAGCAATGAAGCTGCATCCTTTTTATAAGGGAAAAGTGCAGGTGATGGCAAAATGTGCAATAAGAAGTTATGATGATTTTGGCATATGGTATACGCCGGGCGTGGCTGCCCCCTGTAAAGATATTGCCAAAAATCCAGAGAAAGTTTTTGAACACACAAATAAGGGTAATTTTGTTGCAGTGATAAGTGATGGCACCCGTGTATTGGGCTTGGGAGATATTGGCCCATTAGCGGGGCTACCAGTGATGGAAGGAAAGGCTTTACTTTTTAAATATCTTGGAGGTGTAGATGCTTTTCCAGTAATGATTGATACAAAAGATCCGGATGAATTCATACAGGCTGTGAAATGGGTTGCACCAACATTTGGAGGGATAAATCTTGAGGACATAGCATCTCCAAAATGTTTCTACATATTAGATCGCCTCAGGGAAGAGCTTGACATTCCTGTATGGCATGATGACCAGCAGGGAACAGCAGCCATTACTCTCGCTGGCATAATCAATGGGCTTAAGATAGTTGGCAAAAAGCTGAATGAAGTGCTTTTCTCAATCATAGGAACTGGAGCAGCAAATACATGTTTGATAAGAACCCTCATAAAAGCAGGTGTGCCACCCAAAAATATTATAGCGGTGGATTCAAAGGGAATCCTCCATCCTAACAGAGAAGATATTGAAGAAATCAAGGAAAAGAACCCATACAAGTATGAGATTGCCATGACAACAAACGGCGAGGGCAGAGAAGGAGGAATACCTGAGGCAATAAAAGGCACGGATGTATGCATAGCCGCCTCCAAACCTGGCCCGGGAACAATTAAAAAGGAATGGGTAGCGGAAATGAACGATGATGCCATAATGTTTGCAGAGGCAAATCCTATTCCGGAGATATGGCCATGGGAAGCTAAGGAAGCGGGAGTGAGAATATTTGGAACAGGAAGAAGTGATTTTCCAAATCAAGTTAATAATAGCCTGGGCTTTCCCGGCATATTCCGCGGAACCTTAGATGTGAGGGCGAAGACAATAACAGATGAAATGCATATTGCAGCTGCATACGCCATAGCGGAGGTGGCGGAGAAGAAAGGACTAAGGGAAGATTATATTGTGCCAACGATGGATGACTGGGAGGTATTTCCTCATGAGGCGACGGCTGTTGCAATGAAAGCAATAGAGCAGGGAATTGCAAGAAGAAAGCTGAGCAGGCAGGAAATATATGAAATGGCAATGGAAACAATAAAACATGCAAGAGAAGCAACACAGGCATTGATGAAAGCAGGATATATAAAAACGCCATGAAGGAGGCGATAGAGGAAAAGAGAGACGGATGCATCGTGCATATTAAGGTGAGGATAGGAAATAAATGTTGCTTCCCTGCTGGCTATGATGCATGGAGGAAAAGAATAGAGATAGAAGTGAGCGAAAAGCCAGAAAAAGGCAAAGCCAATCAACAGATAATAAAAACAATAGCCTCTTTCTTTTCTCTTCCATCTTCATCTCTTTCCATTGCCTATGGAGAAACATCGAGAGAAAAAGGAATATTTATAAGGAAAGAAAAGAATGAAATTTTGAGGATGCTCGAAAATGGATTACAAAGCAGCGCTTGAGGAAATTGAAAGGGCAATAGAGGAGATTCGTGAAAAAAACAAAGAGACGCCCATAATAGTGGAAGGAGAAAAGGATGTAAAGGCACTCCATAGTATGGACATAAAAGGTGTGATAATAACGGTGCATAGAGGGATGGAAATAGCAAATTTATGTGATTATATTGCGGCAAATTATAAGGAAGTGATTATCCTCACTGATTGGGACAGGAAAGGATGGCAACTGTGTAGAAAAATAGAGAGGAATTTAAAAGGAAGAACAAAATGCATCACAGAATATCGTCTTATATTTGCAAAGAATTCCATGGTTAAGGATATAGAGAGTATGCCAACTTTCCTGAAAAATTTAAGAAGGAGGGTAAAGAGGGGAAAAAACTTTTCAAATGATTTCTGAAATTATTTCACACACTTTTTCAAGAAAATCTTTATCTTCCTCACTAAATGGAGAAAGCTTATGAGAATCGATATCAAGTTCTGCCACAAAATTCCCGTCTTTAAAAATGGGGACAACTATTTCCGATTTAACGAAAGGGCTGCATGCAAGATAGTTTCTCTCTTTTGAAACATCCTGGACAATAAATGTATGCAATTTTTCCGCCGTCTGCCCGCATATTCCCTGCCCGAATTTTATTCTCACATGCTCGGTTTCCTCTCCTGCAAAGGGGCCCAGTAAAAGTTCTTTTCTTTCACCATTTGCAAAATATATTCCAACCCAGTCATAGTGCAGCACTTCTTCTTTGAGGATTTGGCAAATTCTCCGCAGCTTTTCCTCCTTTCCTCCTTTTCCTTCAACAATGCTTTTTATTTTCTCGAGTAAATTTTTGAATAGCTCTTTTTTATTCATTGAAAGTAAAACGGGTACGGAATTTGTATGTTTCGATGCAAACATTTTATTTTCCTCCTCTTTTATTCATGTGCTCATAACTCCTTTCGATCCATGGAAAAGCAAACTCTGCACATGTCCCAAAAAATACTCATTCAGCCCGTATACCGGATGCTCACATGCCTGTATTTATTGTTACATTTCATCTTACATCCCAAATGCCTTTAAAGCACGCCTTAAAAAAGATTTATTTCGTCGCCTTAAGAAAGAGTTGCATAAGGTGGATACATACATAAGCATGTCAAATAGCAGCGATCCCTATACACCTGAGGAAAATAAGCTGAAGGCAACGAGAAAATGTTTAAGAATAATCAAAGAGCATAATATTCCTCTCCTTGTGATAACAAAATCTGATATTGTGGCAAGAGACGTGGATTTACTTTCGAATATGAAGGCGAGTGTGAGCATAACGATAACAACACTCAGCCCACGAAAGGCGGCAATCATTGAGCCTCATGCTCCTTCTCCTCAGAAAAGAATTGAAGCATTGAAAAAACTCAGCAAGGAAGGTGTGCCATGCTCTGTTAGGCTCGACCCCATCATACCGGACTTCAATGAGGAGGAAATAGAGGAAATAGTGAAGGAAGTTGCACCATATGTGGGGCATATTGTTTCCTCCACAATTAAACCACGAAGTGATTCAATGAAAAGATTGGCAGGAGTTATAGATGTGGGCAAATATGAATGGCATCGAATGGGCAACACCTTCTATCTTCCAGAAAGGCAAAGATTTGAATTGTTGCGGAGGGCGGAGGAGGCATGTATGGAATATGGGCTGAGTTTTGCAGCATGCAGGGAAGGATATAAATTTAAAGCAAAAAGCTGCGATGGAAGCCATTTAATAAAAATGGCATAAAATTTCGTTTATGCATTCCATTTGCACAATCGTTTTGCCGAAATTTTGAAAAAAAGCATAAAAATGTAAATTTTTATATACTAATATTCTATATCCTCCTGATGTTAGCCTTCATAGCGTCAGCAGTATTTTGTTTTGTTATATGGCTCCTACTCACATTTAATGGAAGAATGTGGGGCACTGATGAAATTGTTGCTGGCATAGTAATGGCATGCATCGCTGGATACATCTCAAGAAAAATTTTCATAAAAGATTTCAAACTTGCCAACCCTAAGAGATGGCTTATGATACTCGCTTATCTCCCCCGCTTCTTCTATGAGATGGCAAAGGCAAATTTTGATGTAGCTTATCGCGTACTCACAGGCAGAATAAAACCTGGCATAGTGAAAATAGCCCCTGATCTTAAAAGCGATCTGGCAATAACAACTCTTGCCAATTCTATCACGCTTACTCCTGGCACTCTAAGTGTTGATGTTGATGAGGAGAAGAATCTGTACGTTCATTGGATAAATGTTAAAGATGAGGTGCTTGAAAAAATGCCCCGTGATTATAAGCCAATATGTTCCACTTTCCCTGAGTGGGCAAGGAGGATAGGAGAATGAACCCGTTTATGATAGCTCTGGTGTTGGTGCTTGTATCTGTTGCGATAGCAATAATAAGAGTGCTTCTGGGACCAACAGTTCCAGATAGAGTTGTTGGACTGGATACAATAAATACTTTGGTGATAGCTGGAATGCTTCTATTTGGCGCCGCCTATAAGGAAATAATCTACGTAGATGTTGCCATAGTATATGCTCTGCTTTCCTATATAACCACACTTTATATTGCCAAATATCTGCAGGGGGGAAAGCTATGATGTGGGAAATAATTTATATATTCCTTGGCATAGGAGTTGCCTTCAATATGCTTGGCTCTCTCGGCTTGATAAGATTTCCCGATGTTTATACTCGCCTTCACGCTGGCACCAAATGCACAACTTTTGGCAGCATTTTCATATGTTTTGCCATCATTGCCTACGGACTTTGGAGATGGTATGATGGAGAAAAGGAAATGATATCCTTAGCCATCCATACCTTCTTCGCCATGATAGCCATTCTCCTTACAAATCCAACAGGGGCACATGCAATAGCAAGAGCTGCTCATCGAAGCGGCGTGAAGCCGGCGAGAGCCGTTGTTGATGATTTGGAGGCAAAGGAGGGAGAAAATGATTGAAGTGAGCATGTTTGAGATAGGTCTTATACTGCTATCCATTTTCATGGTTGCTACAGCCATTATTGCAGTATGGTTTAAGGATTTGCTCGCATCCACCATTTCTCTTGCTGCCATGAGCCTGTTGCTATCTCTATATTTTTACATGCTCCATGCTCCAGATGTAGCCATAGCTGAGGCTGGTGTGGGCGCGTGTATAACAACCGCCTTGCTTGTTATCACTATAAAAAATACGGAACGCATGGAGGAGGAAGGGGGTGAGGAAGAATGAAGAAAGCCATAATATTTGTTGTATTTGCTGCATTTTTATTCTTTGCCGCATATGAAATTCATCCTTTTGGAGAGCTTGATGATTCAAGAATGGATGATTACATAATTGAGAATGCACAGAATGAGACGGCTGCAAATAATGTTGTAACGAGTGTTGTCTTTGATTACAGGGGCTATGATACTCTTGGCGAGGCTACAGTGCTTTTCACAGCCATAGCTGGAGCACTCGTCGTTTTAAGGAGGGTGAAAAATGAGTGAGGAAAGAATGAGTGTGATTGTGACAACCATCGCCAACCTTTTATTCCCATTTATTTTCATCTACTCTTTCTACGTTATAATGCACGGGCATTTAACGCCAGGCGGCGGGTTTCAAGGAGGTGCGATAGGGGCATCAGCCATAGTCATGCTTATCGTTGCTTATGGGGCGAGAGAAGTGTATAAGAAGGCGAGCGATGAAAAACTTTCCCTATTTGAAAGCATTGGCGGCTTGCTTTTTGTGCTCGTAGGCATATTGGGCTTTATCCTCACTGCTTCATTTCTTTCCAATTTTCTCGTTGGCGAACCAATTTTCGGCAACATTCCGCCATTTGGAAGCAATCCAGGAGAGCTTAATAGTGGAGGTATTTTACCACTGCTAAACATAGCTGTCGGGATGAAAGTTATTGGCGGACTTGCATCTGTTGTTTTAATCATGGCTCTTGCAGGAGGTGAAAAGAAATGATTTACAATATTCCTTTTTATACCGTCGTCGCTTTAGTGCTCATTGGCTTGTATGCAATGCTTTTCAAGAGAAATTTGATAAAGATTGCCATTGGCCTCACAATTCTTGAAAGTGGAGTAAATCTATTTCTAATAACTCTTGGTTATAGAAAGGAAGGAGTGCCTCCCATCTATACAAATCTTCCATCTGGCATAGATATACCAGATAAAATGGTGCT
The DNA here is from genome assembly GCA_964612535.1 of uncultured Thermoplasmatales archaeon. GTDB lineage: Archaea > Thermoplasmatota > E2 > UBA202 > JdFR-43 > JdFR-43. Next base: position 10,848 of record CAZTDS010000020.1, read on the forward strand.
TCCTGTTCCTCAGGCTTTAACCCTTACAAGTATTGTTATAGGGGTGGCAGTCCTGGCTTTAGTTTTATCCATCATAATGATGATATATCGCCATTACGGCACACTTGATAGCAGGAAAGTAAGGAGGTTGAAAGAATGAATGTGGATTGGTTGCTTGAGCACTCGCCCGCATTGATAATTGTTCTGCCATTACTTGCCGCCTTCCTTACACCAATTATAGACAGATTCAGCAAAAAAGCAAGAAATGTATTTGTCATAGCAATTCTCATAATAGAGGAAATTCTCGTGATTTTCCTTGCGCATGATGTTTTTACCAATGGCATACATATCTATACAATGGGTGCAGCCAATCCAACAGAAACGGTTCCAGCGCAAGCAGCCGTGCCCATTCGCATTGTTCTCGAAGTGGATGGAATGAGCATATTTATGGCTTTGATAAGTGCAACAGTTAGCTTGGCGGCAGCAATATATTCATTGGCATACATTGAGGAGGAAAAGGGTAAAGGGAAATTCTATACTTTGCTTCTTCTGGTGCTTGTAGGAATGCTTGGCATGGAACTCACAGGCGATATGTTCAATATGTTTGTTTTTCTAGAAGTGCTTTCAATTGCATGCGCCGCCCTGATAGCATATCGCAGCCATTTTGGTGATTCTGTCGAAGGCGCTTTCAAATTTTTGATTATATCAAGCATTGCTGCCTTATTCGTTCTTTTTTCCATCGCCCTGTTATATGCACAATATGATTTGCTTAACATTGCCGCTCTGGCAAGTGCAATAACTTATACCCATCTGGATAAAATTGCTCTCGTACTGTTAATTGCTGCTTTTGCAATGAAATGTGGGGCAGTTCCAATGCATTTCTGGACTCCCGATGCCTACAGCGTCGCTCCGTCATCTATAACGGCGATGCTCGTTGCCGCAAGCCAAGCGAGTTTGTACGCATTATTTAGAGTGTGTTTCACTTTGTATGGAGTAACTTTGAATCTGGCGACGATTGGGGCAGTCATAATAATATTTGGATTGCTCTCAATGTTTGTTGGAGTTACAATGGCAATTCCTCAAAAGGACATAAAAAGGCTGATGGCATATCATGCAATAAGTCAAACAGGATATATGCTGCTTGGCGTAGGCGTAGGCTTGTATCTCCTAACAAAACCGGAGTTCAGCAGTTATGGTATAAAGGCAATGGAAGGAGGAATATTCCACATAATAAATCATGCAATGTATAAAGGACTGCTTTTCCTCACTGCAGGAGCAATATATTACCGCCTGAAAACAAGGAACTTGAATGAAATGGGTGGATTGGGACATTCAATGAAATATACGTCCATATTCTTCATAATAGGTGCTCTCGCCATAGCTGGCATACCTCCTTTCAATGGTTTTGCATCCAAACTGCTCATATATGAGGCAGCATACAAGGTGAGTCCGATTCTTTCCATAATAGCAATGCTTGTCTCCATTCTTACACTTGCATCTTTCGTTAAAGTATTCCATTCAGCATTCATGGGGCCAAAAATACACGATGTTGAGGAAGTGCCTAAAAGCATGCTTGCTGGCATGGCTGTGCTTACATTCGTCATAATCCTCTTCGGCCTCTTCCCGGGCTGGGTGGTGAGCAATATAGTTCATCCCGCCGCTCAGGCGCTGGCGGATCAGGCGGCTTATATTCAGGCGGTATTAGGTGGTTAAAATGTTGCGAACAACAGGAGGATATTGGGATCCGGTGCTCTGGATTATAGGTTTCATAGTTATAGCGATCGTTGCTTACATAATCAGGGGACTCGGGAGAAAGGATTACAAAGGAGGGGAGCAGCTCAAGCCATATTTGTCTGGCGTGGAGGAGCCGGGCAAGGAAGAAGTTCATGTCAGGGCTGGAAACATATACTGGGGCTTTATGGAGGCATTGAAGGGATATTATGATGCAATGATGAAGATACACACAGGCATAATAAATGATTATGTTGCATGGTTTGTTGGAATATCTGCACTTCTTTTCATTGCTGTATTCCTTGTGGAGGTGATATGATGATATCTAAAGCCTTCAAAAGAGCATTATGGGTATTTCATGTGAATAGTGGCTCCTGCAATGGTTGTGATATTGAAATAATAGCCGCTCTCACGCCAAGATATGATGCAGAAAGATTTGGAATAAAACTTGTTGGCTCTCCACGACATGCAGATGTAATTGCTTTTACCGGCCCTGTTACATCAGATATGGCAGATAAGGTTAAGAGAATTTATGAGCAGACACCTGATCCAAAAGTTATTCTGGTTGTTGGTTCATGCGGTATAAGTGGTGGCGTTTTCCACGAATCATATCATCTTGAGGGGCCGATAGAAAGAATAATTCCAGATGCAAAATGTATTTATGTGCCCGGATGCCCGCCAAGACCAGAGGCAATAATACATGGTGTCGTTAAGGCATGGGAATTCCTTGAGGGGGTGGAGAAAAAATGAATGCTGAAGAGATGATGCAAAAGTTTCAGGAAGCTGGCTACGAGGCATGGCTCCAGGAGAGGGAGGCGGGAGTGAGGAAAAAGGTAAAGAAAAAGAGCCTGTGGATTAAGGTGGATAAAGAAAAGATAAGGGAAGCAGTGGAGAGTTTGATGGAATGGTCGGAAGAATATCCTCATTTCAGCATAATATCTGCCAGCGATGAAGGCGAGAATGTCGAACTCAATTATCATTTTGCCCTTGGTTATGGAAAACAGCTTGAGGAATTTGCTGTAACCTTTAAAGTTTCCATACCCAAAAGCGATTTGGTGATAAAATCAATAACACCTCTTGTGCCAGCTGCAATATATTCGGAGAGGGAAATAAGGGAAATGATGGGCGTCGAAATAGATGAGTTGCCAGATAAAAGACACATGTTCCTGACAAAGGATTTTCCAGATGGTGTTTATCCATGGAGGAGAGATGAAACGGCACCTAAGGAAACAAATAAATTGTATGAAACCTGGACGGAGGGAGGAAAATGAAATATGAAATTCCTGTTGGCCCCATACATCCTGCACTGAAAGAGCCGATAATGATAAAATGCACAATTGAAGGAGAGCGCATTGTGGATGTGGATGTAATAGCGAGCCAGAATCATAGGGGCGTGGAATGGATAGGCATGAACAGGAATAACCCTGTGCAAAGCATTTATTTGGCTGAGAGAATTTGCGGAATCTGCAACTTCTGTCACCCTGCCTGCTTGGTTATGGCTGTTGAGGAGATAGCGGGCATAGAGGTGCCAGAGAGGGCGGAATATATTAGGGTTATACAGAGCGAGCTTGAGAGGATACACAGCCACCTGCTCTGGGCAGGCGTCGCCGCTCATGAACTGGGTTTTGATTCATTACTCCACTATGTATGGGCTGTCAGGGAAAAGGTTATGGATATACTTGAGCTCATTAATGGTAATAGGGTTACGAAGGCAATAATGATGTATGGAGGGGTAAGGAGAGATATAAAGGAGGAGCATATTCCAAAAATAAGGGAAATGCTTGATTATTATAAGCAGGCATTCAATAAGCTGGCAAAACTTTTCCTTGAGGACAAAACAATAAAAATGAGGACGAGGGAAATTGGCATACTCCCATATGAGGAGGCAATAAAACTTGCTGCAGTTGGACCAACTACGAGGGCAAGCGGTGTTAAGAAAGATGTGAGACAGGATATGCCCTATTTTGCCTATCCAGATTTTGATGTTAAAGCTATGACTCCAGATATTCTAACTGGCAAGACGATAGGAGATACATATGACAGGATAGTTGTTCGATTGCTTGAAGTAAAGCAATCCATAGAAATAATTGAGCAAGCTCTCGATAATATGCCATCAGGAGAAATCCTCGCTGAGCCAAAGATAATAAAACTCATAAATCAAATCAAAAAAGCAGAGGGAGAGGCAATAGGGAGACATGAGGCGCCAAGAGGAGAGGACATCCATTATGTTAAATTGAAGGCTGGTTTTGAGTATCTCTATGCATGGAAGGTTAGAGCCCCCACATACATTAACATTCTTTCATGGCGCACAATGCTAATGGACATGCAGATTGCAGATATACCAATAGTCGCTGCCTCAATCGATCCATGCTTATCATGTACAAATAGAGTGACGATAGTGAGAGATGGAAAAGAAGAGATTCTGACAGCAGATGACCTGCATCGTTTATCTGTTCAAAAGACAAGGAGGTTGTTAAGATGATTGGAGAGTTGCTATTCAAAACAGTTGTTGGAAGCATTTTGATTTCCATATTTGCCATACTCTTCGGACTACTTTTCAAAGGTATAGATCGCAAACTCGTTGCAAGAATGCAGGGCAGAGTCGGACCACCTATAAGGCAGCCGTTTTTAGATGCAATAAAACTGATGAATAAGGAAACGATTGTGCCAGAAAATGCAGTTAAATGGATGTATAATGCCTCGCCTATAATATGCCTGGCTGCATCAATAATTCTCCTTCTCTACATTCCAATAGCTGGTTTTGAACCTCTCTTGCATCAGCATGGAGATGTTATCCTCGTAATCTACATTTTCATAATCCCTGCTCTTGCAATGGTGGCAGGCGGCTTTGCATCCGGCTCGCCGTTCGCGAGTGTGGGGGCGCAGAGGGAAATGGTTACGATGGCATCATATGAGTTCCCGCTGGCTGTTGTCATCATCGCCATTGCATGGAAATTGAATGAGGCAGTAGGGGGAGATGTATTCAGTTTGCATTTCATAGCTCAAAATCCAATATGGCAGCATGTTGGGCTGCTTGGTTTGATAGGAGCAATCCTCCTCCTTTTAGCTCTTGTAATAGTTACGCCGGGTGAGCTTGCAAAAATACCATTTGATGTTGCAGAGGCAGAAACAGAGATAGCTCATGGATTGCTTGCAGAGTATACAGGCAGAAATTTAGCCCTCTTTTATATTGCCGACGGCGTCCGTCTTTTTGCCATGGCATCACTTATGATAGCACTATTTTTCCCTTACAACATCTCTCCATTGATTGAAGAATATGTAAATCTTGGTGATTTTGCTTTCATTGCTGATTTCCTTTTCTTCCTGCTAAAAGTATTCATAGTGATGCTATTCTCAGTCACGCTTGTGAGGGCAGGAATGGCACGATTGCGAATTACGCAGGTTGTTACGAGCTATTGGATTACAACGACACTCATCGCCTTATTTGGCCTCGTATTGCTAATGTGGGATGGACAGTTTAATGTGGGGTGGTGGTAATGTTTCCAATATTGGGACAGTTGTTGAAACAGATGATAAGCAAGCCATGGACAAATTTATTCCCTGCTAAATATGCGCCTAAAAGCATAAAGAAATATTTGAAGGATGTTCAGGAAGGAAAGGTAAAAATGAATCCTCCTGTGGAGCCTCCAGAATGGTTTAGAGGAAAAATAATCTATGAAAGGGAGAAATGTATTGGATGC
>CAZTDS010000021.1:0-15915 GCA_964612535.1 uncultured Thermoplasmatales archaeon
CCATTGCCATAACCGATGGAGGTCCATGGTATTTGATATTGAAAAGATATGGCATCCATCATGAGATTGTTTCTGGAGGAATAAGAAAAATGATGATGATAAGGAAAAACACCTTCCTCATCATTTTTATCACAATTACATATGGCAAAGAAAAAGAAAAAAGTTACGACTGGGCAATGCTTCTGGACAGATACTGAAAAGGCAATAAAGGATTCTGAAGGAATATGTGTAAAATATGGGGTAGCGATTGAGGAATATGAGAAAATTTAATCCCAAATATTTATAAACAGAGCATATTTACTCATCATGGCTCGATTTCCTGAGGCAGAGGCAAGAATGCTGAACAAACTCATATGTATGAGTTGCAACGCTCGCAACCCTCTCAAGGCAGATAAATGCAGGAGATGCGGTTCAAAGCGACTCAGACCAAAATCTAAGGAAAGGAAGGGAGGAGCCTAATTTTTTCCGCAATTTATATCTGCACATTTCTTCCATTTCTTGCCTTTATATATCACTGTTATCATCGGCGCTCCGCATTTGCTGCAATATTCTCCCTCAAAATACACGCTACCCTTTTGAGGAAGCGGATAGCTATTGCTGCATTTTGGGAAATTTGAGCACCCAATGAATCTTTTTCCCCTGCCGGATTTTATTAAAATTAAATCCTCTCCACATTTATTGCATTTCCCAAAATAGTTCTGTTTTTCCACCGCCTCCTTAATTGTCTCTCCAATCTCGTCCTCTTTCTTTTCAAGCAACTCAAATGCTTTCCGCAATATCTCTTTCGATTCCTCCACAACTTCCTCAAAACTTTTCTTTCCTTCCGCAATTTTATCCATCTCCTGCTCAAGATGTGCCGTCATATCCGGCTTGGTTATTATCTCCGCTCCCTCCTTCAAGGCGTCCACGACGGCAAAGGCAGCGGGCGTGGGCGTGATGCTGCGCCCCTTTATGTAATTTCTTTCGTATAGCTTGCCTATGATTTCATGCCTTGTCGCCTTTGTTCCCAATCCAAGCTTTTCCATCTCAACAATGAGGCTACCCTGTGTATATCTTTTTGGCGGCTTGGTCTTATCTTTTATTTTTCTCGCCCCTGTAATTTTAACCTTCTCTCCTTCCTCTAAATCAGGTAAAACTTTCTCTTTGATTTTTGTTGGATAAACCCTTCTCCAGTTTTTCTCCTTTATTGTAAGTCCATCTGCCACAAATTCTATGCCCTCCACATTTATCTTCGCCTTTTTCACCTCGAGCACATCATTTTTGCTAAGAGTAGCCATAAAACGGCGAGCAATCAAATCATATATTTTTGCATGAATGCCATCGAGTTTTGCAGCATCTACAGGATGAATTGGAGGATGGTCCTTGCTGAATTTTTTTCCCGCTACAGGCCTGCTGCGCATCATCGAAAGCACCTCCTTCACCTCTTTCGGATATGCCTTTGCCAGTTTCTGCAAAATATTTTTGAAGGGCAGAGGAGGATATACAGTGTTATCTGTTCTTGGATATGAAATCAAACCATTCATGTAAAGTTCTTCTGCCACTCTCATGGCTTGAGGGGCGGAGATGCCGAGATGCGATGCCTCTTTCAGAAAAGTAGTGGTGTCAAAAGGAGGCGGAGGCATATCCTGCTTTAATTTACATTCATAATGAGTAACTATTCCTTCTCTCGCCTTCCTAACCTTTTCATAAATTTCCTTCGCCTTCTCTTCATCCCATATCACTTCAGGATATTCTGCCTCAAATTCAACACCATCCTTTTCCATCCGCAACCTTATTTTCCAGAATGGCTTGGGAACAAAATCTTGTATCTCCTTCTCCCTTTCCACTATAAGGGCAAGTGTTGGCGATTGAACACGCCCCACAGATAAAAAATCCTTTCCAAGCTGTTCGGAGGCGAGAGATATAAAGCGAGTTAAACTCGCCCCCCATATTAAATCAATATACTGCCTTGCCTCCGCCGATTTGGCGAGATTAAAATCAACCTCCTCAAGTTTCTCAAATGCTCTCTTTATTTCTCCTGGCGTGATGGCGCTGAATCTGGCGCGTTTTACTTCAATGTTTTTAGGCAGCAAATCCATTATTTCCACACCTATGAGTTCTCCCTCTCTATCATAGTCAGTGGCAATTATAACGCTCTTTGCCTGCGAAGCAAGTTTTCTTATTGCATTTGCGATTCTCCATTCTCCAATTTTTTTAACTGGTTCAACATCAATGAGTTTCTTCGGCTCAATCTGATTCCACTTTGCATATTCTTTTGGAAAATCCAGTTTTTTTATATGCCCCTTAAGACCCACAACAATCGTATCGTCGAAATAGTAGTATGGGATGCCATATATTTTCCCCTGTTTTGCCTTTCCGTTGGAGAGGAGGTATGCTATCCTCCTCGCCGCAATATTCTTCTCACAAATTATAAGCCTCTTCATTTTTCCAGCTCTTTGTCAAGTAATTCAAGAAATTCCTCCTCTTTTTCCTTCGGTATCTTCCCGCCAGCCGCTATTGGATGCCCCCCTCCTATGCCGCCTACGCCCTCCGCTGCTCTTTTTATTGCTTCTCCAAGATTTAATCCTTCTTTAACCATCTTCTCATCAGCCCTTGCCGAAATGTCTATCATTTCATTGTATGATAAAGCAAATACTGGCTTCCCTGCATTGAATTTTGGAAGATATTTTAATGCCAGCCCTGCAAGCACTCCTGCAAGAGAGGCTTTATCGACATAAAAATATATGAAATTTTTTCTTTCATATGGCTCCTTTCTCTCCAGTTCCTTCATCTCTTTTCTTATCTCCTCCCGATACTTCTCCTGAACAATTTCTGCTTTATCCATAGCCTGTACATCCATTAAGCATAAACTAATTCCCAGGCCAGCTTCATTTAGGCGGGCGCACGCATTGAGTTTGGATGCCAAATCATGCAAATTGCCATAGTTTTTGCCATAGTAGAATGTTTTCTTCCATTCAACATCGCTGCATCCCTGCTCTATCAATTTGAGGGTGAGAGCGGAAAGCAACTTCTTCCTTTTTTCCTCATCAAGTTCCTCAAATCTTGCTTGCGGCTCTATTCCGAGTTTTTCAAGGAAAGGAGCGGCGTTGAAAAAATCGGTAAAATATGGCTCGAGAGAATTCTCAAGCATCTCCTTCAAACTTCTTCCTATAAGAATATATTCCTCCCTCTCCTCAACATATCCCTCGCCCATCCCCTGTTCCACTATCTCTTTATTATATCCTGCAATTTCCTGCTTGTCCCCTATCATGCCAGCAATCGCAAGCTGGGAAAGATCAACATTTTCTTCATCCAACGCCATGGCAAAGGCATAGGCGACGCTTGCCCCGCACGCCTCCCTGCTTCCGTCCAGCCCATAAAGGCGGGCATTGACATACATCACGTTTGAGGGAATATCTTCCTCATTGGCGATGTGGTGATCGAGCACAATTACATTACACCCCAGATTTTTCATTTCCTTTAAATATCCGCTTCCGATATCCGTGAATATTATTAAGTCATTTTCCTCCTTTTCAATATCTTTTATAAGATCCATCCTTGTTTTTTCGATAGAAATGTGAAAGCGATAGCCGGCTCTGGCCAATGATATGGCGACGATGCTGGCTGATGCTATGCCGTCTGCATCAACATGTCCTATTACACGCACCTTACTCTTTTTGGGCAGGCTGTGCAGGAGATCAGCTGCATATTTAGCTGCCTCTTCTAATCTCATGATATGTCACCTTTACTGCAAGCAAAATAAATGAAAGCAAAGCCAAATAAAAGCCTATTCCAAGCCCCCATGTAGTATGCTCTCCATTGATAATATCTTCGCCAACAATGCTTCCAACTGTTGCATCAGCAAATTTTTTGATTGCATATGAGAAAATGATGATGGAAAAAAGGAGGGGCAAAAAAGCGAATTTTCTGAATCTAACAAAATAAATCATAATAAAGCCAATCACTGTGAGAAAGAGAGTTATTAGGAGGATCGATGGCAAAGGATGGGGTAAGGCAATCATGCTTCCATAATTTTCATGCATTTCTATCATTTTTGGAGGAAATATGTAAAGAGATGATACAGCATCTCCTTTTACTTTCCACCATGGAAATATAAATGAGAGGGAAAGAAGGAAAGCAATCGCCTCCTCTATTTTCCTCCTCCATACCAGTATAATGATTGCAAGTATTGGTATTATATACGGATAAAAGGAGAATCTTTTGGTTACAATTTCATAAGTTGATTCGCTGCTAATAAATATTTCTTTTTTTGCAATCTCGCTGCTCCCATAATAAATCCTCAACATATATCTGGCTGGAGGCAGTTCATTTCCCTCAATTTTAACTCCCTTCCTCTCAAATACTATCCTCGCTTTTATAGGGAAGCCTCGCTCATCATATACCTTTACTTTAACCCTATATTCTGCAGGAAAAAGAATGGTTGCCTGTCTTTGCTCTGGAATTCTCACATTCTTTTCAACCCTGAAACTTTTATATTTTGTGACTACTCTATACTCTCCAGCAGGTAAATCCTGGAACAAAAATTTCTTATCTCGCTCTTTTCCTTCGATGATGTATTCATTGAGCATTTCATAATTTTCCATAAAACATGAAAAATTTACGCCCGGCTCCATACCGAGAGTGTCTTCAACGATAAGGGAAAAATCGTATGTTTGAAATTCGTATTCTCTCTTCTCCAAAAAAACAAGGAAAACCTCGTCTTCTGTTACAATAGAGCCCTTGTATATTACGTATATTTTATATCTATGTAGCGAGGGTATTTGTATTATCATTTCCTCTCCATCACTTATTTTTTCTTCCACAATTCCCTTATCAACGATTCTGATTTTTGCTCCCTCTTTTGTTTTTATGCGAAGCTTTCCCTCAAATGTGCATGGTATGCGAAGCTTTGCATCTCCTTGCAAATTCACACATTCATAGCCAATATATTTCCTTTCTTTTAGTCCCCTATAATATACTCTCACATTGTAAAAGCCTGCAGGCAACTCAAACCATGCTTTTCTAAAACCAACACTGGCCTTTGCAACCATGCTTTCATTATTCCATACTTCCACCTCTATATATGGCAGCTTAATGCCAAAAAAGGCGGAAAGGGAGGCAAAAAATGGGATGGAATGGTGAAAATGGAGAATTACAGTTAAATTATATTTTTCCTCCTCCGTACCTTTCTTCCATATGCCCTCCAGCTGTCTGAAATTCTGAAATGACTGGAATGCCTTCGCCTCCTTGGCTATGCCCTCAAATTTTCCGCAAAATACTTCTATCGTGCCTTCATAAATTTCTCCGCTTTTTATTTCTCCATATTTTCCTATGCTTATTCCCCCGCCATCCACTTCCAAGCCAGGAACACCTATTTCCTCCTTTACAGCGGCTGTAACCTGTAGATTATCTGATGAGGAAAGAATGAATGCATATGCTTTGCTTTTATCATCTATTGCAATCCATGGAGGATCGCCGAGTGTAACATCATCAGCTGCTGATATAATCCATTTTTTCTCCTTATATTCTGGATTTGTATCAAATTTGTATTCCTCCACGCCCTCCTTGCCATTCAGATGGATATACGGTAAAATCTCTCCCATATTAAGTTCCTCTATCGTCTTGCTCCTTGCCTTCACCACCGCAAAATAGGCATAGGTGGCGTTACCCTGCCATGCAGCCTTACTTTCATGTTCTAATTTAACAAATAATCTTTTTTCGTTGGTAGGAGAATGATAGTATGTGTATATGGCTGCAGTTGAAAGTTTTCCATCTTTTGATACTGTCTGGAGAGCAATTCTTGCCATTAAATTTCCGTCTACAAGAATTTCCTTGCTCACGAGCTTTTCATCGCTTCCCGTTTCCCCGCCATCTGAATGGAAGAGAGCAAATGAAAATATCTGTCGCCAGTTTTTCATCTCAAATTTTTCTGCATCTTCAACCATCTTTATAACTTTATTTCCCATTTCTATTCCGAGTATGCTCCCTTCCTGACATATACCGAAGATGCTCTTTCCATCATCTCTTATTTCGTAATAATTCACGCTTGCAAAATATCCCGGCAATGGTTCAACATAATAAAAAGAATCTTTTACCACAACATGATCTTCATAAAATTTCTCTTCCATCTCCTCTCCATATCTTATTATATACTCTCCCTTTCCCTGATAGAGAAACACTATGTTGCATTTCTGCAATACATTCTTGCTCTTAAATTCAAGATTATAAATCTGGCTCTCTATTTCCCTTCCATTATAAAGCACAGTTATTGAATGCTCCCTTTCATTTACAGCATAGCATGGCTTATCAAATTCAATAGAAATATCGAGAGGCTGGTATTTCATATCATTTGGCATGTTCAACTCCAATCGTTCATAATAATATTTTTCATTCTTGGCTTGGACAAAGGAAAGAAGCATTAGAAATACCATAAGAAAGATTATCAATCTCCTCATTTAATCAACCTTCTTATTGCCTCTCCATTCATGATTATGGCAAGGACAAGCAGAGCCATTGTGGGCTGATAAAAAATGGATGCAATAAACATGACGAGAATAAAAAGATGCCTCCCTATTATGCCCTCCGCCTTTATTGCTTCCACGCCCGCCACGCCCATCGCCGCCAAAAAGCCAAGAATCCACGGAATCACGCCACCATATATTCTCCATGCGAAATAGGTGAAGCCGAGAAGGAGGATGAAATCGGAGAATATGTTTATTGCAAAAAATTCTCTATCATTTTTTAATTTGGCGAGGGTTCTCCCACTTTCTTCTATCATGCCCGATACCATTGCAAATATCCCGGCGAATACGGCAAAGATGTATTTTGAAGGTATGTAAAAAAGAAAGGAAAGGAAGGCAAGAAGAAAGGAGACAAGATAGAGTTGTAAGGGGGAATAACCTGCCTTACAGAGGGATGGAGAGAGAAAAGAAGTTATTTTACCACAAATATATGTTGCCACTATATCCCTACTTTCTTTTTCTGCCAGCAACTTCACGGCTTTTTCTATATCCTTTCTTTCCTCTATTTCAAAGCCCTTTATCCTCTTTCCCCTTCCTTTTCTGTCAAATCTTTTTGATGGTTTTCCAATATACGCAATAATTTTTCCATCGCTGCCTCTAAAAATATTTCCATCGAGCTTTAATTCCTCAATGAATGCGTTTCCTTTTACAACAAAAGCCCTTTCTTTAAAATCTTTTAAACTTTTCAAAAATTTTACATTTTCATCCCTCACTATTTTCCTGTATCTGGCTGGATATACATAAATCTCATCAAAATGATAACTGAGCTCTTCAATCAATTTTTCAATAACACTTTTTCCGCATAAATCCCATGAGCTTTTTTCATTAGCGATTATAACAGCCTTCATTATCTGATGATTGGTTTTTAATTAATAAAATTTTATAATCTATTTTACATGCTTTGTAGTACAATTCTATAATATTGAGATTTTCAGATTCGCTGTTTGATTAATTGCATATTATATTTATTCAAGCAATGGAATAAACATTAATCCATCTTTATGCTTCGCCAGTTTACTTTGTTGGTTTGGATGTAAAATTACCTTAACATTCGGGCATTGTTTAATGGCGCTTCAAAATAATAAAGCTTAATAATGAACAATTGATATGGGAATATGGATATTGTTGCATTTATTGCAGGGCTGATTGTGGGCGTGGTCATTGTTTCCATTGCTGTAGAATTCGCCTGGAAGAAAAGTTTGCCAGAAAAAACGTGCAAATTAATCAGCAAATGGAGCTTAAATGAGCTTAAAAATCCATTGATTGTTGCAGAACGCCTGCATGTTGCGCCGCCACCCGATGCAAAGGTTGTTGTGGCCGCGCCTTCGCCACTTGCAAAAAATGCAAGGGAAAATCCTGATGTTACTGGAAATTTTGCTATCGGGCTTAACAAGGCATTTATATTTGCGGGCGAGATAAAAGAGGGACAGCTTGCAATTGTTACATCTGATGAAGATATTATAAGGGAATTGAGAGAAATATTTTATGACTTTTACAGGGTAAAAGAAAAGGTCGTTTCATATGTGCCGAAAAAAGGAAAAGTAAGGATAAGGGGTATAGTGAGGGCTGTATTTCCATACAGAGATGGTTATCTTATGAGGGTATCATATGAAGGTGGATTGGTTGGAGTGTTACTCAAGGAAAGAATGGATGTTGAAGGAAGGAGAGTTGAGATAGAAGGAGAGGTGCTGGAGTATCCATTTATAAACCCCTCGAATATTACAATACTCGATTAAATGAGCATACTTATTAAAGATTCGTTAATTGTTACACAGGATGATGGGAGGCGAATAATTAGAGGAGATGTTTTCATAGAAGATGATAGAATAATCGAAATCGGAAAAATAAATGTTGAGGCGGAGTTCGTTTTAAAAAAGAAAATAGTTCTTCCAGGCTTAATAAACATGCATACTCATTTGCCAATGACTCTACTTCGTGGCTATGGCGATGATTTGCCTTTGGAGGAATGGCTTACAACGAGAATATGGCCCGTAGAAGCAAGATTAAAAGCAAAACACATTGCTGTAGGAACAAAACTTGCCTTTATGGAAATGGTTGCATCAGGCACAACATGCTGCAATGATATGTATTTCTTCGAGGATGTAATTGCTGAAGAGGCAAAAAAATTTGGTATGAGATGTTATGCTGGCTTCAGTATCATAGATTTCGATACACCTGAGATGAAAAAGGATTTATTGCTACCAGAATGTGAGAAATTTATAAGAAAATGGAATAAAGATGACCTTGTAACGCCTGTCATCGCTCCTCATGCAACATATACGTGTTCTCCCGAAACGTTAGAAAAGACGGCAGAGCTGGCAACAAAATACGGCTGTTTTATTCATATTCATTGCTCTGAGACAAGACATGAGGTATATGATGTACTTGCTCGCTATGGAGTGCGCCCGCTCGAACAAATTAAAAAGTATGGATTGCTCGGCAGAAAAACAATGCTGGCTCATTGCGGGTGGATAACAAAGGAGGAGGTAAAGGAGATAGCAAGATCAGGGGCCTGTGTAGTTCATAATCCAGTAAGCAACATGAAACTTGCAACAGGTGGTTTCACTCCTTTGCCTGAACTATTCGAAGCAAATGCCACCGTCACCCTGGGCACAGATGGGGCAGCGAGTAACAACAAGCTTGATATGTTTGAGACAATGAAATTTGCCGCCCTCCTGCATAAGCACCACAGATGGGATGCAAGCGTTGTGAAGGCACAGGAAGCGATAGATATGGCGACAGTAAATGCTGCAGAATTTCTTGGCTTAAATGCTGGAAGAATAGAGAAGGGGAAAAAAGCCGATGTTGTATGCATCGACGCAAAGCAGCCAAATTTATTGCCTCCCCATAATGTTGTTTCCCATCTCGTGTATGCAGCATCAGCTCTAAATGTAAGCGATGTTATAATAAACGGAAAGATGATATATCATGAAAGGAAATTTTTAAACGTGGATGAAGAAAAAGTTTATAACGAAGTGGAAAAAGCTGCAGAAGAGTTAGTTAATTTGGGAGAATAGATAATGTTAATTCCCGCTACACATATCCCATCTCTTTCAACTTTTTCATCACCCTTTCCACGCTTTCTTCGATGCTCTCCTTATCTGTTTCAACAATAATTTCTGGATTTTCCGGCTCTTCATAAGGGTCATCGATGCCTGTAAAGCCCTTTATCTCTCCGTTCAATGCTTTTTTATACATCCCCTTAACATCTCTCTGGATGCACACCTCAACAGGCGTCTTAACATACACCTCAACAAAATTTTCACATATGGAGCGGGCAAAATCTCTATTTTCCCTGTAAGGGCTGACAAAGCTGCACAGCACCACCACGCCCCTCTCCGCCAGCAATTTCGCCATGAGCGCTATGTAGCGGAGGTGCTTATTTCTTCCCTCCTTTGAAAAATCTTTGTTCCGTATGTAATCTCTGACTGTATCTCCATCGAGCAGTTCAACATCCTTTCCCTGTTCTTTAAGCTGTTTCATTAATTCCTTAGCTATAGTTGTCTTGCCGGAACACGGCAACCCGGTAAACCATACAGTTACTCCTTTCCCCTTCATTCTATCACCTACTTTTCTCTTACATTCCTATATAACTTTGGATCAACAGCCTGAACAGCAGAATCAACATCAAGCCTCCCGCCTAAAAATTCATTCACTCTCTCTATTTCCTTTTTGGGATTCTTTATAACATCATTATATTTTACAACAATGTATTCAATGTCATCTCTTTTTTCCAGCAAACGCATGGCAAATCTATTCAATTTTTCGAAAAGCGGTTTTTCCACCTCCCTGTCAATTGGACCCGACATTTTTTCCATTGAATCCATTATTTCATCGATATTTCTCACCATGTATATTATCTTGTATTTCCCCTTTGGCAGGAATTTTAATCCATAGGCGGTTATTTTTATAAATTTCCCTCTGTATTTTTCCATTGGAAATGTTCCCTCCATCAGCCTATTTATTATTTTTCCTCCCTCCAGTTCATAATATCCTTTTGGATTGTGCTCATTTGGGGGGCGAGATTTATCAAATGCAACCGGAAAACCTCCTCTATACAAAATCTGCATCATCATCGATGTTCCGGATCTTTCCAGCCCTGAAACAATGTAATTATACTCATCCTCCATTTTTTATCACCTCTATGATTTTTTTAATAAATTTCTCGCATTCATCCTTGGGAACAATTGCTCCCATTACATTTTTTTTGCCGCCCGCCACATATCCCATGCCAACAGCTATACCAATAAGCTTTCCTGCAGTATTTCCCCTTACATAAACCTGGCAATTCTCTCTAAAGTAGCCATCATTTATCACAATAACATATCCGTTTCCATCCCACAGTTTCCTCGCTACAGTTGAGATTATGTTATAAGGGCAATTCATTCTTTTGATTATAATGCTCCCGATTCTTTCCTCCTCTCCTTCTATGGCTTTTTTAATCTCCTCCTCTATTTTTTCTTTCCTCCTCCTCCATTTCTCGTTATTCATTATAAAGGATGCTTTATCTTCTGCCCTCCACAGATTTTTTACGGCTTCTTCAACCTCCTTTTTATCCCCCATCTTATAATTTGCATCTATTAGATACACCATCTCGTGCAACTCTTCAAAACTTAAGTTATTCTCTTCCATAAATCTTTCAAGAGTGGGATAAAATTTCGTTTTCTTAATTCTTTCCTCCCAGTCTCCAACCACACCGAGATATGATAGCAAATTTTTTACTTCAATATGCTCTCCAACAACCCATGAAGCAGATGGCCATTTCTCCTCCTCATCTCCCTCCATAATTGGATTTACATAACTAACTCCCTCAACTTTTTTTGTTATATGGTGGTCAAATACCCTCACTTTAACCCTTTCAACAATTTTTTTCAAACTGTTTTCGTGCAAAGCTAAATCAACAATCCATACTTCTTCAAAGTTGCTGGTTATCCATTCAATTTCTTCTTCTTCCAAAAAATAATTTCCTATTTTTGGCGTAATATTCGCGCATTCTTCATCGTATAACAGAGCTGCGGAGCATACGCCATCTGTATCCCAGTGATGAAGTATAAGGCGATGCATGTTACTCAACAAAAGGATTATCGTAGCTCATTATGATTTCCGCTACCTCTTTTCTCATCATTATTTCTGGCGGCGTTTCTCCCCTCTGCAGCATTTCTCTTATCTTCGTCCCGCTATAATAGATGTGATGCTCTTTGTCATGAGGACAAATTTTTTCATTTACCACCCCACCACATTTCTTGCAGTAGAAAAATGATCTGAAGAAGATTGGTGTGATGCCTAAATCGGGGAATTCGTTGAATATATCATGTGCCTCATATGGGCCATAATAGTTGCCGACTCCTGCATGATCTCTTCCTACAATGAAATGTGTGCAGCCAAAGTTTTTCCTCACAATCGCATGAAATATTGCCTCTCTTGGTCCTGCATATCTCATTTCCGTTTTCAAAATCGCAAGCACAGCCCTATCTTTCAGATAATAATGTTTTATTAGAGCATCATATGCCTTCAGTATTACTTCATCCTTAAAATCGCCTTTCTTTTTCCTTCCCATTATAGGATTTATAAATATGCCATCTACAAAAGTTAAAGCTGTCTTTTGCACATATTCATGCCCGATGTGAGGAACATTTCTCGTTTGAAATGCCACTATATCTCGCCATCCTTTCTCTTTAAACAGAATTCTTGTTTCATATGGTTTGAGATAATACTTATCGAATTCTTCATTTCCTTCCTTTATCAGGGTTATTTTTCCTCCTGCCAGTTTTTCCTTCATCTCCATAACTTTTTTAACTCCTGGATGAGCGACGTCGGTTGTTTTGAAAACCTTTTCTGCATACTCCTTTTTGTTATATGTATATATCTCCTCGATGGAGAATATTGCTTCCATCCCATTTTCTGCCACTAAAGCAACTTCATCACCTTCTTTAAAGCCATCTTCGAAATCAAAAACTATCGGTATCGTCCATGGAACATCATTGGCAAGGCGCATATGATGCAATACGCTTTCAAAATCCTCGCTGCACATAAAACCTTCGAGTGGAGAGAAAACGCCATTGGCAATATTTTCTATATCGTGTGCCATATCCCTGCTTACCTCTATTTTATCCATGCCTTCGATGCTTTTACTGCTATCAATTCTTCTAACTAACTTTCCACCGTGTGGCGCCGGCATGTTAATCAAGATAACCAAGGGCACGAAGCCTTTCTTTTATTTTCTCCTCATCTTCTTTACTGAATACTTCTTCCTGCTCCTCTTCCTCCATGCTTGCAAGGAGTTCCCGGAGCACATATGTAACGTAGCTTGATATCGAATTGAAGCCTGTTCCCTCTATTCTTTTCTTTATTTTTTCTGCAAGCGGAGTTGGAATAGAGACGGTGGTATATTTTCCCTTTTCTACTTTCTTTTCATCGCCCATGAACCTGTAATTAAATATTATTATAAATAAATTGTGCCAAAAACGTAAATAGACGTAATTTTTTTTGTAAAAAGTGATAATCAGAAAGTGCAAGGAGGAAGATTTGGAGGAGGTATTCAGAATAGAGTTACTTTCATTTAAATTTGCATATCCCCGCCTTCTGTTTCATGAATATCTGGAAAAGCTGTTTTTTGTTGCTGAGGAAAACGGAAAAATAGTTGGTTATGTAATGGCTGATGAAAAAAGAAATCTGATAGTTTCCATAGCTGTTCATCCCGCATATAGAAGAAAGGGATATGGAAAAAAGCTGATGGAACACGTCCTAAATTTTATGAAAGGAAAGGTGATACTTCAGGTGAGAAAAAGTAATGAGATAGCCATAAAATTTTATGAAAAACTGGGCTTCAGAAAAATTGGAGAGATTAAGAAATACTACATTGATGGAGAAGATGCCATTTTAATGGCTAAGAAGATAGATTGAGGATTGCTTGAGCAATGTCACCTTTCGCTTCTTCAAGCGCTTTTATTGCCTCCTCCCTGCTTTTGCCTGTTTTCTCCATAACAAGTTCCACATCCTCTTCATTAATCCTCATTTTTATTTTTGGCTCCCCAACTACCTGATAAGTTTTTTGTCCTTTCATCTCCATTATGGTGACAGAAGGGTTTTCAAAAACATATTGTTTATCCCCCGCTTCAATTATTACCCTATCTGCTTTCAATTCTTTTAAGTTAATTCCCATTTTTTTCATCATTATGCGAAGTTGTTTATCATCCACTGGAAGCATGAGAATATATGGTAGTAAAGCTTAAATCTTTTTGTATGGCTTAATCAAACAATCCTTAGTTTTCCAAGTTGTGGTTCGTAAATCAGCCCTTTTTCCATAAGAGAGGCTATTACCTCATCAACAATTTCCTTCTCCATTCCTTCCTGTTTTGCTCTTTCCACAACATCATCCCATGATGCCCCCTCCTCGCCCTGCAACTCCTCTATGATTTTGATTATCTTTTGCTCCTCCTCTTCGTAATTCTGCTTCATTTCCTGCTTTCCAGAAGTTATGAAAGAAAGAGCCTCTTTCGCCATTATTTCGTAATGCTGGATATCCACGTCTTTGTATACTTTCAGCGCCTCTGCCACTCCTTCTGCCACAAGCGGCGGATAACCGAGTTCCATGAGTTGTTTTGGCGTTGCATTTTTCATGTTCATTGCATCTTTCATCGCATTTATTCTAATCAGCATATTTTTGCATGCTTCTATAATCCAGTAGTTTCTTTCTTTTACACCCACTTCCTTTGCCATCTCTGCCCTCGCCGAGAGATAAAGCACACCTTCTTCTGGCTCATAAATTCTTGCTTTGCCAACTATTGCTATATAACTTGGTATGGGCATATCTGCCAGTATGCTTGCAACTTCGGGCTTAAAAGCTTCCGCATACACAACATGTATGCCTGTCGGATCAGAAATTCGTGCCCTTCTCCTTATACCTTCCGCCCCTATTTCTTCAACATCTGTCAGCACACCAACTATAAATAATCGATTGACTTTTGCACCGAGAGGAGTTATTACATATTTTGGTGCTTTTTCTCCTCCTGCCTGAATAACATGATTTGCATCATTATATTCTGCAGCAAATATCCTCCAAGCTGGCTCCCTCATTTTATCCCTCCAGTTGCATCAAAATTTCCTCAGCCTCCTTCTTCTCATCTATATCCACCATCTGAGCATCGGAGGCAAAAATAGTTATTATGAAATCGCTTGGCATTGAATCTCCCTTTACTCTAACAGGTTTCGCTGCCAGTTTATCAAAAATTTCTTCATACACAATGCCGTAATCCATCGCCTCCTTTGCTATTTTGAGATATTCTTCCATACTTTTACCAAGCAACCTTTCAGAAATTTCTCTATTGAATATAACATCCACCGCGCCGGTTCCATCATCGAGAAGAGCTCTTATTCTTAAATCCGGCACTCCATCTACTTCTCCATCCTCCTCACATACACCATTCCTTATTCTTCTATTGCATTTTGGACATCTGAATATTATGCCCGAATCCTTTCTTACATCCAAAATAACTCCCTGAATATTTAGCTCTATGCCCCCGCCTGCTTCAACAATTTTATATAAAGGAATGATTCTTTCTTCCATTATAATCTCTTCATCTAATTTTTCCACTTCAGCATTTTCATCAAATATGAGCTGCGGCGCTCCCCTCCATTTCCTTACATAACCGCCTTTTATTTTTATCACATCACCTTCCTTTAAACCAAAATCATGCCATGCCGTAAAGCGAATTTTTGCGGTTTCATCTCCCATTATGCCTGAGAAAACCTTTCGCTCCTCTCCTCCTATATTCACCATCCTTTCCTCAATCGATAAAATTTTTCCTCTCACCTCAACATTTGATAAACCGGGCCTCAAATCAATAAGATTGTATTTCTGCGGCGGCCTTTTTACCAAATCTATGTCATAATCCACTTTTTCCACTTCACTCCACTCCGAAAGGCTGAGGCGCGGCTGCCCCTCCCACTCGCTGCTGGATGCGTTCTTTACTTTTATAACGTCTCCCTTCTGCAAGCCAAAATCCTTCCATGCAGTGAATGGGAGCACAGCAGTCTCATCTCCAAGCAAGCCACGATATATTTTCCGCCTCTCACCTCTCACCTCCACCTCTCTTTCATCTACTGCAAGAACCTTTGCAATGACACATATGTTGCGTTCATTTACTCTTACATCTTTAAGTTTCTTCTCTTTCACCACACTCCCGTACTTATTTATCACCGCTTCTTTTGCATGTTCCAAAGGTACTCCATATTCCAAAAACTTTCTCAAGTCTTTTTCCACTGCCTCTCTATCGGCATCAACAGCTTCTAGAATTTCATTGACTGCTGCCTCAATATCTATTTCCATCAATCATTAATGGGGTTTGTCTATAAAATTTTATGGTGAGTCAATTTGCACATGAGGTAAAGATATATAAAACCATATCATATTCTC
>CAZTDS010000022.1:0-15747 GCA_964612535.1 uncultured Thermoplasmatales archaeon
GAGGATATCCCTCCCTCATTTCATAACTTGCATTTTCAATATAAGGAATGAGATACCCATTGCTTTCAATGAAGTGTATGTCGCTGTCTCCATCTCCTGTAACAAATGGAAAGAACATGAAGGCACAGAAGAAAGCGAGGATTTTTTTCATGGATATGCCCTCCTTAAGAGACGAGGAAATGGTGTGGCATCTCTTATGTGCTCAAGCTTGGCAATCCAGCACAGCAACCTTTCCATTCCAAGACCAAAGCCAGAATGAGGCACAGAGCCATAGCGACGCAAATCAAAATACCACTCATAATTTTCTATGTTTGCCCCCTCCTTTTTTAGCCTTTCTATCATCGATTTTATATCTTCCTCTCTTTCTGACCCGCCTATTATTTCCCCATAGCCTTCTGGAGCAAGCATGTCTGCACATTCAACTGTTTTACCATCAGGAGCAATTTTCATGTAAAACGCTTTTGATTCTACCGGGAAATTTGTGACAAAAATTGGTTTATCTTCCCCTTCCACAAGCACTCTTTCATGTGGGGCACCAAAGTCATCACCCCATTTGATATCAAAGCCTTTTTCCTGAAGGATTTTTATTGCGTCTCTGTATTTTATTCTTTTGAAAGGAGGTTCTATCACCATCAAATCCTCCGGGTTTCTTCCAACAAATTCAAGCTGCTCTTTACATTTTTTAGCTATATTCTGGCAAACATAACTTATCATTTCTTCCTGCAGTTTCATATTTTCCTCATTTCTTACCCATGCCTCCTCTGCTTCCAGATGCCAGTATTCTATGAGATGTCTCCTAGTTCTGGATTTTTCTGCTCTGAAAGAAGGTGTGAGGCTCCATACTCTTTCCAGAGAAAAGATAAGGGCTTCAAGATACATTTGAGCAGTCTGGCTTAAGTAAGCTTCCTGCCCGAAATAATCGAAAGAAAATACCGTTGCCCCGCCTTCGGCGGCGTTCATCGTTATTACGCTGGGCGTCACTTCCCAGAAATCGTTTTCGTCGAACCACTCTCTTATGAAGCGAAGCATATACGCTTTGAGTTTCATCGTTTCTGTCATTTTTCTTGAGCGGAGCCAGAGATGGCGGTTGTCGAGCAAAAATTCAACACTCTGATATTCAGTTATTGGAAACTCTTCAGCAAAGCCCACAACATTGAAACTGGTTGCATGAATTTCTCTTCCGCCCGGTGCCCTCTCATCCTCATGAATTATTCCTTCCACTTCCACAGAAGATTCTATAAGGGCTTTCTTTGCATCCGCAAATTCCTTTTCTGTCACCTTATCTTTTTCGATAATAACTTGGATTATGCCCGTTGAGTCACGGATAACAACAAAAATGATTTTTCCGCTTTTCCTCTTTCTATAAATCCATCCTCTTATTTTTGCCCTTTCCCCTTCTTTCTTTTTGAGCGCATTTTTAATCTTTTCAAATTCCATTGGTTTAATAACAAGCCATCATAAAAATCTTTACCTCATTTTACCTCGGTGAGTATTTCGCATCCCTCTTTTGTTATAAATAACGTGTGCTCAGCTTGAGATACCATACCACCCTTTGCTTCTATTAGTTTGAAATATGGCGCTATAATTCTTCTTTTGAGGAGGAAAGAAAGTTTGAATGGAACTTTTTCACCATATATTTCATACAGCCATCTTTCAGCGAAAGGGAGACCATTGAAACGTTTTTTCAACTCCCTTGCCATTATGGAATCTTTTTCGATTCTGTAAATATTACCCAGCCCAGCATCAACAACCATTCCCAAGCCATCTGTGGCAAAAGGTTCGATAGCAACAATTTGTCCTTCTTTAAGCTCCACTTTGCTTTTATTCTTAAAGTTTGGTATCGAAAGCCCAGCATGAAGTTTATATCTCTCAAGAGAATGTCCATGAAGATTTTTTATTGGGGTAAAACCATATTCTTTTATCTTTTCCTCGATTATCTCGCCTATTTCCCCTATTTTTATCCCCGCTTTTATTGAATCTATCGCTGCCCTCAGAGCTTCCTCGGCAGCTTCAATAAGTTTGGCATATTTTTTCGTTCCAATTTCAACTGTTTTTGCAGTGTCTCCTATGCAGCCATTGATATGGGCTCCTACATCAATTTTCACAACATCTCCCTTTTTAAATACATCCATGCAGCTTTGAGAAGGGGTGAAATGGGCAGCAATATTATTCACGGATATATTCACAGGAAAGGCAGGCATGGCGCCCCTCGCCTTTATATACTCTTCAATCTTTTCTGCAACTTCTCTGTATCTTATTCCTTCTCTCACCCATTTTATTCCTTCCTTAAGCGCTTCTCCAGCTATTTTTCCTGCCTCTGCAAATTTTTCATATTCTTCCATGTATCTCCTCCTTTGGTATTGCTCCCTCCCTTATTATTTTTATTATGCCTTCTGAAACATCCACAATAGTTGATGGTTTGCCAGGTAGCTTACCCCCATCTATATATACAGCAACTCTATCGCCAAGCTGTTTTTTCGCCTCATCAAGAGTGGATGGAGGCTTCATTCCATGAATATTTGCTGATGTTGCAGTAATCGGCGTTTCCTTGGCAATTTTCCTGGCAATCTCATTTGCCGGAACTCTTATGGCAATTTTGTCTTTCGAAATAATATCCGGAATAACATCCCTTTTACGCAATATAATTGTTATTTTACCCGGCATAAATTCTTCCGCTATTTTCAATGCAGTTTCATTCACAAAAGCATATTCCTCAATTTCATCCACATTTGCCAGAGCAATCGGGAGAGGAAGAGATAGAGGGCGTTTTTTTACCTCATATACTCTCTTTACCGCATCTTCGTTAAAAATGTCAGCTCCCAGTCCATAGAGGGTATCGGTTGGATAAACCGCCAGCTTTCCCTCTCTCAGGGCTTCAATCGCCCCCTCAATCTCTTTTTGCATTTTTGAGCAGGTCGCCAAGTGTTAGGGGCCTAACTTCGCCACGTTTTACAACAGCACCTTCAATCTCCTGAAACAGTTTTATTTCCAGAACTTTTTCAAGTTTCCTCACTGTTTCATCGGGTGGGCGCAGCTCTTCATTTTCTATTTTCGCAATTGTCGTCGTCTTCTCTCCCACCTTTGCTCCCAGCTCTTCCCTGCTCAACCCTTTTTTCAATCTCGCCTCTTTTATTTTCTTCCCCCAGTCTGCCACCAATTCCAGTCGCATTTCCTCAAAAACATCTTTTGAATACGGAACAATTTTTTTCACCTTCATTGCTGGCACAGCCATCCTTCTTTTCCTTTCAGGCAACACAATACCATATTTGCTGCATTCATCGCACACCATCATCTCCACGCCCTCCACAAGGGCGCGCCGCAGCTTAGCTTCTTTCCCGCAGATTTCACATCTCATTATTATGCAATGCTTCATTCCATAATAACTTTTGCTCAACTCACACCATATACTTCTTTGTATATTGGTGAGGAAACAATTTCATCTTTTCTTTCTCTGAAGCTTTCCACTCTCTCCTTTATTTTCACCGACTCCTCCATTAATTTTTTGGCTTTCTCGCCCGTGAGTTTATGCTGCTCCAGATATCTGTCACGATGAATGTGCGGGAATACATTGTATGTGCAGAAAGGTATGAGTTTATCTCCAGCCAGATAATGTATGCTGCATCGTCTTACCCTGTTAACATCATAGTTGTAGTAATCCTGGAAATGCATCATTCCCAGGAATAAAAAGCGATGGTGGAATTTGCCCAGGCTCCTGTAATCACCTTTTGCTATAACATCTTCAAGTATTTCCGATAGTCTCTCTCCAGTTGGCAGTTCATCCTGAATAATATATTCCGAAAGCTTTTTAGCCAGAGCTTTCCTCAGCCCGCCATATCTTATTGCATCTGGTATGAGTTTTGCTCCAAATAAAGCTTTTTTAAGGGTGCTTGTCTGAAGTTGCGAAATATCATATATGAAATTATCTACATCAACAAATTCCGTTATTGGAATAAGTTTATTTTTCTCGCCATCAACAAAAACATAGGTTGCCACACCGCACTTCTCGTTATTGTAAAAATGAACATGAGGCTCTCTACCTATTATATCTGCAAGTGAAGCAACAGTTGGCACCGGATACCAAGCTTCCATGCCAAATCCAAAAACTTTCCTTAACTCTTCAACTATGTCAGATTGAACCACTCTGAGTTTTTCTCTATCTCCCTTCTTTATATATCCCACGAGAGATAATGGCTGAAAATTCACTCCCCTTATACCCCGCCCTATATTCCTCATTGCGAATTTGACTATTTCGGGTGTTTCTTTAAGATTGATTTGACTGACAGTTGGCACCAGAACAATGCTTTTAAGCCCACCCTGTTTGTATGCTTCAAGAGCAAAAGGTGTTTCATAATGATTTTTTGGATTGCTATTTGAATCTGGCTTAACTCCATCAAATGAGGTATATACTGTTTTAAGTCCTGCTTCAACCCATTTCCTTACTCTGGCTTTTGCCTCTTCCGGCTTTTCAAAAAATTCTATGCCCAGTGAAACAGAATTTGTATTCAACTGCACATGCGGTGAGCCCATTTCTCTTGCCATTTTTATTATCTCTGCCACATCATCACGCAGTGCTGGCTCGCCACCTGTAATTTGAATCGGAGGCATGTAGCCATTGAATCTCTTTGCTGTCTCAAGCCCTTTTCTTATTTCATCTATAGTTGGCTCATAAACAAAGCCAGCTTTCTCCTCGAAGAAAAAGCAGTACCAGCATCTCAAATCACATCTATTGGTTATGACAACGTTAAGGAGGGCTGTAGTGTTTTTATGCAATTTGCATAGCCCGCAACTCATCAAATCCTTTTCATGAGGAATATCTGTATTTATCTTCGCTATGTGGTGTTCTTCAGATGGCTTATATTTCCCTATTTTTTCCCAATATTCCTTCGTTCCTATTCTTTCCTTTGTTCCATTTTCCTTTACCAGATACACAACACCATCTTTTTCCACGTATGCAGCATTTATTGTTTCTGGAATGCCCGTCTTCTGTAAGGCAATTTCATCGACACTTTTTGTTGTTTCGAGAATTTTAAAACCATTTTCCTTGGCAATTTCTACCAATTTCATAATATTCCCACAATCTCTTTCAAGATATAAATCTTTCCAAAATCTGCATACAAAATCTGCATAAACGGAATTTTTCAGAATGAAAAAGCCTTCAATTCCTGTAATATAGAAAAAAAATTTCCAATTCTTTCCAAAACCTCATAAGAACAAGTTTCCAGCATCTGAGGGATAGCAACAGGATGAGTTGGCCGTTATTCATAAGAGCGATGGCTTTGCAGATTCTCTTTCAGCGAGTAACTGGCAACTTCTTTATAAACAAAAATTATATAGGGTAAAACTTTTCTTGCTTGAATGTACATTAGACAGCCCATAGTGGCAGTGCTGGGTCATGTGGATCATGGCAAAACAACATTGTTAGATTATATTAGGGGCTCATGCGTTGCAGCAAGGGAGGCGGGCGCAATAACACAACATATTGGAGCCACAGAAGTTCCGCTCGATGCAATAAGAAAGATATGCGGGAATTTGCTCAAAGGAAAGCAGTTTAAGGTTCCGGGTCTGCTTTTCATCGATACCCCTGGTCATTTTGCCTTCACCACTTTAAGAGCAAGAGGAGGAGCTTTAGCAGATTTGGCAATTCTTATTGTTGATATAAATGAAGGAATGATGCAGCAAACGGAGGAATCAATAGAAATTTTAAGGAAATACCGCACACCTTTCGTTGTGGCAGCAAATAAGATTGATGCAATTTCCGGATGGAGGAAGGTAGATGGTGTGATATCCCATCGCTTGGAAAAGCAGATTGAGGCGACGAGGAAAGAATTTGACGAAAAATTCTATAAACTTGTCGGAAGCCTATATGAGAAGGGTTTTTCTGCAGAAAGATATGACAGAATAAGAGATTTTACAAAAAATGTTGCCATCGTGCCCATCTCTGCCAAAACTGGAGAGGGAGTGCCGGAGTTGCTCATGATTCTAATAGGACTTGCTCAGAGATTTCTCGAGAAAAAGCTTATGACAGAAGAAAAGGAAGCAGAGGGAACAGTATTGGAGGTTAAAGAAGAGAGGGGGCTCGGTGTAACTGTGGATGCAATAATATATAATGGTATCATAAGAGAAGGAGATAAAATAGTGGTTGGCGGCAAAAAAGGACCTTTTGTTACAACAATAAGGGCTCTGCTAAAGCCAAAGCCTCTTGACGAAATAAGAGATCCATCGGATCGATTCCAAAATGTTAAAGAGGCATATGCTGCATGCGGTGTTAAAATAGCCGCTCCAGAACTTGAGAATACGTTTGCTGGCGCTCCGATAAAGGTTGTGAGGAATCTTGAGGAAGATATAAAGAAAATACAGCAGGAAATGAGCATCAGGATTGAAACAGCTGATGAGGGAATTATTTTGAAAGCTGATGCCGTTGGCTCCTTGGAGGCGCTGGCATTCATGTTAAAGGAAAAAGGAATATCAATAAGGAAAGCAGATGTCGGAGACATTTCCAAGCGAGACATCGTTGAGGCGGAAACAAATGCCAATCCGCTGAATAGGGTAATTCTGGGTTTTAATGTTAAGGTTTTGCCGGAGGCAGAGGAGAGCGATGAAGTTGATATAATCACAGATAAAGTTATATATCATCTTCTCGAAAAATTTGATGAATGGCTGGAGAAAAAGAGGCGGGAGGTTGAGGAGGAAAGAAGGAGGCAAATAACACATCCGGGCATGATACTCTTTCTCCCAAATTATACATTCCGTGTCAGCAAGCCAGCAATTATAGGTGTAAGAGTTCTGGCAGGAGAAATAAGGCCCGGGCAGAAGTTAATAAGAGATGATGGCAAAAGCGTTGGAAAAATAAAGAGCATACAGCATGAGAAGAGAACACTCACGGTGGCAAAACAGGGAATGGAGGTGGCGATTGCTATTGAAGGTGCTACAGTTGGGCGACAGATAAAGCCTGGGCAGATAATGCTTGTTGATATAGGCAGGCAGGAGATTCAACAACTTCTCGACATGGATTTAACCCCTGATGAAAGAGATGTGCTTGATAAACTAATTAAGATAAAAAGAGAGAAATGAATCTCTTTCCATATGAGCCGCGGAAAGGACAGAAAGAAATCATGGAGGCAATTTTAGAATGTCTTCATGAGAGGAAGCATCTTGTTTTTGAGGCTCCGGCTGGTGCGGGGAAAACGGCTTGTGTTCTGGCGGCGAGCCTTTCATTTGCTATGGAAAATGATAAGGGTATTGTTTATCTCACTCGCACCAACTCGCAGCAGAAGCAGGCGATAGAAGAGCTGCGGAGGATGAAAGGGCGGATGAGAGCAGTTGGAATGCAGGGAAGGACGAATACTTGCCTTCTTATAGAGAGCATTCCTTCTCTGAAAGAAAAAAGTCTTAGCAACGAAGATGTTGCACGGCTGTGTGCGGCAAGGAAAAAAAGAAGTATGGAGGCAATGAAAGGAAAGGAGGAGTGGAACAGGTGCATTTTCTTCGAAAATTTTGTAGCATCCAAGGACAAAATATTTTTTGATAATGTTGTGGCTGCTGAAGAACTGGTTGAATATGGAAGAAATAACAAGATATGTGCATATGAATTGAATAAAATGCTTGTTAAGGAGGCAGATATTGTAATAGCCCCTTATATTTACATTTTTGATGATTTTTTGAGAGAAAAGTTCAGCAAACTATATACATATCATTTTGACGAAACAATACTTATAATAGATGAGGCACATAATCTGCCAGATTTTTGTCGCGAACTCCTTTCTTTTTCCATATCATCACGCACAATAAAGGCGGCGATAAACGAAGCGGGCGATTATGGAGTGAGAGACGATGATATAAATGAGGTATTAAATGTTTTTAAAGAGCTATTTGAAAAACTTGAGGGAGAAATGGAATTCTCTGAAACCAACGATGCTTTAATGGATGAAAAAAGATTGTTGAAAGAATTTGAAGAAAACGGTATTGGAAGCAATGATTTACAAAAAATAGCGGAGAAAATGGTAGTTTATGGAGATATAATTGCAGATATAAAGGAAAGTAAAAATATGCTTCCTCGCTCTTTCATCAGAAGTGTGGGCAATTTTATTATGAGATGGAACGAAGTGGATGAAAAGTGGGTCAAAATTGTGGAGAAAAATGATGATTTGATACACATCGCCGCCTATTGCCTGGATGCTTCCATAGCTTCATCAATAATAAATTCCTTCTACTGCAGCATCCACATGTCCGGCACGTTAGAACCGATGGAAGAGTATGTTAAGAGTATTGGCATTGAAGCAGTTACAAAAAAATTCCCATCCCCTTTTCCAGAAAGTAACAGGAGAGTTGTATATGTTGAGGAGGTAACAACCAGATATTACATGGAGGAGGAAATGCTTGAGAAAATAGCGGAGCATTTAAACACCATATGCAATTCCATCAATAAAAACACTCTCGTTCTTTTTCCTTCATATGCTGTAATGGAAAGATTCCTTAAAAAACTGAGTATAGAAAGAGAAGTTTATATGGAAACCAGAGGAGAGAGGCAGAAAAGTATAATGGAAAAACTCCAGAAATTTAAGAATAAGGGAGGTGTTTTCCTTTCCGTGATGGGCGGGCGGCTGGCGGAAGGCGTTGATTTTCCCTCGGAAGAGCTTGAAGTTGTTATCATCGTGGGCATTCCATATCCGCCTCCTTCGGCAAAGCAATACGCATTGCAGCGTTTCTATGATGTTAAATATGGGGATGGCTGGAAATATGTGATGGAAGCGCAGGCAATCCGCAAGATAATGCAGGCTGTGGGGCGACTAATCAGGAGAGAGAATGACAGAGGCATTGCAATAATTCTTGATGAAAGAGCAAAAAGATTCAGGAAGTATGTGAAGATGGAGAGAACAAAAGACGCTCTTCAGGAAATAGAGGAATTTTTTAATCAGGAAAAGGTTGCAAGCTAGGGTTATGCTTCACAGCACCTAAAAACGACATTTTTATATAGTTTCTTAACATCTTTCTGCGATATTATGGCGGCGATAGTTGGATATGGGGCATATGTGCCCCGATACAGGATAAAAGTTGAGGAGATAGCAAGAATATGGGGCAGGCAGGCAAAATCAATTTCCTCTGGCTTGAATGTTTTCGAAAAATCTGTGCCGAGCATAGATGAAGATACAGCTACTATTTCTGTTGAGGCGGCAAGAAGAGCAGTTAAAGCAGCAAAAATAAATCCAGAAGAGATAGGAGCAGTTTACGTTGGCTCAGAAAGCCATCCATATGCTGTTAAGCCAACTGCAACCATTGTTGCGGAGGCAATAGGAGCAACTCCAGAACTTACAGCAGCTGACTACGAATTTGCCTGTAAGGCTGGCACGGCGGGTATGCAGAATTGTATAGCACTCGTAGAATCAAAAATGATAAAATATGGCATGGCTATTGGCGCCGACGTGGCGCAGGCGGCGCCGGGAGACGCGTTGGAATATACGGCTGCTGCTGGAGGGGCTGCGTATATTATAGGAAAGGAAGGAATAGCCGAAATAAATGAAACAGTTTCATTCACAACAGATACGCCCGATTTCTGGCGAAGGGAGGGACAGCCTTATCCGGGACATGGTGAGCGATTTACGGGGGAGCCAGCATATTTCCGTCATGTGGGCACAGCAGCCAAAATGCTCATGGAGAGGGTTGGCAGCAAGCCAAGTGATTATGATTATGCAATTTTCCATCAGCCCAATGGGAAATTTCCAGTAAGAATAGCCAGAAAGCTGGGTTTTGAGAAAAAACAAATCGAGGATGGATTATTATGCCCCATTATAGGAAATACATATTCAGGTTCTGCAATGCTGGGATTGGCGGCGGTGCTCGATATTGCAAAGCCGGGGCAGCGTATATTGACGGTATCATATGGCTCTGGGGCGGGCTCGGATGCTTTCGATATTACAGTAACGGATGCCATCGAATCGTATCCAAGGCAGGGTATAAGGCGGATGATAGAGGAAAAGAAGTATGTGGATTATGCCACATATATGAAATTTAGGAGGGAGTTTGAATGAGAGAAGTAGCTATTATAGGAATAGGAATGACCGAGTTTGGCGAGTTATGGCAGAAATCATTCCGTGAGCTGGTGGCAGAGGCGGGCGTAAAAGCAATACTTGATGCAGGTATAGAGGGCGAGAATATAGATGCAATGTATATAGGCGGAATGTCCACGGGGCGATTTATAGGACAGGAGCATGTTGGTAGCTTGGCTTTAGAGGTTGCGGGATTGGAGGATCTTCACATTCCAGCCACACGTGTTGAGGCAGCATGTGCTTCTGGTGGTGTTGCCATGCATCAGGGATATATCGCGGTGGCAAGTGGAATGTATGATATTGTTGTTGTTGGAGGAGCAGAGAAAATGACAGACGTTGTTGGAGGAGAGGCAACGAATATACTTGCATCGGCAGCAGATAGGGAATGGGAATCATTTTTTGGTGCAACATTCCCTGGCCTTTACGCTCTAATGGCTCGCTACCACATGCATCATCATGGCACAACGCAGGAACAGCTTGCAATGGTGGCAGTGAAAAATCATCACAATGGGAGTTTAAATCCGAAAGCGCAATTCAGAAGAGAAATAAGCATCGAAGATGTTCTTAACTCACCTATTGTCGCTGAGCCTTTACATTTGCTGGATTGCAGCCCCATTACGGATGGCGCAGCAGCCGCAATCTTAGCACCAGTTGATATTGCCAGAAAATACACAGATAAAATCATAAAGATAAAGGCTTCCGTGCAAGCGTGCGATACTCTTTCATTCCATTCAAGGAGCAGATTCGATTCCTTGCCGGCGGCTGTTCATGCTGCTAAAAAAGCGTATGAAATGGCGGGTGTAAAGCCAAGCGATATTGATGTTGCAGAAGTTCATGATTGCTTCACCATTGCAGAAATAATCGCCATAGAAGATTTGGGTTTTGTTGAAAAAGGAAAGGGAGGAAAGGCTACAGAGGAAGGCCTTACAGCTCTGGATGGGCAGATACCTGTAAATACATCTGGTGGATTAAAGGCGAAAGGTCATCCAGTTGGAGCCACGGGAGTGGCGCAGATAAACGAAATTGTTATGCAGTTGAGGGGCGAGGCTGATAAAAGGCAGGTTAAAGGAGCAACGATAGGTTTAACCCACAATGTCGGCGGCTCAGGCGGAACAGCTGTAGTCCATATTCTGGAGGCGATTTAAATGGGAGTTGCAAGATACTGGAGGGAAATTCCTGCAAGATATAATCTTATAGGTAAAAAATGTCAGGTATGCGGAAAAGTATATTTCCCGCCACGCACCATATGTCCTAAATGCAGGAGAAAATCGATAGGCAAAATGCAGGATTATAAATTAAGCGGGAAAGGAACTGTTGAAAGCTATACCATCATATACACTCCTCCTCCAGAGTTTGAAGGAAAGGCCCCCTATGCCATAGCCCTCATAAAAATGGAGGAAGGTTGCTATCTCACAGGACAGATTGTTGATTGCGAGCTCGATGAAATACATATTGGAATGAAGGTTGAGGCATGTTTCAGGAGAATACAGGAAGATGGTAAAAGAGGGGCAATATATTATGGCTACAAATTCAGAAAAGCAGAATCATAAATGTAGCACTTTCTCCCAGTAAAATATTGCCATGAGAAATATGATTGCTATCGACATCATCCCTGCTATTATCCCAGCTTTGAATATGTGATGCTGTTTTAGATAGCCAGATGAATATGCGATAGCCATTGCGGGCGTACCAACAACAAACATAAAAGCGACGCCGCCTGCTGTTGCCGTAGCCATCGCCGCTATTACTGGTGAAATACCTGCCTTCAGGGCAGCGCTTAATGAAATGGGAAGCATTGTTGCTACAGCGGCTGTGTTACTCATTAAATTTGTAAGGAGAAAGGTGAGAAGCATTATTAAAAGCAGGATGACATATTTATTTGGGGATATATTCAGAATGCCATCTGCGAGCCATCTGGCGGCGCCTGTGTCGGCAAGGTTTATCCCCATTGTTATTGCTCCGCCATATACAAGTATTATTCCCCACTGCACTCTTTTTTCGACATCTTCCCATTCTATGAGGTGAAATATAAAGAGGGATGAGACAGCAAGCAGAGCTATGACTGCAACGCCTATTTCATCGGAAAAGAAAATCCAGAGAAGCACAGTTGCTGCAAATACTGCAAGCACCCCCTTTTCTTCTTTTGTCATTCCTCTGCTTATACTCTGTTCCGCTTCCTTTACAGCCTTCTCGATATCCTCAACCTCTGGAGGGTGGAGACGAAGTATTATGAATATCACGAGAGGGAGGGTTAAAAAAACGATGGGCATGCAAATTTTTATCCAGTCAAGAAAAGATATGCTGTAGCCAATTTCATCAAGAAATGCTATGGTTAATGGATTTCTTGCCCCTCCAAGCAGCGTTCCCCAGCTTCCTATACCTGTTCCATAGGCAAGCGATAGCATAGTTGCAACGCCAAAGTTGCTTTCCTTCGGAACCACTTTTGTTATAATTACTATTTCCAAACACAAAGGGAGAAGCATCGCCGCTACCCCATGAGCCTGCATGAAGAAAGAGAAAAGGCAGCCCGTCAATGCTACACCTATTATAAACATTTTTGGTGATGAGCCGAAAATGCGCAGAAAATGTGCGGCCATTTTTTTATGCAATGCATGTTTTTCCACAGCAGCCATTAGCATGAAGGAGGCTAAAATGAAAAATACTGCTCGATTACCAAAACTGCTAAAAACTTCTTGAGCTGAGGCGATGCCGAGAAGAGGCTGAAGGGCAAGTATAAGAAGACCAGTTGCTGCAAGGGGTATGGCTTCGGTAAGCCATAAGATTACTGCCATCAAAAGTATTGCAAGCATTATAAATCCATCTCTGCTCAACCCTGGCGGCGGAGGCAGGAAAAGCGAGGCGATGACAATTAAAAGAGATGTGAGAGTAATCAAATATTTCTTCATTCTGAGGAAAAGAGTTTGCTGGAATAAAAATATTTTGGAAAATTATGATGTTGCAGGTGATAAAACAGATAAGGAGAGAGAATAAATTACCTATTAACTGCTCGAAAATAAAAAAGAATAAACGATAAATCTATCGTCTTTTGGAACAATAATAATGCATGGTTTTCGTAGACACCAAAAACAGCTGTATAACTATAATCCCCAAACTTTAAATATACTCCTTTGCTATTTTTTCGGTGATGAGCGAACCCTTTCTGAGGGAATACCCTATGATGAGGATCTTGAGTGCTGAGAAAGATATTTTTTGAGCCCTGTTATGAGTTTAACGGGCTCAGCATCAATATTGCGAGATTGAGCCATATACACGCTTGCAAGATCTCCAATATGGAGCAGCGAGATGGCTTGCGAAAATATATTTGAACCAACTGAAAAAACTTCTATAACTTTTGCTTTCTCACCATAAATTTCCTTCATATACTCAAACCTAGCATTTATTCTTTCGCTCTCGCCTTTGCTACGGAGAAATATGCAGGTAAATTTATTTTCATTGCTTTCCCATGCCTCCAGTTCATTATGATTACACTCTGGCAGAGAAAAATCAAATGAGGGTATTTTTGCGTTTTCATTGAATTGTTGCCTCCATCTTTTGGCTATGCTTCCCATGACTCCATAGCCATATATTATAGGAATGCCTTCTATACTATTCGCCACTTTTTTTGCTGTTTCCTGCAACTGCGTTGTGTTGCTTTTCAGCACATACAGTGTTTCATCTAAATCTATTCCATTGAGAAATCCATTTTCTGAAAGATATCTGGCAAGAGGAAATAGAAGATACGCTATCGCCGCTCTTGGCTGCATGCCAGAGGGGATAATAAGTTTGTTTTCCTCCATCTCTGCCAGTTTTCCTCCGGATGTTAAGGCAAATGTTTTGCATTTATTTTTCACTTTTTCGTAGCATGAAATGGTTTCTTCGGTATTACCACTATAACTGATAGCAATGAAAAGAGTCTTGTGATTGAGAAACGGAGGAGGAGTATAGTCTCTTATAACAAAGAAGGGCAGGGTTGAAAAATGCTGCAGAATATCACCTGATATAGCAGAGCCCCCCATACCTGCGATGGCTATACTTTCTATTTCTCCTGCAGAAAAATCAATTTTCATTTTCAATGCTTCTTCCACCTGTTCTGGAAATTTTTTCACGATATCGAGCATGTAATTTAAGGAGGGGAGCATATAAAAAATTTCTTCTCACAAAATATTTATTTTTAAATCTATTTCCATCCCATGCAGATATTTGTTGATACAGCTGATTTGGAGGAAATAAAGGAAGCGAAATCGTGGGGTATCGTTGATGGAGTTACAACAAATCCCTCTCTTATAAAAAAAGCTGTCGAAAAGTTAAAAGATAAAGGAATGGAAATGAGCATGGAAGAATATATAGGAGAGATATGCAGAGCTGTGGACGGGCCGGTAAGCTTGGAGGTTAAGGGAATAAAAAGTGAAGATATGGTGAGAGAAGCCACGATACTCTACGAAAAATTCAATCACATAAACAACAATGTTGTGATAAAAATCCCGATAAGTACTGCAATGAATGAGGGTGAAGAACTTTTTGAAGGTGTAAAAGCAATTAAGGAACTCAGTGAAAAAGGAATCCCGACCAACGCAACTCTTGTGATGACGCCCTGCCAGGCATTGCTGGCGGCGAAAGCGGGGGCGAGTTATGTGAGTCCATTTCTTGGTAGGGTGGATGACTATATAAGGGAAAGGTTGGGAATGAAATTTAACAAGTGGGACATTTTTGATGGAAAATTGCTCCGAAGCATAGAGGAGAAAAGAAGAGAGCAAAAAAATTCATATGATGAAGCATCCTGGATAAGTTTGAGTGATGAAGGCATATACGATGGTGTTGAGCTTGTTGAGAGTATAATAAAAATATATCGTGCTTACAATTACAAAACCAAAATAATTGCAGCCAGCGTCAGAAATGCAATGCAGGTGAGGAAAGTGGCGGAGATGGGCGTGGATATAGCCACCATTCCATTCAAGGTGATAAAAGAAATGATAACTCATTATAAAACTATGGAAGGTATGCATAAATTTACGGAAGATGTTGTTGATGAATACAGGGCTATATTTGAGCAGTAGCCTCTTCCCTTGGCATTGAGTCGGGTAGGGAGAAATATGAAACTACTTCAATGATTTCCGCCACAAATATTATGATTGCTCCAACTACTATTATAAGGGTGGCCGCTCCTATGAGATAGAGCATTCCCGTGGTTCTGAAAAGATCCACCTTTGTGTATTTTGCTATTTTTTCATAACTTCTGCGCAGACAAACTGCACTTATAACATATATTATCCAGAAAATGACCACGGCAATAACTAACCCGATTATAAGCCCTTTAATGCCCATTTCTTCAATGTGCTTTGCTCCTCTGGTTACAGAAAGAATGGAAAAGCCGAATATAGAAATAAAAGCTATCACAGCTATAACAACACTCAGTATGCGCAGCACAAAAGAAACCAGATAATTTGAATATACGCTTCTATCATTTGCCTCATCTGCTATTATCTTGACTGCAACGAGAATCAAAATCATACCAGCCAACGCAGCGAATATGCCAACATATGGTATAAACATCCCAACAAGCGAGAGGATTGCTCCAACCCCTCCATATGTTTTTGCCTGAGACAGAGCCATGGAAAAAATTAGGGAGGAAGATATTTAATTTTCTATTTTTTGAAGATGGTGCGAAAAATATTCATATAAAGGCAAATATACCATCGATGACTTT
>CAZTDS010000023.1:0-1166 GCA_964612535.1 uncultured Thermoplasmatales archaeon
ATTTTGTCAATAATTTTATTAAATCCTCTCCACCAATATTACGAGGTAATTTCATACTGCAATCACTTCATCCTTAACAATATGCATCCTTATCAAAGAAGGCATATCTTTTTCATCAAAATGGCATTTTACAGCATCTACAATCATTTTCTTTAACTCTTCAATATTTTCAGCTTCAGTAAAAATGGAATAACCTAAGGCTCTCGCTATATATCCGCCTTCTTCTGCTTCTTCAACAAGAAATATGATTTCCTTCACCATGTTATATTACAATATCCACCATCTATTAATCTTTTCTCCTTCTCGTTTGCAACACCGTATAGCATAACAAAAGCGGTACGCGGCGGGCTTAACTTCTTGGCTAAATTTTATTCAGGCAATTTTACGTCCGCACCAAGAAAAGATAGCCACGGGGTAAATCTTTTATCATACAAAAACTCAATCAGTAAGCTATCTATCCTTATTTCCCATTTTCCCGCGCCTCCACAGAAGAAGAATGGGCTCATATCACCAAGCATCCAGCCTCTTCTTCCTATTGGCTGAAAAATCTCGAAAGAGTGTCTTGTTTCTCCAGACGGAAAAGTAATTGCAAAATGTAATAATTCTATATCACAGCTCAATGCCAAAATGGAGCCGACAAAGGTGTGATTTACAACAAATATTTTTCTTCCATTCCACACCCCAAGGACGTAAGGGATTATAAAGTTTAATCTTCCCATCAATTCATGAGATGATAAAAGGAAGGTATTATTTCCCTCTGTAGTGCCTTCAAAAGCAACGTTGCCCGTTATGTTCATCCAGATTTCAATTTTGCATTCGCTGCTTTTACCAGCCATACAGATCAGATACCATGTTCCTTCTGGAACTGGTATGTCCCACCAAACACCACTTTCAGGAGGAAAATTGTGTGAAAGATTGAGGTGATCTATGGTGAAATTTATACCATCAAATTCCACATGAAAGAAAATCTCCCCATCTTTAAAAGGAGACAATGTCCCCTGCCTAACACCAAATATTCTGGATGAAACCTCGCTAAAGTTGGTAATGAAAAGCGCAAATAAAGTTCCACGAGTACCATTGCATTCGGTAAAGGAAACCTTGTAATAAAGCTCATCAATTATAACTGGTTCCGAAACATTGAATTTTATCACATACCAGTTCCCATG
>CAZTDS010000023.1:1266-15654 GCA_964612535.1 uncultured Thermoplasmatales archaeon
CATCAATTATAACTGGTTCCGAAACATTGAATTTTATCACATACCAGTTCCCATGTTACTAATCCAGTAACTTCAAAAGTAAAGAGCAACAAAATAATCATAATCGCAATATATTTTTTTAACACCATTTTATCCCCTTAATTTCAAATTTATATAATATTTTTTTAAAGTCTTGCGGATAAATAAATATGGGAGAGAGAAGATGTTTCAATCTAAAGCATAGAAAATTATAGTCTTTACATTGTTGTCCTCATTCGATTCAGGGACATCATGATAGTAGCACAGATGCAGGAGGGGCTGAACACAGTCAAAATTATATAAGTATATGCCATATACCCTACATGGGTTCGAATATACCCACATTTGAAGATTTGAAGAAAGAAGTTATAGATGCCGGCTTATGCTGCCTCTGCGGGGGATGCATATCTTTTTGCAGAGAAAATAAATTGCATGCGATAGATTTTAAGGATGGATTACCAGATTATGTGGATAAGGAAAGATGTCTTAAATGTGGGATATGTTATATGCTCTGCCCTGTAACAGATGAGCTTAAAGAAGAATTGGAAAAAAAATATGGAAAAGGGTTAGGGAAAATCATTGATGTATATTCTGCACGCTCTACAGATGAGAAAGTTTTAGAAGTATGTTGCGATGGAGGTGTCGTTACATCCCTGCTACACTACATGCTGGATATTCATTATATTGATGGTGCATTGGTTGCAAAAAAAACTAAAGCGGGGAGCATGCCCGTTATAGCCAATTCATATCATGAGCTTCTGGCATGCGCTGGCGCTACCCTTGCGACAATACCAAGCCTTGATAAGATAAAATATTACAGCACATATACAAGAGTTATACCTGAGCTTAAGAAAATTCAATATGGGGGGATGGAAAAGATTGCATTGACTGGAACTCCTTGCCAAACAAAAACAATAAGAAAGTTGCAATTGGTCAATGTTCTTCCATCTGGAAGTGTTAAATTTATTATTGGTTTATTCTGCATAGAAAATTTTTCTTTTGATCCAGTAAATGCTGCTAAATTTGAGGAGATAATAGGAGGGAGGTTAAGCGACATTCAAAAAATAAACATAAAGGATAAGATGATAATATCTTTTAAAGATGGCAGTAGAAAGGAAGTGGACTTGGATGCATTAAAGACGGTAGCAAGAAAGGCATGCATCAATTGCAAAATACCATTTTCCAACATATATGGAGATATTTCTGTAGGAGGGCTTGGCTCACCAGAAGGTTATACCACTGTTGTAATAAGAAGCAAAGAAGGTAAAAGAATGTTTGAAGAAGCAATTGAGGAAGGCTACATAGAATTGCATCCAGAATTTAATGACGAAATGGCTGATAAAATTATGGAGCAATTAAAAATATGGACTGAAAAGAAGGAGAAAAGATAATTATTTCAGTATCCTCTTTAATTTTTTATAATATTCGATTTCCTTCATATCGCAGTTTATGAGCATATCTGCGTTATTGCCTTCAACAATTTTTACTCCATTTTCAACCAATCTTTCCTTCAATTCTTTAATATATTTGTTGTTTTTATCATTTAAAAATGCTGCACTTTCTACTTTTTTACCATCGAAATTCATTAGGATGCCAAGATTTAACATATCTTCAACTTCAAAGGGTGTGAAAGCATTGCTGTCTATGCCAAAATATATTTCTGTATCAACAAGAATATCCTTTGTTTTAATTTCTATTTCCTTCTCCTCCTCGCCATAATCAATGGCATCCTTTGGACACTCATTTCCGCATATTCCGCATCCCAAGCATTCTCTGCAACTACGGCATCTTCTTGCTTCCTCAACAGCTGTCTTGCTGTCGAATCCCTTCTCAACCTCTTTAAATGAAAACATTCTTTCAGTGGGTGGAATCATCTCCACTTTTCTTCTTTCTTCCTTTCCAAGAAGAGATAGTGATGTATTTCTTTTCATTAATTCTATATCTTCCCATGAAACTATCGCCCTATTTATATTTCTCTCTATTGGGTCAAATTTAATTTCCTTTCCATGTAGATAAGCATCGATTGCAAAAGCAGCTTTTCTTCCCCATGCAACAGCTTCAATTACTATAGATGGCCCGGTTACTGCATCTCCTCCAGCAAAAACACCTTCCATTGAAGTGGCAGCAGTTGTATCATCCGCCACTATTCCCCATTTAGTTTTCTTTATTTCTTCTGGCAGAAAAGATAAATCAGGATACTGGCCGATAGCGACAACAACTGTATCCACCTCCATTATAAACTCGCTCCCTTCCTTTGGAATCGGTCTTCTCCTCCCGCTTTCATCTGGCTCTCCAAGCTCCATTTCTATACATTCTATAGCACAGACTTTTCCGTCTTTTCCGATTATTCTCTTAGGTGCAACCAGGAATTTAAAATTAATACCTTCTTCTTCAGCAAATTTAACCTCTTCCTCTCGAGCAGGCATCTCTTTTTTACTCCTCCTATATATTATAGTAACTTCGTCTGCCCCCAAGCGTCGGGCGCATCGGGCTGCATCTATGGCGACATCTCCTCCTCCAATAATGGCTATTTTTCTACCTTCAAAAACGGCCCTCACCGCCTCTGGAGCTATATTTACCTCTCTTAGAAAATCAACGCCTGGTATAACTCCCTCCAACTCCTCTCCCTCAATTTCAAGTTTTCTATTTAAATGAGCTCCTATGCCAATAAATATGGCATCATATTTTTCCTTTAATTCTTCAAATGTAACGTCTTTCCCCACTTTTGTATTCAATTTTATTTCGACACCCATGTTCAATATTGCATCCACTTCTCTTTTCAAAACATCTTTTGGGAGGCGGTAAGAAGGAATACCAACTGCAAGCATTCCTCCAGCCACGGGTAATGCCTCAAATATGGTGACTTTATAGCCTTTTTTCGCCAATTCATAGGCGGCAGTTAAACCAGCTGGTCCAGAGCCGATAATAGCAATCTTGTACTTGTTATTTTCATTTACCGGCATTTTGCCAAGATCTATCTTTCCCTTTCTTTCCCATTCCCAGTCAGCAACAAATCTTTTCAGCAATCTTATTGATACTGCCTCATCTATGCCATTTCTCCTGCACATTTCCTCACACGGATGAGGACAAACCCTTCCGAGAACTCCTGGCAGAGGAAGGCGTTCCCTTATTAAATCCAAGGCTTCCTGAAACTTTCCTTCAGCAATCCTCGCCACATATCCTC
Organism: uncultured Thermoplasmatales archaeon; assembly: GCA_964612535.1. Taxonomy (GTDB): domain Archaea; phylum Thermoplasmatota; class E2; order UBA202; family JdFR-43; genus JdFR-43. The sequence goes on from CAZTDS010000023.1 coordinate 4,469, forward strand.
GGACGTCAACATGGGCCGGACAACTTGTCTGACAGAATGGAGATTCTCTTTCTATAAAGAAAGTGCTTGGAATACCATTTCTTCCATAAACGGCTTTTCTCGAAAATAAACTTCTTTCTCTATCAACTGTTTTAAGGGGGCAAACTTCATAACATACGTTACAGTTATCGCATGAACTTGCAATTTTTGTTGGATATTTTATTATTTTCAGCTTCCCATCGTTAAAACTCTTTATCCATGCATTCGTAAGCAATTTTATTTTCCCTTCCTTAACCATCTCTTGAAATTCATTGATTGGTGCTTCTTCATTTAAAGATGATTCATGCTTTCTTATTGTATATGGTGTTATGGAAGGATGTCTTTCAATAACAAAAACATCTTCTCCTTTATTTGCAAATTCAATCGCCTTTTTTATTCCGTGTGCACCTGCCCCAACAATAGCTACTCCTTCTCCTCCATCACAACTTCCATTTAAAATCGGCTCATATATTTCATAAGATTTTTCACCTTTACAATGAGAAAATGAAAAGATGCCATCTTTCTCTTTAAATTCTACCTCTCCTCTTTTTATGAGATCTACTATATAAAGAAAAACTAAATTTTTATCGATGCCAGTTTTTTCTGAAATTTCTTCAAGCGTCAGTTCTTTCTGCTGTAAAAGGATTCTTATCATTTCCTCATTTATTTCATCATAAACAATCTCATCAGCTATCCTATCAAATTCATATTCTGTGTAAATTTCCCCATATTTATTGCCCTGTGTAGTTAGCATTCTTTCCTTTGCAGCCAGTATTCTTATTCTGGGTTTTAATGAAGCATAATATGCCGCTTTCAAAGCCAATTCATTTTTCAATTCATCCTTAAATGGCCCTAATTCAGATAATTTTTTAGTAAAATCTGTTACAACATTTGCAAATTTTTCTCCCTCTGAAGCGGAAATCCATTCCAAACGAAGGCGCTCAGCATTAACTCCAGCATACTGAAGGAGTTTTTTAGCTATCTTCATTTTCCCTACGGTATAATAATTGCCTGTAACATAATGACAATCACCAAGATGGCAACCTCCAACAAGCACTCCATCTACTCCTTTCAAAAACGCTTTTATAACAAAAGATGGCTCAACCCTTGTAGAGCACATAACTCTTATCACTCTTGTAGTTGGAGGATACTGAAATCTGCTCACTCCCGCCAAATCCGCTCCTGCATAACTACACCAATTACACAGTATAGCCAATATCCTTGGCTTAAAATTCATTCCACCACCTCTTCTATTTGAGCCATTATTTGCTTATCCCTGAAATGTCTCATATCAATTGCTTTATGAATGCAAGATGAACCGCAAGCCCCACATCCTTTGCAGGCAGCTGGCACATTTTCAGCCACCTTTTTACCATTCTTTTCCACCAACTTCATTGCTCCATATGGGCAAACTTCAACGCATACTCCACATCCCATACATTTTTCCTCATCTATAACTGGCGTATACGGCTCAGCTTCTACATAACCTTTTGCCATTGGGATTGCCGCCCTGCTGGCTGCTGCCAAGGCTTGCACCATGCATTCGTTTATATCTGCTGGAGCCCTGCACGAGCCTGCCATATATATGCCGTCTGTTGCAAAATCTACAGGGCGTAACTTTACATGAGCCTCAAAGAAAAATCCATCTTGACCCAATGGAACTTTTAGCATTTGCGATAATTTTTTTGCATCCTCTCTTTGAATTAAAGGCGTTGATAGTACAATCAAATCAGTATCAATCTCAACCTTTCTCCTTAGCCCAGGATGATAAAATCCAACTATTAACTTTCCATTCTTTCTTTCAAGAGAAGATACAGTTGGAATGTCATCTCTTACTCTAATAAATCTTATTCCTTCCCTCCTTGCCTCTCTGTAATATTTTTCATATACTGTACCATATGTCTGCAATCCTTTGTGTATGATATATATTTGCGATTCCGGCAGAGCTTTTTTCAACAATCGAGCATTTTTTATAGAATTCATGCAACATATGCGTGAGCAATATCTTACTCTCTCTCCTCTCCCACCAACACACTGAATAAAAACAATTTTCTCCCACTTGCCCATTCTTTTTTCATTGAGTATCTTCTCCAGTTCATACTGAGTTATAACATTTTCATATTCATCATAATTGTACATGTACTTTGGCTCATAAGGCTTTGCTCCAATTGCAACTATTATTGTTCCGACTTTAAGCTCAACATTCTCCTTTCCCTTAATTTTAACATTAAAATTTCCAATATATCCTTCAACACTTTCAACCTCACTTTCAAGCATAACATGAATTTTTTTCTCTTTCTTAATTCTGCCAACGATTTCCTTCAAAAATTCCTCCGCACTTTGATGGGATGGATATAAAACATGAATATCATTGAGCAATCCGCCCAGCCTGTCCTCCTTCTCAACAATATATACTTCGAAACCCTGTCTTGCCAGGGATAAAGCAGCGGTCATGCCAGCTACTCCTCCTCCAATAATAAGCGTTGCTTTCTCAACAGGTATTTTTATTTCTTCCAATGGCTCAAGTTTTCTTGCTCTTGCGACTCCCATTCTAATTAAATCTTTTGCTTTTTCAGTTGCCTCCTCTCTCTCTTTTTGATGAACCCAGGAACATTGATCCCTTATATTTACAAATTCAAACAAAAATTTGTTCAAGCCGGCATCCTCACATGCTTTTCTGAAAAGTGGTTCATGGGTACGAGGTGTGCAGGATGCAACAACCACTCTATTCAATTTATGCTTCTTTATGGCATCCATTATTTCTTGTATGCCCAGATTGGAGCATGTATACATGTTTTCTTTTACATAAACAACATCTGGCAAAGTTTTGGCATATTCACAGATCTCGGGCACATTCAGGAATCCGGCTATGTTGGCCCCGCAATCGCATACAAATACTCCAATCCTCAATTTTTCCTTCATTTTATCCCCCCGCAACCTCCGCAGCCTTGGCGGCGGCGGCGCTCGCCTGTATAACGCTTTCTGTGATATCCTTTGGCCTCTCGCAACATCCAGCTACAAATATGCCCGGCTTTGTTGTTTCAACAGGATATTTGAGATAATCCACCGTTTTAATAAATCCATATTCATCTGTCTCTATTCCCATAATATTGGCAATTCTTTCTACATCCTTCGCTGGCATTATGGGGGTGGCGAGGATTACCATTTCAACCTCCAGCTCTTCTACTTTTCCCTTTTCCTCATCCTCATAATATATTATGAGATTTTTGGTTCTCTTATCTTCTATTATTTCTCCCGGGCGGGCATGTATATACTTTATTTTATAATCCTTCTCTCCTCTTTTGCTATACTCATAAAATCTTTTACTAAATACCCTCAAATCGGAATAAAATATGTAGGATTCTAAATCAGGATAGTGTTCATTTGCCAGCATGGCACTTTTTATGGAAACCATACAGCATACAGAGGAGCACCACTGGCAACGTTTCACATCTCTTGAGCCGACACACTGTATAAAAGCAATCTTTTTCGGTCTTCTTCCATCAGGAGCGCATTTTAGATGGCCATGTGTGGGGCCGGAAGCATTTATTAGCCTTTCGTACTCCATCCAGGTATGGACATTTTCATATTTTCCATATCCATATTCACGCAAATCTTCTGGATTGTATAAAGAGAGGCCGATAGCAATTATTATTGATGCTACATTCAACTCAACTATCTCATCCTTTTGGTTATAATCTATTGCCTCAGCCTTGCAAATCCTCTGGCACAATCCACATCTATTTTTTGTTAGCTTCAGACAATATCTATCATCTATAGTTGCCTTCCTTGGAACTGCCTGAGGAAATGGAATAAAAATTGCCTTTCTTTTATCAAGATAGCTGTTATATTCATTTGGTACTTCTGTAGGGCATTTTTCCATACACTCTCCACAACCTGTGCATTTGGTGGGATCGACATATTTTGCTTTTCTTCTAACTTTTACAGTAAAGTTTCCTTTGCTTCCTTTAACGCTCTCAACTTCAGAATATTCAAGAATATCAATATTTGGATGGGATGCACATTCATTCATTTTAGGGGCGAGAATGCATATGCTACAATCATTTGTAGACATTGTTTTATCAAGCAGTGCCATTCTTCCTCCTATGCTCGGCTCTTTTTCCACCAAATAAACATGGATGCCTCTATCTGCCAAATCTAAAGCTGCTTGTATGCCTGCGACTCCTCCTCCCACTACAAGTACGTCTTTCATTTTATCCTCTCTGCAACTACTTCAACAAAATCCTTTATTTCGAGATTGTAGTTTTTATGGCTGAGAGTGCATTTAAAGTGGATTTTGCATTTGGGACATGTTGTTATTAAAACATCCGCATGTTTTGCTTCTTCCAGTCTTTTCTCCCTTATTTCCTCCGATTTCCAGTCACAGTTCATCCAGCTTGATGTTCCGCAGCATAAAGCCATTTCTCTGTTATGCTCCATTTCCTTTATTTCTACATCTATTTTTTTGAGAACATTTCTCGGCTCCTCATAAATGCCCAGATGTCTGCCAAGGCGGCAGGAGTCATGGAATGTATATGTTTTTTCATTTTCTCCCTTTACACTTTCCTTCATATTTTTATCCAGAAACTCTGATATATGCATCAATTCAATATCCATTTCTGGATAATCCATTTTAAATGTTCTGTAACATTCCGGGCAAGAAAAAATAATTTTTTCTATGCCTTTCTTCTTTAGAATTTCTAAATTTTTTTCCATCAATTTATTGAATAATTCTTTATTTCCAGTCCATAAGGCATCGTGTCCGCAACAGCCATATATTATTGAAGGAATAACCCCATATTTATTCAAAAGTTTTACAGTGCTATCTGCAATATTTTTTGCATTTATTTCCAACTCTTTAAAAATAATGTCAAAGAAAGGTAAACATCCGACAAAATAAGCAATATTGGATGTTTCATCTATTTCGCCATCGATCCATCCCTCTTTAATATCATTTTTTGTTGTTAATTTTGCTATGCTTTCAAAAACTCCCTCATGCGTTGCTATACCAAAATTTCCTTTTTCCCTAGCCATATTTCTTATTTCCCTCATAAAATCCAAGAATTTTACTCCTGATGGACATACGCTTTCGCACAATCCACATTCCAAACATTTCCATATGTCCATGCTATGGAGAATTTCATCATGAAATCCTATGAGGCATCTTTCAACAAAACTTGCTGGAGAAAATTCTCCATATACTCGTGTAACAGGACATATTGAACTGCATTTCCTGCACTCAACGCAATAGAATACCTGTGAGCTATCAATGATTTTCTCCAAAGTCATTTTTCCACCTTTATTTTATCCTCAATTCCGAATAGTTCAAGGATTTCTTTCATCTTCTTTGTTTTTTCATTATCTATTTTTGTAGTTGTTTTCTCAACCAAAAGGCAATCTTTCACCACAACTCTTTTTCCCTTAAAAACAGATTCTATAGCCTTTCCCATGTCTAATCGTCTGCTACAAAATATTATTTTTTCCTTATCCTCAAAAAATTCATATCCACAATTGACGCAATCAAAGGGTTTTATTTCTTTTGACTCTGATAATACAAAAACTCTATCAAAAATGTGTTGAAGAGCATTGGAGGGGCACGAAGAAACGCATATCCCGCAACCCTTACATGAAATTGCATTTATAAAAATAAGATTATTTTCTTCATCATAGCTAATACATTCGCATAATGAAACGCATATTCTACATTTTGAGCATGCATCGTTATCTATTTCTACAGGGATTTGCTTGAAGAGCATTTTGAAACGTAAATGCAATTCAATATTTATCCATTATCATTGTTAATGATTAACACAACACGAAATAAAGGTTATGTAAAACTAGGTTCAAATCCCTCCTCAGCGCTATTTTACCAGTATTTTGTAAAAATTACAAAAATAAAAAATGAAAAGGAAGTGGCTTGACAGCATTTATTTTTGCAAGGCAGCAGAGGCAGGAGCAGGAAACGGATTTAATACTATCTCCACAACTATAACGCAAAACGCAAAATCATATAAAAATATAAATGGATGATGTCACATACAGGATGGTTCTTAGTAGAGCTTTATTACATGATGAAGGGATTTGGAAAAAGAAAAATCGGCAAGATTGTTAATACGTTTCTTTCTTTCATAATTTTCTTCTTTAGCTTATTTCTTTTGGGACAGAATGCAGTTATTGTTTCCATCCTATTGATTTTTTTATCCTTACTCATTATTAAAAACGGTTATTTTTGTGTAAAGAATCTTTTATCATGGGAAAATAATATTCCCATAATGGAAAAAATGTTTGGCGTAGTTAGTTTTCTAATTCCTGAGAATTCAATCATATTAATCTTTATGGTCCATTTTCCTTTTGCATCTCCAGTAATGTAACCGCATAGCTCATCACCCAGATTTTTTCTCTTCTTCCTCTCTTTCCATTTCTTCTATTTTTCTATCTTGTTCCTCTTTCCTTATCTTTTCTTCTTCCATTGCCTTCTCATGCTGTCTGTCACCTGCTTTTCCTCTTATCCTCTTCGATAGATTCTTTATTGCTTCCTCTGGCCCATAACAGACAATTTTATCTCCTCTCAATATTTTTGTGCTTCCATGAGGAGCTCCAATAAATTCCTCTTTCCCTCCTCTCTTCCTGTATATGCCCAGTACCAATATTCCCTCTTTATCGAGCTGCAGCTGTTTGAGTGTTTTATTTTCACACCAACTCCTTGCTTTTACCGTAAATTCACCTATGGAATAACCTTTGCTTAATCCAAGCAATTGCTCATAATCATAAACCTTCAAACTTGTGAATCTTTCAAGCGCTCTTTTTATGATCCATCTCATCCCCCTGTCTATCATCTTCGAGCGAGCAAAAAGATAGATGGCAACGAGACCAACAAGAAGCCAGAGAAGGCGCGCCGTCGCCTCCTCTTTTGTTTGTCCTATGAATGTTAAAACAAGGGTTGCCATCGCAGAGACAATACCTGCATTACCTATGAAAATGAGAGTTCGTATTATTTTCCTCCTTACAGGATGAGATACGACATATTCTGATTCTGATGTTGTGAAACCTGTTCCCGTAAAAGCAGATTGTGCCTGAAAAGAAGCCATTTCTCTCGACAATCCAGTCATTTCTAAGGCAACAGCACCTATTCTAACAATAATTATTGATACGAGTATAACTATGAGTAAAGATATGAGTGCAACCACAGAAGTCATATGGATTAAACAGTTAAATATATTTCTGATAAATTTCCACTAAAGGATAGAGAACATGCCGCCATAAAATGAAGATAGCATTGTTTTTCATTTCCTCCTCATTTCATCCATTGCCATAACTAAAAATGTCAAAAAAGTTAAATTCATTTTTTCATTACCATTGCATGGAAATTAGAGACAACCTTCTTTATACGAAGACCCATGAATGGGTTTTGAAAAAGAATGGTGTGGTAAGAATTGGTATAACTGACCATGCCCAGGAAAGTTTAACAGATGTTGTTTATGTTGAACTGCCAGAGGTGGGAAAAGATTTCAAAAAAGGAGAGGTTATGGCGACACTTGAATCTGTTAAATCGGTTGCAGAGGTATATGCCCCCGTAACTGGCAAAATTACGGCTGTAAATGAAAAGCTGAATGATGAACCCGGCTTGATAAATTCCTCGCCCTATGATGATGGTTGGATTGTGGAGATGAGTATAGAAAATGAGGATGAATTAAAAGAATTACTTTCAGCCGAGGAGTATGCCAAAATAATTGAGTAAAGATTTATAAAATGAAAAAAGATTAGGAGGGGAGAAAAATGAGTAGGGAAGATTTCCAGCCTCTGATACCACCTGAGAAAGAGATACCTGAATTAACAATAAAAGCTGTTCTTGTTGGTGTTATTCTGGCAGTTATAATGGGATCAGCCAATGCATATCTCGGCTTATATGCGGGAATGACCGTATCTGCTGCCATTCCCGGCGCAATAATGGCTCTCGCTCTACTCAAGCCCTTCAGACCAACTGTGCTTGAAGTTACACTGGGTATGATGGGCGCTGCTGCTGGCGAGGCGCTGGCTGCTGGAGTAATTTTCACCATCCCAGCCCTTGTAGTGATTGGGGCATGGGAGCAGATACATTATGTTGAAACAACCCTCATAGCGTTGATAGGTGGTGTGCTTGGCGTCTTATGGATGGTTCTGCTTAGAAGGGCTCTCATTGTCAAAACAGATTTGCCTTTCCCAGAAGGTATAGCAGTTGCTGCCGTCATAAACACAGCTGTAGGCAGCGAGGAGGAAGGCGAGGAGAGCGGTGGCGGCAGCCTGTGGATGCTCATTGGAGCAGCTCTGGCAGGAATAGTAAAATTCTGTCAGGTCTCGCTTAACGTATTTAAAGGAAAAGTTGAATATATCATAAATGCTGGCAAATATGGAGTGCTTGGAAAATCAACAGAGGGCTATTTCTATGGTGGCACCGCCGCATCTCCGGCTCTGCTTGGTGTTGGTTATATTATCGGCCCTCGCATTGCCGCATACGTATTTGCAGGTGGTTTGCTTGGCTGGATTATCATAACGCCTCTCATTATTGTTTCAACCGGTCTTCCATCTGGCACTGCTCCACTTGAAGGTTTCATGATTATATGGGGCGACTATGTCCGCTATCTCGGCGTTGGAGCAATGGTTGTTGGCGGATTATATACGATATGGAAGCTTCGAGAAAATCTCATTCATGGTGTAAAAGAGGCAATTATAGGGTTGAGAGGAGGGGCTGTAGAATCTAAAAAGAGGACAGATAGAGATTTGGATATGAAGAAAGTATTTCTTGCAATAGGCTTTCTCATCATTCCAGTATTCCTTCTCTATGCATGGATGAGCCATATGTATGTAATCAGCCTCTTCATGGCAATACTGCTGGTTCTCCTTGCATTCGTTGCCTCAGCCATCGCCGGCTACATGGCAGGATTACTCGGCTCATCGAATAATCCCATATCTGGCGTCACTGTCGCTGTTCTTCTTTTCGTGAGTATAATAATGCTTGCATTTGGTGTAACAGGAACAAGTGGAATGGAGATTGTAATAGGCATGGCTGCTGTGGTGTGTTGCGGGGCAGCAATATCTGGAGATGTTTTGCAATCAATGGCGGCTGGACAGATGCTTGGAGCCACACCATGGAAACAGCAGGTGGCAGAAATGTTGGGAGTTATAGCAGCTGCTCCAGTGCTTGCAATAGTTATTCAGGCGTTGGATAAAGCATACAAGATTGGCAGTTATGATTTGCCGGCTCCACAGGCTTTCCTTATGGGTGGTATAGTTAAAGGAGTTATTGGCGGAGAAATGGTTTGGCCTTTTGTTATAGCTGGTGCATTCTTGGCATTGGTGCTGATTATAATGGATATTCCAGTGCTTCCAGTAGCAATAGGTATTTATCTTCCATTCACCCTTAGCGTGCCAATCCTCGTTGGAGGAATAGTTCGAGCCCTCGTAGATAAAAAACTCAAGAAAATGTCACCTGAGGAAGAGGAGGAAGAGCTGAGCGATTGGGAGATGGCAATTAAAAAGACAGGCATAAAGCCGAAGGAGCAGGCACATCGCGTAGGCCTTCTTTTCTCCGCAGGACTCATTGCAGGTGAGGCTTTAATGGGTGTGATAGGTGCATTTCTAATCATAGGACACATTAATTTGGGAGTATTCAAGGAAGCACCGTCATGGCCCGGAATGCTCATCTGGGGCTACATTGCTTTCCTGCTGGGTTATATTGTAATAAGGGAATTCAGAAAAGCAGCGAATGAAGATTAATCTGGAAGCGAAGCCGATAAGGAAGGCAGATTGGATAGAAGAAGATGGAAGAGTAAGAATAAAGGTAATAAAGTTCAAAAGTAAATTTGGGAGATGGCTGTGCAGAGTATTTAAAAAACCAAACTTCTTTTTCGTCAATCTTGATGAAATTGGTTCCTTCATATGGAAGAGATGCAATGGTAAAAAAACAGTCGAACAGATATTGGAAGAACTTGAGGAAACGTATGGAGAAGAAAAAATGAGAGAGCGGCTTTATTTCTTTCTCCTGGCTTTAAAAAAATATGGTTATATAGAATTTGAGGAGGGAAAATGAAAAGAATAATTGTTGCTTTCATAATCATCCTTCTCCTTCCATCGATGAAGGCACAGGAAAAAAAAGAGATAGCAATCGTTACTGGATTTGAACCATTTGCCAATTACGATATAAATCCTTCTGAAATGGTGGCAATGCAGCTCAATGGAAGTTATATTGGGAATGTGTTTGTTGTGGGCGTTGTTTTACCTGTAGATTATGAAAAGGCAGAGGAAATACTGCACAATCTTATAAGAAAATATGAGCCAAGCATAATATTATGCACGGGCTTAGAATACAATGCGAGGAAAATAAATGTTGAGAGAATAGCAATAAATCTAAAAAGCATATATGTTGATGAAAAATGGAATGGAATTGAAATAATAAATGGAAGCGCCCCTTTTATTTTATTCTCCAACCTTCCTGTGGGCAAAATAGTTAATGAAATAAAAAGTAATGATATAAAGGCGAGACAATCCTTTTTTGCAGGCACATATCTCTGCAATTACGTATTTTTCATTATGCTAAATTATGCTTTGCATAGAAATGAGGATGTGAAAGTTGGTTTCATTCATTTTCCACCTTTAAAACAGCAGGCAGAATATGGGATGGATATTGAGGAAATGATGAAGGCAGTGGAAATAGCCATTGAATGCAGTAGTGTATAAATAGTAGAAGGATTTAACAACCATGAAAAAACTCGTTGTTGCAACAATCCTGCTATCTTTTACATTCCCTCTCTCAGCGACTTTTGTAGATAGCAGCGAAAATAAAATTACCGAGTTGATAGACAGTGTAGATGAAAATTCTCTTTATTATTATGATAAGACTATACAGGATTTTGGCCCTCACCCTACAGGAAGCGAAGAATGCAACAAAGTTGCGAATTTCATCTTCAATGAGTTCTCAAATTATGGTTTAGAAACTGAGTATCAGGAATGGGATTATCGAGGGGTAAGAGGAAAAAATGTGATTGCCACATTGTATGGGAAAGACAATTACACAATCATCCTCTCCGCACATTATGACAGTGTCGCTATTTCGCCCGGCGCCGACGATGATGGCTCCGGCATCTCGTGCCTTTTAATGGCTGCAAAAATTATGGCATCCTATTCCTTTCAGC
>CAZTDS010000024.1:0-15542 GCA_964612535.1 uncultured Thermoplasmatales archaeon
TTACTATTTTGTTCTGGCAAAAGCAAGGAAGTTAGGAGCACCTTTTAGAAAGAAAGCAGGAGGGGAAAGAGATTTTGCAATCTCTTCTTGTGAATATGTAGCCATGGAAAGCATATTGATCATAGCACATTTGGGAAAGCAAACAATAGAATTTCTTATCATTATCTTAAAAAAATGCTCATAATGATAGGAGATGAGATTTGCCAGAAATTGGAAAAAAAAGAGCGAAGGAAAGAGAAAGTTTTGATAGTTTCACTAAAATATTCATGATTGCATTATCGGAATCTGCTCAAATATAGATATTCATCTTTCTATCGAATAAGAGAAGGTAAGTATGAAGTTCGAGGTTGAAATTTAAATATTGGGCAGGAATAATAAATTCATGAAGAAATTGGTTGCAGTAGCCATTTCGTTACTTCTTTTTTCAATACCATCATACTCAAACGAGATTGTAGTGGAGAAAGGAGAAAGTATACAGGATGCAATAGACAGGGCAAGAGAAGGAGATATAATATTTATTGATGAGGGAATATACAGGGAGAATATTATCATAAACAAAAGCATCTCTCTTGTTGGGAGGGGCAATGTTACCATAGATGGTTGCGGAAAAACAGCGATGAAAATTAATGCAAATGGAGTAAATATAATTAACATCAGATTCACAAATTCAAGCAGCGAGATAATATGGATGGACGGAATAAATATAATTTCTGATTGTGAAATCTATCATGGAAAATATGGTATAGTGGCATCAAATGCAGTGATAAGAAATATTACCATATATGGGTGTGGCGGCGGGATGTATGCTACGGAGAATTGCATTATGGAAAGAAATATCATATATAAATGCGGGCTCGGTATTGAATTGCATGGCAACAATAATTTGGTCAAAGAAAGCGAGATCCATACATGCGGGGTTGGAGTATATGTTGAGAATTCGGCCAGCAATATAATAGAAGGTAATGACATCTACAGGAATAATAATAACGAGGGATGCATATTTCTGCTGAACTCCTCTAATAATGTTATAGAAGGCAATAACATTAGTTATGGCGCCTTCGGCATAAGAATGGTAGGAAGTGATGAAAATGCTGTCGTTAAAAATAAAATTTTCAGGAGCAGATATGGCATAAAAATGGAGAGGTGCGACAAAGGCGAGATAAAGGAGAATACGCTTCATGGAACAAGATTTGGTGTAACCCTCGAAAATTGCAGAGACATTGAAATTCATTATAATGATATATGTGGTTATATGTATTCGATGGATGCCAGATATTCAACAGCAGACGCAAGCCACAACTGGTGGGGAGATATAGTTCCAAGAAAAATGCATATTGTGCTTAGCAGAATCAAATATTATCCATGGCTTATTCATCCGTTATATACACATGACGAAAATATTGGAATAGAAAAGAAAAGAGAGAACGAAACAAAAAGATTTTCGATTCCACCAATGAAAAAAATAATTGCGGAGGCAGATGATTTTGACCCTCTTGTGGATATAAAAGTGGGAGTGAAAATAATAAGGGCAAGGAGTATCGAAAAGAAGGAAGGCTTGCTAAAGGTATTCATTGAAGGGAAGGGTAAAGAGTATGTCATAGGCGGAGATACCTCCCCAAATTACATTATATGGGAGGATGTTAACGATAGCAGGCAAAATGTGGATATTGAATTCATCATGGGAAAGGAAAGGAGAAGAATAATATATGACCTTGCCACAGGAAGCTGGTATGGCGATGATTGGCGAGGAGACGAAAATGGCTATGGACATGTTGTTTTTAGCGATGCAGAACTATGGTTTGATGTGATATACAATGATTACGATGGAGATGGCTTAACATACTGGGAAGAAATAAACATATATGGTACCTCTCCCGAAATAAACGATGATGGAAAAGATTATGATAATGATGACATATCCATAGAATGGGAAGATAAATGGGGCTACAATCCATTCAAGCCAGAAAATCATTCCATGCTCGATATTGACGAAGATGGCTTAAATAATATTGAAGAATACAGAATGGCTAAATGGCTTGCGGATCCATTCCGGAAGGATGTTTTCATTGAAGTTGATTACATGCAGGGCTATCGAATATTTGATGAAAGTATCCAGATGTTATATGATGCCTTTTCCCGCCACAATATAATGCTCCGAATATTCGTTGATGATGAGATTCCATACAAGGAAAGAATTTATTACAGGGAGGCAAGAGATTTTTACTGGAAATATTTTTTGGAAGAGAATGTGAGTAGCTGGAAGCACGGTATAATGAGATATGTTCTGCTCGTTGCATACGGTTCTTCAAAAAGAGGAGGACATGTTTTTGTTGGATGGGATAATTGCGATGCCATTCTCCTTGCATGCCAGTATATAAACGATTGGAGGGTTGGCGAAGCAAGGAAAGTTGCATATGCGAGCCTGTTTATGCATGAATTTGGGCATATGCTTGGGTTATTTGATGATGATTTTGGAGGCATAGATAATGAAAGCTGCAACGTTCCATGGAAGCGTGGCTACTGGATATATCGCAACTACAAAAGCTGCATGAACTATCGCTATGCCTTCCAACTTGTGGATTACTCAGACGGAAGTCATGGAAGAAACGATTTTGATGACTGGAGCAACATTGATTTAACCTTTTTCAAAAATTCCTCCTACTATTCATGACATATATTGGTCCAAAAATGGCATAGATGAGGGTGGAAACAAGCAGAATGATAATAAACTCTTTCATACCACTCATTGCAAGAAAAATTATTATGCATGCTATTGCTGCAAACTGTTTTTCTACCCTCGGATATGGCAGCGGATAAACCATCAGAAATGCAAGAATTATAAATGATGTATAAATTATCCATAATGGAAAAGAAAGAATAGAAAGGCTCGCTATTATTATGGCGGCTGCAGGCGTTGTAATGCCTATGAAATAATCTTTCTTGCTTATATGATAATTGATGAGATGGAGCATGCCAAGAATAAGGAATAAAGAAGAGGATAGGAGGAACAGAGGATCGAATTTTATTTTATATGATATATAAGCGAAGATGCAGGGAGCAACAAGAAATGAAACTATATCAGCAAATTCATCCATGTATCTGCCCAGATAGCCACCATACCTCCTCGCCATTATACCATCCATTCCATCAGCGAGCACAGCAAGAAGTATGAAGATGAATGCAATGTAACGTTCATGCTGGAGAATGCAGAATATTGAGAATAAACCAAATAACCCATTGAAAATTGTGAAGGAATCCGCAAAGGAAAGTTTTTTCAAAATATTTTCGCTCGCCATAAAAATGCCGCGGGAGGGGTTCGAACCCTCGACCTTGCGGTCTTCAGCCGCACGCTCTCCCAAACTGAGCTACCGCGGCGCGAACAATTTTTCAAGAGATTTTATCTTAGCTGCAATCTTTTGTATAATATTCTCAAAATCATTTATAAATTCTTCTGTCTTCTCTGTTATCATTGCCCCATTAGCAGAAGGTTTTATAAGGCCATTGCTTTCCAGAACACGCAGTGAGTATCTCACCTTATGAGGGGGAAGATGTGTTTTTTCAGACAGTTTTATTATCCCTATGGGTCCTTCTTTGATTATTATGTCCAATATTTTAAGATGCCTCTCTACAACGTCTATCTCATCCTTTAGCTTACTCACAAAGTTTTCCTCTGACACAACCGTAATATGAGAAGTTATAGAAAAATCTTATGCTTCTTTTGTATCTTTTGTTCTCACCGCAACTTAAAATCAGGGAATAATTTCCGTCGTATTATTATATGGTGGATATCGTAGTTCCATTTTATATTTACTCAGTAAATCCATATGCTTTTTTATCCCGGTTATGGTGAATTTTGTTATCTCGCAAATCTCTCTAAAGCCTTCTTCTCCCCAGAGTTTTTCTTTATAGGCGAATAAACATCTACCTCCACACACCCCATATATATCGCAACTCTTACATGGCTCTCCTATTTCTATCCTTTCATAGCCATGAAAATCGCCAAGCACATTCCATTGAAAATCTGGGGCTATGGGACATGCAAGTATTTTTCCATCTGTTGTTATGGCTATAGCCTCCTTTCCCGCTCCGCATGGTGGAACTATACCGCCGTGAAGGATACGTGATGCAATTCCAAGAAATGGCACAATGCCCAGAATTTTTCCTTTATCCATGTTTTCTATCCAGATATTGATTAGTTTTTTGATACCTGGCTTATAATTCTTCTCAGCCCATTCCTTGAATTCTTTTGGCCCCCATAAATTACTCCATACGGCATCGAGTTGCCAGTGAACAAAAGGAAAATATTTCAGGAGATGCATAACATCTTCATATATATCTGTTTTATATGATACAGCCATCCTTGCAATTATCTCTCCATCAAAATCGTTATTCAATAAATATTTCAAAGCGTTCATGACTCTCTCATAGCAGCCTGGACAGCGATAGAAATCTGTAATTTCCTTTCTTCCATCTATGGAAAGGAGTATGCTGTCAAATTTATGAATGTAATCGCCCAGTTTTTCAATAAAAAAGCCGTTCGTCTGCAAAACAAATTTTTTTGCCGGGAGGATATCAATTAATTTTTTTACTTTTTCTGCTTTAAGCAAGGGCTCACCACCATAAAAAGCAACCACCGCCTCCTTATCCTTTTCAATAAAATTTGCGAGTTCATTCATATCATATGAAATCTCTTCTGGCATTCCATGAAGGCTTCCACCACAATATCTACATTTGAGATTGCACACGGGCGTTACTATAATTATATAGAGCACAAGAGTATATGGAGCGGTTAAAAAAAATTTACCAAATTCACTTAAAGAAATCATCAAGCGTGGAATGCTTTACTTTATCATTTGTGAAAAGAGAGGCAACAAATTTTTCAAAGAGAGTGAGGCGTTGCCTTGTATAGGTTGCAACATTAAATTTTTCTGCAAGCTGTTTTGCTGGCTCCAGATATTTCTTTACAGATCTTTCATGAACTGTGAGCACAATCTTGTCACCACATTTTGGGCAATTTCCTTTCAGCGGAACCCTCCTGTATTTTGTATTGCATTTTATACACCTAAATTGCTGCCGTGTAAATGCCCTCAAATTCCCCATTAAATCTGGCAGGAAGTGTGTTTGTATAACCTTGCTTGCAACATCTCTTTCATCCACCGCCCTTATTTTAATCGCCAGAGCAAGCTGCGCCTCCACCTTTTCCTCCATTTTATTGAGCATTTTATATGCAGAAGTTTTAGGGCCATCGGCTATATGAGTTGTGTCATGGGTGAATCCAAAGTTGCTGTATTCCTTTTCAGTGCCAAGGCGATGGGCTACAAGATCCATCATTTCTTCAAGCTCCTTTGGATGAGGACATTGAAGAGTTTTTCTGTAAAATTCCAGAGGATAGCGAGGTAGTAAATCGATGTTCAATGCCTCTTTATCTATTTCTGAAGGAGAAACGCGGGTTGCTATTACGAGAGGCAAATCCATTTTCCCTCCCCTCTTTTCCGGAATATATTCTCTCGAAAAGTTGATGAGGACATCCAGCAAAAGCATAAGGGCATCTTCATCACCGTCGCAATTTCTCCTTTTAGCAGCATGGAAAAATGGATGGGCACAGCATACATTGGCATCTATAAAACCTATTATTCTGCCAACCACTCCCGCAGATGTATGAGGAGATAGTCCAACCACAAGATGTCCAATTAAATCCTCAATCCTCTCAACATTGTAATAGGGCTCCATCCCATAAAATTTGACAAGCATTTCATCAATAAAATTTGCAACTTTAACAAGATACTCCCCGCACTTTTTGGACGGTATAACATCCTGAGGCTTTAATTCGCATATTTGATCATCTCTCTCAAGCTTATTACCCATATAATCATATTCATAGCCAAGCTCTCTAAGTTTCTCCACACTTGTTCCAATTTCATAAGGCTTGAAATGGGTGAGGGGCATATTTGTCATATCAAAGCGGGCTGTGCCATCTTTGAAAACAAATACACCGTGTTTGGCACGAAGCAACCCTTTCTCTATGCTTTCAGGTGTTTTGCTATGAGATGTGAGGCCGATAACACCTTTTATTTTGGGTGGTAAGGAAATGTTTAAACGTATCTCCGCCTTCCTTATTTCCTTCTCAATATCAATCTCAAAATTTCTCACCTTTCCAGTAAAATATGTATGTCCGCCGCACTCACATTTGGCTTTATATGTTATTCTCCCACACTTCTCACACTTCCTTTCTCCAAACTCTGCTGTTACTTTTCCCGCCTCTGTGAGCAATCTTTCCCTCCCTCCCGCCAAGCCAACAGGAAAGAGAATGTGAGGCGAGGCTTTCATTTTTCTCTCTGCAGCCTTCTCCGGGCGCCCCATCCTTGCTCCAATGCGGTGAGGTGCTTTTGGCATTATTTTTATTCCTGCCATCTCCTGAACAGCTTCCATTGGCTCCTTTTCACTTTTCTTTACTTCCTCAATTTTTCCTTCCTTTGCTACAAAACCGCAACATCTCAACAGAGGATAGGCATATTTCTCTATAACATATTCCTCCCTCTCCTTGTGAAGGACGCCAAGCTTCAGCAGAATTTCCTTAACCTCAGCATTTCTCTTCAGATACAACGTGCCATTTTCATATCTTCCATTCTTTATAGCATCTCTTAATTTTGCCAGCTCCTCCTTACTTATGTCATGCCAGAAGAGGTTATATGATGGATGGAGTGGCACATCATACTCCTCAGAAATTTTGAAGGCAATTTCTGCATCTATCTCCTCAAAATCTTCTATGCCATATTTCTGTTTCACCTCTTCAAGTTTTGCCTTCTCCTCCAGCTCCTGAATCCACCATTCAAAGCAAAAACTTGCTGGTGGCAAAATGGCGTTATTCTCAGCAAATTCTCCAAATGGCACAAGGATTTCTCCTAAATCAATAATTTCCTTAACCCTATACCTTATCTCTTTTGCCTCTTCGCTACTATTTATCTGAATAAAGTCTCCATTATCAAGCAAAACCATCGGTCCTTCAATAGTATCGCATGGAGTAGCTATTGTTCCCTTTCCCGGCCTTTCTGTCTTTAGTTGTGTGCCTATGGCAATGAATTCATCTACGAGATACATCGTTGCAGGATTTATGGCAAGTGCTGCAAGTCCGCATGTCCTTCCGCGCCCATAGCGGAGGCGAAAACCACCCTTACGAGAAGGATGACTGAGCACAGGGCGTCCTGCAATTAAATCCTTCACATATTTATCAGATGGAGTAATCTTATTTTCTTCCTCCTCCTCTTCCTCATAAACAAATTTTTTAAGAAAATCCCAGCCTTCTAGCTTTAAATTTGTTACATGTTTCAGCAATTTTGGCGCTTTAAGGCATAGTCCTTCCGCTATTACCAAACATGCTCCTCCCCTTATTTTATTTGTTTTTACCCTTGGCAAATCTCTTTTTCCCATCACCTCTTTATCTTCAGTTGCCTCTCCATTGATGCATATTGGACAGTTCCTAATTATGAGTTCAATTTCTTCTGCAGAGGGAAGATATTGCAGGTGAGTTACTCTGTCATACAATGGAATTTCTTCCTTGTATCTTTCTATCTCATCCTCTGTTGGTTTATACCGCCCAATACCGAGTTTTCTCCTCACTATATCAGCAATTAAAACACTCATTGCCTCCCCTGTTCCGCCTGCGGAGCGTATGGGGCCGGCGAAATATAAATCGACATATCTGCTTCCATCATCGTTTTTTCCTATTTCAACTCTCGAAATGCCTTCTATTGGAGCAACGAGAACTCCTTCCGTCAATATAGCCAAGCCAGTTCTTACAGCCTGTTCAACGACGCTTGCAAAATTTCCTTCCATTGTATCTGCTATTTCGAGTGCAATTTGGAGTGCTGTTTCCTCTCTCCCCTTTTCTTTCAAATATTTTCTTATTTTCCTTGCTATTCCCTTTGGTCCAACAAGTTCTTCCACTCTATCTGCAAGATCCTTTGCAAAGGAAATTTCAACGTCGGTGCGAGGATCAAAACCCTTTTTCCTCGCCTTTGTAGCTATTTCATAGCAGTTTTTCGCCTCTTTTTCTATCTCCTGAAAATATTCATCCACATGCCAAATTGAGAATTTGAATATAAAACTATTGAAACAGTTTGTAACATGTCATATGCTATCCAATTCTCCTTCCACATTCAGGACATTCTTTAACACGGGTGGCGCAACTTTTATGAAATGTAGCTCCGCATTCACATCTCACAACATTTGCTCCCTCCTTGAATTTTCCAAGACAAATTGTACATTTTTTTGCCTCTTCAACAGCCAAGACTTTTTTCTTGCTGCCTTTCCTCAAATAAAGATATGAGAAGGCGATTGCTATTGCCGCAATTACTGGAATAACATAATACCATATTGCTATCTTCCCTCCACTTTTTCCTTCAATTGTGGTGAAATGCAATACGCTGCTTTTCTCCATTGCATTTCCATCGCTCACAACAACATACCACGAATATTCCTTTCCATTTTCCAGATTTTTCCATTCAATACTTGCAACATTTCCAGCCGCCACATTTACGATTCCAATGGTCGTATTTGTCGAGGCATCATAAAACGTAACTGTTAGCATATCTCCATCGTCATCATATGCCACAACTTTTAGCTCTGGAGAAATGGAAACATTTGTTGAACCATTTAAAGGGGATAAAATGGTTACATAAGGTGGATGATTTATTCCTTTGGTTGTAAATTGCCATATCTCCGAAACATTGCTGGCACCATTTTCATCCCATGCAACAATGCGCCAGTAATACGTTGTTTCGGGTTCCAAAGAAACGGGGAAAGAGGATGAAGATATGCGGGATGCCATCTTTTCCATTTCTGATGATGTGCCAAGATAAACATCATAACTTATTGCATCTCCCTCTCCATCAAAACATTGCCAAGAAAGAGTAACATTTAACTCCACATTTGTTGCTCCATTTTGAGGATATGGGTTGTATGGCTTTGCAGGAGGATGATTTATTGAAGGCTGTAATTTTTCTTCAACTGATATAAGCAAGACATCACTCCATGAGCTTTCATAACCATCTTCATCTTTAGCTTTTACCCTTACATAATATTTGCCGACTACATTCCATGAATGTTTTACTTCTATTTTCTCGCCTGAATTATAAAAATCACTCCACTGATCAACGCTTTCATCGCCATTCCAGTCGAATCCATATTTTATTTTATCTCCATCATCATCTGTAGCAACTACATAAAATGTTATTGTTTCTCCAACATAAACACTATAAGATGATACCTGAACAGAAGGTTTAGATGGCGAATCAGGCAATGGATTTATTGAAATGTTGATTATGCCTTCATCTGTTCCGCCAAAACCATCTTCCACCCTAAATGTAAAAGAATCGATGCCATAATAATTGGCATCCGGTGTATATGTGATGGACGGTGGATTGCCTGTAATAGTTCCATGTGATGGGGGCATGGCAATTGAGTAGGATAGTGTATCACCATCTTCATCACTTGCTGTAAGGATAATTGCAATTGGCGTATCTTCTTTTATTTCTATATTTTGGCTATTTGCCACAGGATTGCGATTTTTTGTTGTAAAATGCCATTTATCACTCCTGTTTTCATAAATTCCATCACTCACAACAACATACCAGTAATATGTTGTATGTCCAAGCAGTTGCTGAGGAATCGAAGCATTAACAATACTCCCATTACTTACTTTGTATGCTGCATGAATCAAATTATCGTTTTCATCATAAAATTCAACGTCTAAAGCATCGCCGTCTGGATCATAAACAAATACTCTTAAAGTGGGTTGTAAGGAGATATTTGTGGAGCCATTTTCCGGAGATATAAGCTGTGGCTTTGCGGGCGGATTGTTGGAAATGCCGAAAGAATAGTTAAGCCACGCTATATTTCCAGCATCATCTCTGGCCCTTATCATAAATGTGTAACTTCCTGTAAGAAGGTCATTGTATGAAACATTCCTAGCATTACTCCATTCATGCCATCCTGTGTCATAACCATAAAGCATATATGAAAAGCTTATGTTTTGCCAGGGAGAAAAATTATCTGTTGAATTCCAGCTGAAATAAACAGAGTTATAATCTATGTTTATTGGCGGAAACTCAATAAGCTGAATTGCAGGAGGGGTAAAATCTGCTATTATACTGCCATTAATTATATCTACTTCACACTTACTTCCATTTTCATCGGATATAACAACATCTGTTAGTTCAACAAATGCAGCACCCTCTTTTTTTGCCTGAAAAATTATGGTGGCAAAAACTCCACCTTCATTTATTGGTGTAGAAGAAAAAGCCACAATATTTTTGATTGTTCCATTCTCAGTATCTATAACTGTAAAATTTTCTACCATATCATTTGCCCACAAATCAAAGAGTCCTCCATTTATTACCTCTATGGCATCCAGAATGCTATTGTTAAAAACCACATTGCATTGGACTCCAGCAATGGGTTGGGAAGGAATTATGATTAAATTTACCGTTATGTTTTCTCCGCTTTTCCAATAGTTGTGTGATGATTCCACTTTAATAATATTTGCTTCAGTAGCCATTGATAGTCCAAAGATAATCAAAAACGGAATCATTGCAATAATCATCGAAATCCCTTTCATTCGTCTCTATATTGTCTAATCACATTTAAAATTTGGGTTTATAAATATTTCAGCTCATAGCTGCTGCCAACCGTTTTTTTATCCAATTATTACCTCCTCTCTCGCTCAACTTTTAGTAAGGTTTGAGAAAGTTATGGAAGAAAGCATAACCAATGATTCAGTCGAACAACTTTTCTTGTTCTTCTAACATAGTAATGTGTAGAGCCATGAGAAACCACTTCAAATTCTCCGCGAGTTGATGAAGTACTCAAAATCGATTAAAAAAGATTTTTAAGATGCAGTTGATGTTGCCTCTGCCTCTGTAACCTCTATTCTGCATGGCGTGGGCAGTTTTGCTATTGCCCTTCGAAGAGCATCTTTCGCCTTTTCAACATTCTCCGGCGTTGTCCATATCGATATTATTTTCTGCCCTTCCTTAACTCTGGCTGCTGTGCCAACCGGCTTTCCGTATGATTTTCTCATTCCCTGAGAAACTCTGTCGGCGCCTGCGCCTGTTGCCTGCTTATTTTCCCTCACAACCACGTGAGGATACACTCTTATTTTCATTCTGTAATTTGATTTGCCTGCTGCTTTCACTATATAACGGTTTGCAGCGACACGAGCTGCTTCGAGGGCACGGTGCAATATATTGCATTTTTCTTTTGCTATGAGGGATATTTCTACTGGAAAGTTCGCTGTTAAATTTCCCAAGTCAAATTGAGATATTCTGGGATTGGGAACTCCTCCAATGTACTCCTTTCTTGTTGTCACTCTGCCTTTGACATCCCTATACATCCTTGCAGGCTTTCGAGCCATGCATGTAGATGAAAATTTATTATATAAAGGTAATGGAATAAATAAAACTGCATTACATTTTTTTCACATATATCTCCATGCCGATTCTTTGCTTCGCCGGAGAATAGCTTCCCACAACCCTTACATTTTTTATTTCTATGCCATAGCCTAACTTTTTTCCTATTTCCTTTATCTTTTTTATTCTTTCCTCAATTTTCCCTCTTTCCATAATCTCATAATAATGCAGCACTTCCCCTTTTTTCATCGCCAATGGCAAAAACTCAAAACTTCTGTGGGGGAGATTCATTATAATATGATTTGCCCTCGGCAACTTAGGCACAATTTCCTTTGCATCTCCTTCTATAACTTCAATTATATCTTCCACCTCATTTATTCTGGCATTCTCCCTTGCATATTTAACAGCATAAGGATTCTTATCTATTGCATATATTTTCTCTGGTGAAGCATATTTAGCAATGATAAGGCTGAAAGGGGCGACGCCAGCAAACATATCGATAACGATACTCCCTTCCCTAATTTTTTTTGCAACCCTCATTCTTTCTGCGGCAAGACGAGGAGAGAAATATGCTTTAGCAACATCAATTTTTATTCTTACCCCATATTCAACATGAATTGTTTCCGTCTTCTTTTCCCCCAGCAAATGATGTACAGCCCTTACCCTATAATCTTCTCTAACACCTTTGTCAAGGAAAACAGCCCTAACTCTTTTATTTGTTTTCATAATTGCCTCTGCAACTGCCATAGCCTTTTCTTCTTCTACAGCCCTTATTATGGCAATGTCTCCAATGAAATCGATGGAGAGAGCATCTATTTCTATCCCTTTCTTCTTCAAAACTTCTCTAAAACTTTCTCTCTCAACTTCTTCCACATCTCTTTCAACTATGAAACATCCTTCAAAATCCACTCTCTCTTTTACAGGAAAATATACATATTCATTATCTCTCTCAATCTTAACGTTTCTTACAAGTAAATTCATTTTAATGAGTTTTTGTCTTATCTGTTCCGCCTTCTTTTTTGGCACAGCCAAACAAAGATATTTCACACCTTATAAAAATAGCAGCGTATTTACCATTTATGTTGTCCTTCATTGGCCTCGGACTCTGGGATGAAAATGACATTACTCTTAAAGGGTTAGAGGAGGCAAGGAAATGCGATAAGCTCTTCGCCGAATTCTATACAAGCAAAATGGGGGTAAGCATAAAAAAAATTGAGGAAAAAATTGGAAAAAAAATCACAATCCTCAGCAGGGGGGAGGTGGAGGATGGCACCATGTTACTAAAGGAGGCAGAAAAGCACCGCGTTGCTCTCCTCACAGCAGGGGATCCAATGGCGGCAACAACTCATGTTGAGCTAAGAATAAGAGCTATTGAGAAAGGCATAAAAACCCGGATTATCCATGGTGTGAGTATTGTATCTGCTGCAGCAAGTTTGTTAGGGCTCCAAATATATAAGTTTGGCAGGGTTGTGAGTATAGCTCGACCATATAAAGATTACTTCCCTCTCTCACCCTATGAAGCAATAAAGGAAAATGCAAAAATGGGGCTACATTCTTTACTTCTCCTGGATACAACTCCCACACCAATGACAGCAAATGAAGCAATGGAAATTCTGCTGGAGATGGAAAAAAGAGTAGGAGATGGATTAATTGGCGAGGATAAATTAATTGCGGTTGTTGCAAGAGTTTCATCTGAAGATGCACTTGCCAGAGCAGGTTATATTAAGGACTTAATCGAGGAAAACTTTGGAGATACTCCCCATTCAATAATTATTCCAGGCAATCTGCACGTTGTAGAAGCTAAGGCTTTGGTAAAAATAGCAAACGCTCCTGAAGAAATCATTCAATAATTTTCAAAAATTAAAGAAAAAGGGGAGAGATTACAGTGGAGATTCCACTGGCGTTGGCTCTACCCAGTGTGCAGGGCTGTATACATATAGCATTGGGTCGCCGTATATTACCTGATCCGAATCAAGATTCAGTGCAAAGCCGCCGTATATGCTTGTTGGATCCATTGTTGTGAAATCTCTTTCAAATTTCCAGTATATCTCGCTAAATGCCACACCTATTGGCTTGCCTTCATATAGACATCCTTTCATGAATTGCATATCATATATTTCGCAGTGTGGAGATAAGCCAGTGTTTGCATTTCCATATGCTGCTACTGCTCCATGCTCAAGATAAATCTCTGGCCCATAGTGGGCGAAGGTTGTACAGCTCATCCACATTACAAACTGGCTGTGGAGATTCTCCCAGTAATAGTCAGCCCACTTAAAGTGCACCAGGTTATACTGATTTGGTGGATCCACATCATACCATGTGAAACCTCCTGCTCTTGCTGTCTTTCCATTCCAGTATGCATAGCCGCGCCATGCGTCTGGGCCTGCAAACTCTGGGTGATAGCTTATACCGCCTCCTCCTGTGCCGTGACCGCTGTAATAGTATAGCGAGGCTCCTGCATTCTGATCTACATAGAGGTTATCCCATCTGCAGTGACCGCGGAATTCTCTTCCAAAGAGGTTGAAGTATAATGCCGTGTATCTGCTTGTATATGCATTGAATCTTTCTCCATTATTTGCTGTTGCCTGGTTTCCATCCTGATAATTCATGAGGGATGATGTTGTTATGTTGCGATATGGATTGCCGAATATTATTGCTGGATACAACACACTCCTTGCCACCTGAGCGGCGAGTTCTCCAGCTGTCTTGCCTATGAACTGTCCAGCCGTAGATTCGTTGCCGAAGAGAGCATGATGAACTGTGAAGCGGATATCTGTTTTCGGAGCAACAAAGCCATATGCCTCCATACCTGATGTATCAACGCCTATGCTATTCGCATAATTGAAAACACCTTCAACGATTCTTCTGAACCATCTGAGTTCTGCATCCAGGCCAAGAGGTGGTATTTCTCCCTCCTTTATGTAATCCATTATTGGCTTTCTTGCCATCGGAAGATGTCCAATGGAACGTGTGCCATGATAATAATCGCCAGCATAGAACATCCACTGGAATGCTACATTACCCCAGTAATATGCCTCTCCCATCTCTCCAATCCTTACAACTGGTGAGCCGTGATATGCGGCGAGATAAGCGGCTGGAGCAAAGTAGCCATCATATGTGGTGAATGATGTTACAGTCACATATTTCTCTCCTCCAAGTTCCTGCAACTTGCTTACAATATCATTCATTGTTGTAATGCGCTCTACATTGTAGTTGGCAGCAAGTTCATTTGCGACAGCATCATTATTTGCCAAATCCACGAATATTACATTGCTTACTCCAAGCTTATTCAACGCATTTACTGTTTCATCTGGTAGGCCATCCTCATTTGCATAAAGCAATGGAATGTGCTTCAACGAAGCTATAACTGCTCCGTTGGCGGCGGACAAGCCATAGTTAAGGCGATCGCCACTATACGTCCTCAATTCAGCTTTGATACGATAGTTAACGCTTCCACTCATGTCCTCGCGTGGCACAACTATTATCGTATATTTACCTGGCTTCAGATGATGTGCTTCGAAGCTAAATTCTGTATGCGGCTCTACGTATAGGTGGTCAAATTCCTCTTCATTTCCCTGGCTAACATTTCCTGGCATTATCTTAAATGGAGGAACCTCCGCTCCACACCATGATGGTAAGTCTGGCGCTATTATATTGCCACGAGAATCTATCAGATATGCCCACAGATATGTTGGCTCATCTGTCTCTAACGTCACCTTGAGAGAGGCATCGTAGTATGGTATTGAAACTTTATAGCGGTCGCAGGAATAGAGGGTTATTATAACAGGGAAATCACCCTGACTAGCTATGCCCACAGCATATGGACCAGGCAATATTACTGGATGCCACATATCATCTCTATTGTGGTCATATGGCCACCAGTCAGTTGCTCCCTCCATGTAATTGGGGCAGATTAAGAAGGTGTCCACATGTGCTTCGGCAGCAACATGTATTATTCCCCACTTCCTTCCAATTAGCATTGGATACACGGTATTTCCCTCAAACTCTTTCCATTTATCGCTGTTTGCCATTAGTTGCGTTACTTTCTTCTGCACATTCAATGTTGTCTCTTTTGATAATATCTCCATTACCTCATCTGTTACTTCGCTTCCATCTACAACAACCACTGCCTCATTG
>CAZTDS010000025.1:0-6833 GCA_964612535.1 uncultured Thermoplasmatales archaeon
GATAATTCGGGAAAGTCTGCTTCGTAAATGATATTGAAAGTAGAGGCGCAAGCATCAGTTATGTTCTTAGAACTATGTTCGGAACACAGGAAATAAAAATAACGGCAATTGAATACAATGAAACAAAATCCAAAGCTATTATATCAACATTGTCGCAGAGACACCATTCTATGGCCTTAACCTGCCCCTTTTTATATTTTTAAGGAATTAATAATTCTGTGAAGAAAAAGGATCTGGAAATGCTTTTGCAGAAGATAAGGCAGCCGGCAACAATAAAAGCAGAACTTGAGCAGTATTCGACACCTGCATCCATAGCTGCTGACATACTGTGGCTTGCCTTCCATAATGGCGATATTCACGAGAAAAAGATTGCTGATTTTGGTTGTGGAACCGGAATTTTTGCAATTGGTGCTGCCTTGCTTGGGGCAAGAAAAGTGGTGGCAATAGATATTGATGAGGGGCTGATAAAAATTGCGAAGGAGGAGGCGGATAAGATGGGCGTTGAAGTGGAATTCCATGTTATGGATGTCGAAGAGTTTGCTGAAAGAGTTGATACAGTTATAATGAACCCTCCTTTTGGAGCACAGTATGCAAATAGAATGGCTGACAGAATTTTTGTGCAAAAGGCGATGGATGTTAGCAAAACGATATATTCTCTCCATCTTAAAAAAGGAGTGGAATTTATTAAAAATTTACTTTCCAGTCAGAAATGGCGAATTGTTGAGGAGAGGGAATATAAATTTCCCATAAAGGCATCCCTCCCTTTCCATAGAAAAAGAGTGGAGTGGCAGGATGTTGTGATGTTGTGCGCAAAAGCATAATATGAATTGCAGAACAAAATATGTTATTCAAAGCATTCAATAAAAGGAGGGGTAGCGAATATTTATGAAACTTTTTCCATAATTCCTTTTATTCAATCTAATGGCAATTATGTTAGCTAGGAAAGAAATCAAAAAAACCATCTTTTCCACATTTACTCCATATGCAATATGGGTCATTCCTCAGAGAAATTAAATATGAAGATTGATGCTTGAACGTTTCCCTCTTTTATTCTTTTCATTGGCTATGGTATTCTATACTTCTTTTTATTCCTTTCACTCCGTACACACTTTTTCCCGGAATATATAAGTCCTTCTGTACAATCTCAAACAAACCCTCTACTCTAATATCAAAAAAATTTTTCATATATTCTAGAATGCTCTCGATATCGAGATGTTTTATATTCTTTTTTATATATCCTCCAGATGCATATCTTTCTCTAAAATATGGCGAGGAGGTATTAAGCAATATGGCAATAATTTTTCCTTTATTCTTTAATACCCTGTAACTTTCCTCAATCGCTTTTCTGTAATTTTCAATAAATTCTAGCGAAGTAATAAAAACAACTGTATCTATGGAAGCATCCTTAAATGGTAGGGCTGTTGCATTTGCCCTTATAATTTCTATTCTGTTTTTAGCTATTTCCACCATTTTGTCATCTATTTCTACACCTATTATTTTTTCACCAGAAACCTCCTCTATCCGCTCCTCTATCTTTCCAGTTCCACAACCAATACTTGCTACTATTCCTGATGCATATTTAGCAACATATTTCGCCTCTATCTCCAAAATTTTCTTACCAAGTGAGGAAGAGAAAAAATCATCATATTTCACACTTCCACCTCTTTACCAGCCATGCATTCCAAAGCATTTGGAAAGGCTTCTATCTGCCTCTTCAGCTTCGTGCAGTGGCAGGGCATTACTAAGGAGAATTTGCCAAGTATATCTATGTTCTTAAAATCGTGAAATCCTCCTATGATGCCATATATCTTGCCATATTTTTCGGCTATCTTTATAACATTTTCAAGCCCATTATGGCTACAGCCAGTGAATATAATGAGTTTTTCACCATCTTTTACAATCAAGGATTGCTCTCCATTTATTTCTCCAGTTGAAATAAAATTTGGCAAAAATTCCTCATTACCCACCCTAATCCCTTTTAATTTAGATGATGGGGGAACGAATATTTTTCTGTCGAATCTCAATTTTTCCAGCCCTCCTGCATGATCCCAATGGCTGTGAGAGATAAAGATAGCATCTATTTCTTTTAAATCTACACCAAATTTATCCAGATTATGTTTCAGTATGCTGTATTTTCCTCCTGTGTCGAAAAGCAAATTTATATTATGTTCTATTAAACAGGAAAAGCCCCATGCCTTTTTAAAACCCTTCATCGCCTTATTGTCATAGATTATCTTTACTCTCATATTCAAGCATTTTTTCTATATTTTCCCATATGTTCTTCACTATTCCTGCAATTTCCTTATCACATTCAACTACGCTTTTTCCTTCAATCATTGCTTCAACAAATTTCCTGCTGAATGGTATCTTGCCAATTATATCAATACCTCTCCTCCTGCAAAACTCCTCTATTTCTTTACTCATTTCTTCGTTAATATCATATTTATTTATTACAACAACAGTTTTAACCCTAAAATGCTCCGCTGTGCTGAGCACCCTTTCCATATCATGAATGGCAGCCATGGTGGGCTCCGTAACAACAACAACCAAGTTCGTATTGCCTATGGAGGCAATAACAGGACAACCAATTCCTGCAGGAGAATCAATTATTATCATCTCCTTTCCTTCTTTATTTGCCATTTCCTCCGCTTTTTTCCTCACCTGACTAACCAATTTACCACTTGCCTCCTCTCCAGGTGAAAGGAGTCCGTAAACGAAGCCACCAAATCGTGTTCTGGAGACAAAAATATATCCTGTAACTCTTTTATGCAGATGTATTGCATCGACAGGACATACAAGCTGACAAACTCCACACCCCTCACACTTTTCCTCAATAACTTTGGAATCTTCTATTGCCCCAAATCTACAAGCCTCCTCGCATTTTCCGCATTTTATGCATTTATCCTCCTCTATTTTTGCCAATTCCATTCCCTCAAATGGTATTTTCTCCAAAATTTCTGGCCTTAAAATAAGATGAAGGTTGGGGGCATCCACATCGCAATCAGCAATAATTGCATCTGCAAAATTTGCAAAGGAAGCAACGAGACTCGTTTTTCCCGTCCCTCCCTTTCCACTTGCTATAGCAACTTGTTTCATTCAGGACGCCTCCTTAAAACCTCCATATAATCAATTGGTTTTGCCTCAGGAGGAGAAGAAGAATAAACCTCTTTTACATTCATCCCTTCAAAATATTCTGCAATCTTTTCCATATCTTCCTCACTTAATGGTTTGACCGGCGATTTTCGGAGAGGAGTATTTAGTTGTATTTCGTGAGCCTTAATCTCCTTAGCCAGTTCGGCCATCTCTCTGGCATGAAAAACATTTTCCTTTACAAACATCATTTGCAAAGAAAATTTCTTTGCATTTCTCGCCACCTTTTTCATCCCCTCAATCATTTCATCAAAATCAATGCTTTTATGGGGGCGATTTATTTTTCTGAAAATTTTTTCATCAGGCGCATCAAGCTTTGCTATAATCCAGTCTATTTTTTTCAAATCCTTCCTCACATCCTCTCGCCAAAACAGGGAGGAATTTGTTAATATCGCAGTAGGCAGATTAAGTTTCTTTACATATTCTGCAGCCATACCCAGATTTTCCGCCAATGTGGGCTCCCCTGTGCCTGAAAAAGTAACCACATCCGCTTCCAGGGGTGGCAGAGAATCTATCTCCTTCATTATGTGCTCATCCTCAACAAATTTCTTTCTTTCCGCTGTAAGATGAACAGTTCTTCCAAGCTGGCAATAAATGCAATCAAAAGAGCATGTTTTTGCAGAATTAATCAAATCTATTCCCAGAGAACGCCCAAGTCGCCATGATGCTACGGGGCCATATACTATCATATTGCCTCCTTCAATTCCACAAATTTTTTCTTCCATTCCTTTTCGCTTACGAGAGGGATACCTTTTGAATACATCTCGGCAATCTCTCTTTTGTAAGGAATTTTCATGAGAATTTCTATTCCCTCTTCCCTGCAAAACTTTTCTACATTTTGATTTCCGAGCCCATGCCTGTTTATCACGACTCCAAAAGGAATGCCAAATTTTCTAACAATTTCAACAGCTATTTTCAAATCATGCAAGCCAAAGGGAGTAGGTTCCGTAACTAAAATAACGAAATCAGAATGATGCATCGTTTCTATAGCTGGACAACCATTGCCAGGGGGAGCATCCAGAATAGAAAGACCATCTTTCCTTATGTAATTTTTAAGATGCGATATAACAGGCGTTGCCCTCGCCTCCCCAATGTTTAGCAATCCCTGATATATCTCTATTAATCCCTTTCCATGATATATTTCTCCAATTTTTCTTTTCCCTTCTGATATGGCATCGTGAGGGCAAACAATTTTACATCCTCCACATCCTGAGCACAATTCAGGAAAGAAAAGAATATCCGAGGATAAAACAGCGATAGCATTGTATTTACAGAATTCAGAGCATTTTTTACAGAAGGTGCATTTATTCAAATCAAAAACTGGGTTCATCAGAACAACATCTTCTATTTTTTCCAGAGAGGCTTTTACGAAAATATTTGCATTTGGCTCTTCAACATCGCAGTCATATATAATTCCATTATTAGCTAAAGCCAGATTAACAGCTACAGTTGTTTTTCCAACGCCTCCTTTGCCAGATGCCACAGCAATAATCATCCAATCACCTTCAAAATAAGCTTGCCTACATCTGCCCTAATATCTCTTGCAACTAAAGGACATTTTACTACCAATAGAAAAAATATTTCCCTCCCACTATTACTAAGGGATTCATAGTTTCCTTGACCTTTTGCAATAACAACGTCTGCATTCCTAAAATAATTTAAGAATTTAGAAGATGCATAGTTAAGCAATATGCCTGGAGCTGATTTATCTTGACCTTCATCTGCTGACAAAACTTCAGCAAACTTGTCTATACCTGCAAATTTCGCATCTTCTATGGTAGCATCATTAATTATTGGATTATTTTTAACTGCGTAAACTATCTTTTTTCCCATTTCTGCAAATTTTTTTATAAGAAGTTTATCAAAAAATATCTCACCTGCGTTATCTGCTAAATAAAGAATAGTCTGTGCTTTCTCTATGCTTTCTCTAAATCTTGAATATGCATTGCCATCTATGTTCTCTGTAATTGCTTTGTTAATCATATCATTAACATCAAATCGATTCATTGCTCCAAAATCTATAACATTCCCTATTATAGCCAATTTAGTAGCCATAAGCAATGGATTCTTTGCTTCTTCTACTATCTGCTCCAAACGAGAATACAATTCCTTTGCCATTTCATTAGATTTTTTCTTAACTTCCTTGTAAGGATCCTTGCAATTAAGCATGTTTCTAACAATTGCATGAACTTCTTTGGATAATTCTGGGGGAGGATTATTAAAAGAAGATACTTGCAAATATCTCATTACTTTTTTTAATACAATTTCATGCTTACTTTCATCAGAGGTTACCATTCGAGATGCTTCCAATGATTGCCTAATAAAGCAAGGTATACAATCTAAGTATGTCCTCATATTATCTTATGCCAGTGATGTCTATCTCCAAATGCATGCTCTTTGCAGGCATTTTCTACAGTAGCCTTCTTCAGCAAGCCTTTTTTAAAGGTATCCAAAGCATCTTTTACTTTACCTGTGGCTCCTATATACACATCTATGCCAAAATCTTGGAACATGCTTATTGCTCTCCTTCCTAGTCCTTTGCATATCAAAACTTTTACTTGCTCCTTAGCAAGCAATTCTGGAGGATAGCCAACTCCTCCCAAATGATGGCTTGTATTTGGTATTACTTTAACTTCATTTGTCTCCAAATCTACAATGGTGTATGTTGGCACTCTCCCAAAGTGCTCTCCAATTTCCTCATCTAAGCCTTTATTGCCCAAAGTAGGAAATGCAATCCTCATTTCAGCCTCTCACCATTGGTGCTCCACATCTTGGGCATTTCATCTGGCGACAAGGTATTCCTGGCTGATGTGGCATTCTGTAGCCACAGTTCAAGCACACGCATTCTTTTGGAGGACCTGCTCCTCCTCTTCCTCCTGCACCTCTTCCTCTTCCAGCTCCCATTCCCATTTAATCACCCTTTAGCTCCTTAAGTCTTCTTTTTATTTCATTGAGCATATCTTCTATTCTCCTGAGTTCTTCTTCAAGCATTTTTATTTCTTCTTCTTTGCTCATAAATGGCGCTGCAGGAGGCGGTGAAGGCGGATAATATGGATACGGTGGCATTGGTTGATACGGTTGGTAAGGTGGTTGATAAGGTTGATATGGATATGGAGAGGGAGGAGGAGTTGAAGAAGGACGGAGTTCTCCCCTTAGATATTTTTCAACTACTTCCTTTACATTTCCCTGTGCTGTAATCATTTCCACACCAGCTTGTTGCAGAATTGCTGTAACATTTGGTCCGAAGTTTCCTGCTATAACTGCTTTTGCTCCCTGGCTAACAACCCATTGCCCAGTTTGTATACCTGCTCCATGAACAGCATTTGCAAACTGATTTGGCACCACTTCCACATTTTTTATTTCATTTCCCTCTGCCTCAATTATTGTAAAAGTTTGGCATCTCCCAAATACTGGAGATACATTGTCTTCTAATCCCCCTTTATTTGTTGCTACTATTATTTTCATTTTAATCCACCCTTTAACTGCTCAAGCCTTTTATTTATTTCTGCCAGTCTTGCCTCCAGCATTGCTTTTTCCTGCTCCAGCATAGCTATTTCTATTTCTGGAGGCATTGGCATGAAAGGCATCCAAGGCATAAAATACGGCCAATACATTTTCTCACCTAATAATTTAAGGAAGAGGGGTGCTTGTAGTTACCATGGATAGTAATATGGATACCAGTA
>CAZTDS010000025.1:6933-14804 GCA_964612535.1 uncultured Thermoplasmatales archaeon
ATTTAAGGAAGAGGGGTGCTTGTAGTTACCATGGATAGTAATATGGATACCAGTACCATGGCATGTAGCTGTAGTATGGGTTATAATACATCCATGTGTACATCCATGGCATTATGTATGGCATCATTAGCCAGCCATATGGACCCATGCCGAATGGCATTTACCACCACCTCCATGGGTAATATGGCAATCCATAGTATGGCATGTATGGCATTCGCCACCATCCTCTAGGAAGCCATGGAAATCTCCTGCAGAATGGATACGGATTTCCTCTACCCCATCCTGCCCATGGCATCCATCCATAACCATACCAACCTCCAAGTCTCCAACCTCTTCCTCTTCCATATCCCCACGGCATTTTACCACCTTGTGGAATATATAGTATGAAATATATAAATTTTTCGCCAAAATTATTTATAAATTTATCTTTATAAAATCAATGCCAGGAAGGAGAAGATGCAGGAGATGGGTGGAAAGGTTACCATTGGCAACACATTTTATTCCCAATATTCCATATGATGGTGTGGTTGTTTTGCATGTCGAAGAATTTGAGGCCTTCCGCCTCGTGGACTATCTCGGCTTGACACAGCATGAGGCGGCAGCGAGAATGGGCATATCGCAAAAAGCTTTATGGAATGATTTGAAAAGCGCCCGCTATAAAATAGCAGATGCAATTATAAATGGAAAAGCAATAAGAATCGAGGGAGGAAATTTTATTTTGAAGCGGTAAATTCATATATGGTGTATGGTGCTTTTTTCATCCCAACTCTTTCATATGCTTTTTTCGCTCCCTCATTTTTCTCGTGAACATATAACCGAAATCTTTTCACTCCTCTTTTTCCTCCAATTTCTAATATTTTTTTCAGCATTGCCCTCATAACCCCTTTTCTCCTCCATTCAGGCTTAACGTAAATACTCTGCAACCACCATATCATTTCCGCCTTCCAGTCACTCCACTCGTATGTTACCATAAGCTGCCCTATAACTTCCCCATTCTCATCTGCAACTATATAAAATCCCTTGCCCTCATCTTTTATAACCTCTTTAACACCTTCAAATGTTGTTTCGTAGTCTATCTCAGTTCCTTCCGACTCAATTGCGAGAGCCACATTATTCCTTGCTATTTTTTCAGCATCATCAATGCGGGCGAATCTTATGAGCATGGTATTCAATAGAATGTTTTTTAAAATAAGTATCGATTTTATGTCATGAAGAAGATTCTTCTGTTGATAACGGTTTTACTTTTCCTCCCGCATTATTATTCCACGTGTGAGCACATTTTCCATTATTACTCATATGAAGAGATGGAGAATTTTCTCGAAAACCTTCACAATAAATATGCAGATATAATGACATTCTATTCCATAGGAACAACATATGGGGGAAGAAACATCTATGCCATCAAAATATCAGACAATGTGAGCATTGATGAAAATGAGGCGGAAATTCTTTTCATGGGAGGACAGCATGGCAATGAAAAACCAGGATATCAATTTCTTCTATATTTTTTAAAAACAATGTGTGAAAATTACAGCAAAAATGAGAGCATTGCATATATGATCAATAATGCAGAAATTTTTGTAATACCCATGGTAAATCCAGATGGAGTGGAAAACAACACGAGGAAGAATATGGAACCGAATGGCTGCATAGGTGAAAATTTGTTTCCAATCCTTAAAGGCGTAAATCTCAACAGAAATTATGATGCAGGATGGAATGAATGGAAACCTCTATACTTCCTATCAACCACAATCACTCCTTATGGAGATCTCCTCCTCCATATTTTGGGATATCCTCCTGAGTATAGAGGGGAAAAGCCATTTAGTGAGAAGGAAACAAAGGCTGTAAAAGCATTTATCGAGAATAGAAGCATTATTATTGCTGTGGATTTCCATACCGGGGCAGGAAAGGTTATCTTTTATCCTTTTGGATATACCGATGAGAAGCAACCCGAAGATATCAAAACATTTCTTTCCATTGCCCAGAATATCTCTTCTATAAATAAATACAAATACATGGAGGCAGGAGAAGGCGTAATAGGTATGGCCATTGACTGGATGTATGAAAAACATGGCATATATGCCATAATTATAGAACTTTGTGGAAGTATAGCACCTACAGATGAAAATACCATAAGAGAAATTTTCACCGCCAATTTGCCAGCACTCCATTATCTTATAGAAAGAGCCATAGAAATGAAATCACTCGCCAACAAAACATAAATAAACGAAAATTTTAATTATATTCGGGGCAAAGGTGATAGAATGAGACAAAATTTTTTCACGACGCCAGAAGCGATGCCTTTTTTCGAGAAATTTCCATGTGGATTGATGATTTTATCGGATTATAAAATAGCGAAAATCAACGCTGCAGCATTAAAAATAACAGGGCTGGAAAAAGATGAGGTAATTGGAAGGGATGTATCTAAATGGATTGGCGAGGAAGAAAAAAAGATTATAGAAGAACTTGTAGAGGGCAAAAGAAAAAACGCAATTATATCTTTTAAGATAAAAGACAGGGCATTCTTTGCAAAATGCTTTTCGGAGGGGAAAAACATCCTCCTCATGCTTGATGAAATGAAGGAATTAGAAAAGGAAAGAAAAAAGAGCCAAGAAATAATACATACATTAAAAGAGAAAATAAAAGAGTTGAAATGCCTTCATAAAATAGAAAAGATTTTCCAGAATTATATGTGCATTGACGAAATAATGGAAAGAGTTGTTCGTGTTGTGCCAGAAATTCTTCAACACCCAGAACTTGCTGCTTGTGCCATAAACCTCAATGGAAAACATTACTCTCATCCTGTTAATGCACAAATAATAGAAAAAATCTCTCAGGAAATAATAATAGAAAATAGAATCGAGGGAAATATCGAAGTAGGCTATACACAGCAAATTCCACCAGAAGATGGAGAAATATTTTTGGAAGAGGAAAAAGATGCTCTACGCCACATTGCTGCATGGATAGCCAATATTGTAGAATATATGAAAGCAAAGGAAGAGTTGCAAAAAAGCAGAGAGTATTTCCAGAAACTAGTAGAGGAGAGCAGCGATGTAATCATGGTTGTAGATGAAAATACGAATGTGGAGTATATTTCACCCTCAATAAAAAATATTCTCGGATATTCTCCGGAAGAGATTGTCGGAAGAAGTGCAACCGAATTTATTCATCCAGATGATTTACAAGTAGCAATGAAAAAATTTAAAGAAGTTCTCATGAATCCAGAAAAAATCATAACAACTGCATTTCGCATAAAACATAAAAATGATGGCTGGAGATTTGTGGAAGTTAAGGGAAGAAATTTATTGAAAAATCCAACTGTTGGAGGAGTGATTGTTAATTTTCACGACATAACAGAACTTAAAAAAAGTGAAGAGAAAGTGCGCCTTCTCCTTAATGCAACAAGTGACCTTATTATTCTTGTGGAAGAGGATGGTACCATCGTTGATTTGAACGAGGCAATGGCGAAACATTTCGGTAAAAAGAGAGAAGAGATAATAGGAGATAATCTTAAAAATTGTCTGTCAGATGATATTTATAAGAGTAGATTTAAAAAAGCGATTGAGGCAAAGCATGATAAAAAACCTGTATTTTTCATTGACACTAATGATGGAAGATGGTTTGAGAACAGATTTTACCCTATCATGGATGAGGACGGCAATGTAACACAAATTGCTGCATTTATAAGAGATATAACGGAGGAGAAAAAGAGAGAGGAGGAAATTAAAGAAAAAGAGAGACAACTCAGAAGTTTAATAGATGCAACACATGATCTCGTTATTCTGCTTAAACCAGATGGTATCATTGTTGATTTAAATGAGGCAATGGCTAAGGCAATGTTTGGCGAGAAAAGAGAAGATTTCATAGGTAAAAATATATGGGATTACAAACATGTGGTTCCAGAAGATGTTTTTAATAAAAAAGTTGAGATGGCTCTCGAAGCAATTAGAACAAAAAAACCAGTAAAATTCATTGACCATCCGAGGAGATGGTTTGATAATAGATATTATCCAATTATAGATGAAAACGGTAATGTAAGCATGATTGCAATGTTCTCGAGGGATATAACAGAGACTAAAGAAATGGAAGAAAGATTCAGACAGGTAGCAGAAAATGCAAATGAATGGATATGGGAAGTTGATAGAGAAGGCGTATATACATATTCAAGTCCAGCAGTTGAAAAAATACTTGGATATAAACCGGAGGAACTTATTGGTAAAAAGCGATTTTACGATTTATTCCATCCAGATGAAAGGGAAAAATTGAAGGAAGAAGCCATGAAAATTTTTGAAGAAAGAAAACTACTCAGAAGTTTTATAAACAAAAATATTGCCAAGAATGGAGAAGAGAGGTGGCTTGTAACCAGTGGAATACCTGTTTTCGATGTAAATGGAAACTGGATTGGCTACAGGGGAATGGATTTGGATGTGACAGAATTAAAAAAAGCACAGGAGGAGATAAAAAGACTAAACAGATTTTTGAATAGTATCATAGAAAATGCAAACATTTGGATAAATGTTCTGGATACTGAAGGCAATATTATTATATGGAATAAAGCGGCTGAGAATATAAGTGGATATAATAAAAATGAAGTAATGGGCAATGCAAGAATATGGGAATGGTTATATCCAGATGAAAAATACAGGGAAAAAATCTTTGGCAAAGCAATGGATATAATAGAGAAAGGCGAGGTGGTTGAAAATTTTGAAACGGAGATAACAACCAAAAATGGGAAGAGAAAAATAATATCGTGGCATTCAAAAAGATTGCTTGATGAAAATGGCAAAGTTATTGGGTCTGTTGCTATTGGTAGAGACATTACAAAACAGAAGGAGGCAGAAAGACTCGCTAAAACTCTCATTAATGCAACGCATGACCTCATGCTTCTGGCAAAAACAGATGGAACAATTCTCGATTTAAACGATGCAATGGCGCGTGCCCTTGGCAAAAAGAAAGAGGAGATTATAGGAACTAATATAAGAGAATATCTTCCTCCAGACGTATATGAAAGAAGAACTGCAAAAGTAAGGGAGGTGGAAAAGACGAAAAAAGAAGCCCGCTTCACTGACACCAGAAATGGAAGATGGTTTGATAACTGCTTTTATCCTGTTTTTGACGAACATGGCAATGTCAGGTATATCGCTGTGTTTTCCCGAGATATAACTGAGGAAAGAGAGATGGAGGAGAAATTGCAACAACATCGAAGACTGATGGCGCTTGGGCGGCTGGCGGCGGTGGTGGCCCACGAGCTCAATACGCCACTTGCCAATATATCTGTCACTGCCGATTATTTAATGGAGAAGGTGAAAGATTGCAGAGAAGAGATTGAGGTAATAAAGAGGGAAGTGGAAAATGCAGCCGGCATAATAAAAAGCATACTCAATTTTTCAAGAATGAAAATAACAGAAAAGAAGGAAGTAAATCTCGGCAGCCTTATCGATAGAGTTATAGAAAATATTCGTCGCATTTATGGTGCAAAGGATACCATATTCCAGAACAGAGTGGGTAAATATGTGGTATATGGCAATGAAGAACGCCTTTTTGAGTGCTTTATGAATATAGTTAAAAATGCGGTGATGGCAAAAGACAGTAAAAAGAAGGTACATTATGTTGTCGTGGATGCCATCGAAAAAGATGACATGATAGAGATAGTGGTGAAGGATAATGGAGTGGGAATGGATGAGGAGGTGCAAAAAGAAGCAACAAAGCCATTTTTCACGACCCGCAAAATGGGTGAAGGCGCCGGCCTGGGTCTCTTCATCGCCAGCTGGGTGGCTGAGGAGCATGGCGGAAAAATAGAGATAAAGAGTAAGAGAGGAGAAGGCACGGAAGTGAGAGTTAAAATAAGGGTGAAATAATGAGGGTGCTTGTTGTGGACGATAATGCAACCTTTCTCATGCAGATGAAAAAGTTTCTATCGTTAAAAGGCTTTGAAGTGGATACTTGTGCGGGGGGAAAGGAAGCAGTGGAAAAGTTGCAGAGGGAGAGATACGATGTTGTTATTCTCGATTTAAAAATGCCGGATATATCTGGACTGGATGTCATCAGAGAAGTAAAGAAGAAGGGAGTAAAGACAAACGTTATTGTTGTGACAGGGTATGGAGAGGTAGAAAGTGCGGTAGAAGCGATGAAGTTAGGGGCGATAGATTACATACAAAAACCCTTTGATGGAAATGATATTGCCCGGATTATTGAAAGGGCGGGAAAGAAAAAACTTCCCGCATTCCCGGAATATTTTGCATTCAATACAGGAAAAATAATAATCGCCTCTATCCCCCCAAAAGAAGACATTGAGAGAGAACTAAATGTAATTGCTGATGAGTATATCGATTTAAAAAAATCTCACAACCTTTTGCATATTTTAGACGGAATAGATGCAAACACCACCCTTATAGTTTCGGGAATCTCCTATTTATTAAAGACAGCTGGGAAAGAAGAGGTAAAAAAACAATTGAAAAATTTCATTCAAGAGGTGGAGAAAAAGGAGGCAAATATTTTAATTGTTTGCAGAGGAGAAGAAGAAAAGAAATTGCTTGATGAAATATGCGTTGAGGAAGATGCAGATATAGATGAAATGATAGAAACGTGCAAAAGCCCCATAAGAAGAAAATTACTCCAT
Source organism: uncultured Thermoplasmatales archaeon (assembly GCA_964612535.1). Taxonomy (GTDB): domain Archaea; phylum Thermoplasmatota; class E2; order UBA202; family JdFR-43; genus JdFR-43. The sequence continues at coordinate 13,553 of CAZTDS010000025.1, forward strand.
CTGCTTCGAACACATGGTGCAATGGGTTATAGCGAGATAATGAGAGGGGTAGGCGTAGAATACTCATCAAAACTTGCATTTCATCTAAAAAAATTATGCAACCTTAATCTAGTTGAAAAAACTAGGAATGGATATATTCTGACCCCATATGGAGAACATCTGGCGAACATTCTTGATACATTTGTGATGAAAAAAAAGAGAGTAGCATATCTTTGTAAATTTTAATTGACAAAAATTGAAATATGTAGAAAAGAAGGTTAATGATTTTATACAAAATCTATTAAAAATTGCAGTACAATTTCTTTTCAGATGGGGAGAAGAAGAGAAGTGAGGGCTACCATGAAAATTAAAGTTTGTAGTAATTGTAATGAATGGGAAAAGGATCCAACACCTTATAATGGAATTTACTTCGGGAAATGTAAAGTCGATGGTAGAATAAAATATGAATTCCACAAATGCGATTTTTGTGAAGAAGAGCTAATATACTGATGCTTTAATGAACCAACAAAAATTCATTCCATTATAAAAACAGCCGCAGCTATTACAGTTGTCCATACTCCTTCCTTTCCCCTTGCAGTTTGTGTTATATTTGTTGTTTTAACTATTTTACCGCTCATTTCGAACACCTGCTTTTTCTCATTCCATGCTTTGTCAGCATCAAATTCTATGCCGAGTGTTGTTGCAAGCATTGTTGCAGCTAAATCTTCAGCATAATCTCCCGCCTTCTTTGCAGATTCTCCAAAACTGTGATATTCGGAGAGATAACCATAAAAACTCCTGTCCCTCGGCAGCGCCAGCCCCACAGAGGCGGCGATGAGGCGATTGGCTTCATTGGTTGCATTTTGGGCGAGAACAACAAATGTTATCTGTCCGGGCTTCAGCAATTTTATTCCTTCTTCAGCAGAAATTATCTCGCAATTTGGAGGCACAATACTTGATACACTCACCAAATTGCAGTGCTGTATGCCCGCATCTCTCAGTGCCAGCTCAAATGATTGAAGTTTATCTTTGTGGCGTCCCATGCCTTTTGTGAGGAAAAGTTTTGTTGGGACAAGAGACATGATTGAGATAAAGGTAACGAATATTAAATCTTACCCATAAAAATTTTAAATCCTGCAAATTTACACTATGATAGCCCCGTGGTGTAGTGGTCAAGCATGTGAGGCTCTGGACCTCACGACCCAGGTTCGAATCCTGGCGGGGCTATAACTCGCCTTATCATATTTTTTGAACGGCAACCCCCCGATTTTTG
>CAZTDS010000026.1:0-14600 GCA_964612535.1 uncultured Thermoplasmatales archaeon
CTCAACATGATTTACAATTCTAGGTAGATTTATAAATATTCTGCTTCCTGCCTCTGCCCTCTCTTCCCTTTATTCCTCTTTTCACTGTCATTTTCTTGTAGAGCTTGCCTCGCCTCCTCCTTCCCTGTTTTTGCTCCGGGCGATAATAATAGAACTGATTATTGGATAAATATTACATTCTTTTTCTTCCTAAAGTCACTATCTCCTGTTAAAAGAGTTGCATTTTCTTTCCTTGCTGTTGCATATATTATGGCATCTCCCAATCCCATCTTTTCCTCATGCTTTATTTTTGCAGCCATCACTGCAATTTCTTCATCAACTGGAATAACAAAGCATCTTTCTTTCATTGCCTCAATCTTTTCCTCTGCAATTTCTTCATTGTAAAATCTCAGTATCCATCGATATACCTCTGCAATATTGATAGCAGAAATTATTGCCTTTTCCTTTCCTTCTATATACTTTTTTACTTTTCCTCCATATTCACTCCCCCGGAAGTATTCTATCCAAGCCCAGGAATCAATCAAAACGGTCAATTTCCTCCCTCCTAAATTTTTCTAACTTTGGCAAGGTTCCAAAATGACTTTTCTTTAGTCTTTTAGATTCCTCTATTAATTTTTTTATCAATTCTTCATAAGAACTTGCCCTCTTTTCTTTTTTCAATTTTTCCAATTCTTGAAGCATTTCTTTACTTATTCTTATTGTAGTGGCCATATTGTATATATTATACATGTATATAAATATATTTTCTCTCTCCTCTTTATTTATCTTTTCACAAAATCGGACTCAAGAAATTGCTTCCCTCCTCCTGTTGTATTTGGATGCCTTTATGCCTATTTCACTTTTGCCATCATTTACTGGCGTGAAAGAGCTATGCCCAGCAAAATAATTTAAAACATCACCTGCTTTCAATTCATGGATTATAAGGTTAAAGACATTGGACTGGCTAAAGAAGGAGAAAAAATCATTAGATGGGCTGAGCAGCATATGCCCGTTTTAATGGATATAAGAAAAGATTTTGAGAAAGAAAAGCCATTGAAAGGAATAAAAATAGCAGCCTGTCTCCACGTTACCAAAGAAACAGGTGTCCTCATAAAAACATTGCAGGCTGGAGGGGCGGAGGTTACTTTAACTGGTTCAAACCCCCTCTCCACAAATGATAGCGTCGCCGCCTATCTTGCAAAAAATGGCGTTGGCGTATATGCATGGCGAGGAAATCATGATGAATACTACTGGTGCATAGAGCAGGCATTGAAGATAGAGCCCAATATTACGATGGACGATGGCGGAGATTTAATAACAACTCTCCACACTAAGCAACAAAATCTCATCGAAAATGTGATTGGAGGCACGGAAGAAACGACAACAGGTGTAAAAAGGCAGAGAGCAATGGAGAAGGAAGGCATATTACGCTACCCCGTTGTTGCTGTAAATGATGCAATGACAAAGTATCTTTTCGATAACCGATATGGCACAGGGCAATCCACAATAGACGGCATTTTAAGAGCCACCTCTTTGCTCCTTGCAGGCAAAAATTTTGTAATTATCGGCTATGGCTGGTGCGGCAAGGGGCTGGCGAGGCGGGCGGCGGGCATGGGCGCCAAAGTTATTGTTTGCGAGGTGGATGAGATAAAGGCGCTTGAGGCAGCCATGGATGGTTTTCAGGTTATGCCTATAAGGGAGGCAGCAAAGGTGGGAGATATATTTGTTACTGTAACTGGAAACAAGCATGTGATAGATGCCCCAGCTCTTCAGAAGATGAAGGATGGTGCTATTCTTGCCAACTCCGGCCATTTCGATAATGAAATAAATGTTGAATGGCTTGAAGAAAATGCCATCGCAAAGGAAGAAATAAGAGATAATGTGATGGAGTATAAGCTGAAGGATGGAAGAAAAATTTATCTCCTTGCAGAAGGAAGGCTTGTAAATCTTGCTGCTGCTGAAGGACATCCTCCAGATGTTATGGATATGTCTTTTTCAAATCAGGCTCTCGTTGTAAAATGGCTTATCGAAAACAAAGGAAAACTCGAAAATAAGGTTTATAGGGTGCCAGAGGAAATTGATAGGGAAGTGGCAAGGAGAAAATTGAAAACAATGGACATCGAAATAGATGAGCTTACGGAGGAGCAAATTGAATATTTAAGAAGCTGGAAAGAGGGCACATGAAGGAGGCGGCAAAAAGAATTAAAGAGGCTAGGTTTGTCGTTGCTTTAACCGGCGCTGGCATCTCAACAGAGTCTGGTATTCCGGATTTCAGGAGCAAAAATGGTTTGTGGAGTAAATACGACATAAATGAATATGGTTATCTCGATAGTTTTATGAGAAATCCGGGCAAAGTATGGAAAATGATTGCTGAAATGATTTCAAACTTTTCTCATGCAAAACCCAATGCAGCCCATTACGCGATGGCAGAAATGGAAAAAATGAGCATCCTCAAGGGAATAATAACGCAAAATATAGACAATCTTCATCAGGAAGCAGGAAGCAAAAATGTTATTGAGTTACATGGAAATTATCACACCCTTACCTGCATGAAATGCGGGAGAAAATATTCGATAGATGAAATAGAACTTTCAAATCTTCCACCTCTTTGCTCATGCAATGGAGTGATAAAGCCCGATATTGTATTTTTTGGAGAAACCTTGCCTAGGAATGCAGTAATCAAGGCATTTGATTTAACAAATAGATGCGATGTAATGCTTGTTGTCGGAACATCATGTGCTGTGTCGCCTGCTGCTGAACTGCCGTTGATTGCGAAGCAAAATGGGGCTACAATAATAGAAATAAATATGGAAGAGAGCATGATAAGTCATGTTGCAGATTACCAGCTTATGGGAAAAGCGGGGGAAATATTGCCACGTCTATTAAATGAAATTAAAAATTTGCCTTGATTTCCTCAGCGGCATTTCTCTGAATCAAAATTTTTGCCGTGTCTGAAGGCAGAGAAATTACATCCTCTTTCCTCAAGCTATATTTTTTCATATCATTTCCCACGAACTGGGGTATGTCTTTAAGTATTCTTACTATGATGAATTCCTTTTCATGGCTTTCAAAAATTCTTTTTCTATGCTCCTTGAATAATTCAACGAGACCATCATACAGTATTTTTTCTTCCCTCGTTAGATTTTCTGGAGCAGTTTTCCCTCCTCTCACAGCGGAAAGAGCAGCAATAACAATCTTTTTCTCCCTCCTTTCAAAAATACTTTTCCATATCCTCTTTGTATTCCTCAGTTCATCGGATAGAAGCACAAGTTTTTTTGAAGAAGGGTCGCGAAGCTTTTCTTCCTCTACCTTCTCCTCCAGTTCCTTTATATGTTTCGCTGCCTGCTTGTAAAAATCTGGGCCAACATCTGTTAGAAAGGGCGATGCCTTTTCCCGCTGCTCTATGTTGCGAAGTTTTGAATAGTTGAGCATAAAGTTAATACATGAAATACTTAAATATTAATATCCCATTTATTACCATGCTCCGCAAGATTATTCCTCTCGCCATTGTATCAATGCTGATTTTGCCGGGACTGGCTGAAGATATAAAAGAGATTCCCTCCGGCTTTGAGGGTGTCTCATGGAATAAAGTGGTGCCAGTAAAAAAAGCCACTTTCGTAAAATTTGATGAGAATAGCTTGGTCGATGATTTTGCATATATGGCGGCGATACCTGCAAGCGTTTTCTATGATGAAAAAACTGATAGGATATACTCCTCGCCTTTACTATTCTATGATGACTATGTAAAGGGTAAGGAAGAACTTCTTTCCCTGAATGCAAGACAGGGGTTAGATTATTTCATGGAGGACTGGCTCGCATATGCTGGTAAGCTCAAGGAAATAGATTACATAAATGTGAATGAGAAACCATGGAAAGCAGAAAATTATACTGTTATCAATAGCAACGATATATATGAAATAGCCTCCAAAATAGCCCTTCATGACTGGAGTTATAGCGGCGATGCTGTTGTTGCAGTTGTTGATGATGTTGCATATGGAAGTTATAACAGGACGGAAGGAAGAAAAGTAGAGGGAAAAATAGCTGCCAGAGAAATAAAGGAGATAACGCTTACAGGAATAAAACAGGATTCCATAGCCCCACAATATAGCGATTTCTACGTGCCACCTGAATATAAATATATCCAAGCTGATTTATACTGGCCAAGCGTAAGCTGGATGCCAACTCTCATGTTCATCGCCACACTCGGTTTATTACAGGGAGGACTTACCATACCCGCCGCCGACCCGGATTTACAGCTTTACTGTTATCATGAAGGCGAGTTAATGGAAGTTGCATCCTCTGAAAATTGGAATATTCTTGTCGGTCCATATGAGGAAGTGCAAACCTATGTTTATAATCCGGGCAGATGGAAGGCTGCAATTGTGGATATCCCAACAAAAGGTATACTGGGAGAGAGACACGGCACGATAGGACAGCGTCTCAAGGATGTATTCACTGGAAAAGTTACATATTACATTGATTTAAAACTCTATCCAGGAGAGGAGGTTGAATTGCCAGATATTCCTCCTTTCATGGCAAGAAATATCGATTTTGAACTTTCATGGAAAGGAGATGGAAAACTCGGCCTTATAATAGTTGATGAAAATAATGTTGCTATTGGGGAAGCAGTGGCGACGAATGTTTCGAAGCAAAAATTGCATCTCGATCAGCTTGGAGAGGGAAAATATAAGGCTGTTATAGTGCAGCTTGGAGAGGCAAATGGCTCGATAAGCTATACGCTCACATATTCATGGGAATGCAAATTGCCGGAAAAGCAGGCAAATTACATCATGAATGCTGCTGAAGGAGCTGTCCTCGCTTCCCTAATGAATGCTCCCCTCCTTTATGTAAAGCCAGATGAGGTGCCAGATTGTACTGCGGAGGCGATGAAAAAGCTGGGAGTGAGACATGTATATTTCGTTAATCTTGGAGGAAATGCAAGTGTGAGGGATGAGGTGGAGACAATAGCAGGTATAGAAAAGGAATATACCGATTTAATCAGCATGTATAAAGATATTAGAAATATTACAAAGGAGAATGACATTGTTTTCACAACGCTCGATCCATGGACATACTGGCTCGTTGAAAAATTAAAGCCAGAAGGAGAGAAAAATGGTGCCCTTTATATTGCCCCCGCTGCCTATCTCGCCGCCCATCACGGCGCCCCCCTTATAGCTGTTGACATGCATGATGAACTTTCGAGGGCTGTTGTATGGCACAATGAATGGTGGAAGAAACACGCTATTAGGGATGAAGAGCCAAATGTTGCAGCGATGTATCTTACAGGGAGCGAGGTATATGATTTCCTGAAAAAGGCGGGACTTGATGAGGCTGGCAAGGAAGAAAGTATAATTACTGTTGCAGGACAGTTTGATATAGGAACACCCTGGGACAGAATGTTTGCAGGCGTTGCTTATGCTGGGCGTATAATGGGCACGCCAGTGGATACAAGTTACTGGATATGCAGAAGCGTATTTTATCCAGCCGTAATATTTGCAAATCCCGCATTAAATAAGCAGGGTGTAACACTCATCAATGGAAGCAAAAGTATAAGGATGCCAAGTGGCATGCTGAAGATAATAAAGCCAAGTCAGGAAGAGCACTTCTATTATCCAGTGTTGAACTCATGGATAACATATGCACATCGTTTCAATGAGAGGGCAAGCAAGTACTGGGGCTTTAATTATACTTGTGCCAGCGGTATAACTCCTTATTATGAGCCATCGAATCATCCAATAGACAATAATGTTCTTGCTAAATATGGAAAATATGGCTCATACTGGCCAGATTTAACAGAAAGTGAAATTGTGCCATTCTATCTTAAGAAAGCAGGATATGACATTGCATATACAACAAACTTTTCTGCCACCATGGAGGATCTCAATCGCGGAGTAATAATGTGGCTCGAATGCACACATGGCTGGCATGGCGACTCAGGCAGCCTATCATTCTGGAATCCATATGGAGTGCCTGGCTTCTTTGGCATTAATATATCGCTGCCAACCATCGAACCAAACCCATGGCGTGGCTATGAAATATATCTGCCTGGCTATCTTGATGGATGCACAGAAGAGCCGGATGTTCTCTCGCAGAGCAAATTGTTGGGAATTGACATTGTTCCCGCTAAATTGAAGGATATACCAATCATTAAAAATACTTTACTTGGAAGGATAGCAGGCTATGATGGGAATATAATTACTGTGTTGTTCGGAAGGCTAAGAACAAAAGACTATACAGGCTATGATATGGATAAAGCTTTGGGCAATATACATTCATGTGGCTTCAATGCTGGCTCCTGCCTTATATCCAACACATATCTTCACCTCACCCTCATGAGGCACGGCTCCGTTTTTCAGGTTATAGATCCATGGGAAACATCATGGTATTCTGCCTTTGCTATGGAAATGTTTGCCCGCGATATAGCTTTGGGCAAGACAGTGGGAGAGGCATTTACAAATGGAATAATGCAAACAGGCATTGGATATCTAACGAAGCAATGGTGGTGGGATATAAAGGAGAATGTGTGCTATTTTGGCGATCCAGACTTAAAAGTATGGAGTCCACTCCACTCATGGGATAAGCCGGAGGCGATAGAGGGTTATGTCACAATAAATGGTCATACTCCATATGGAGCAACAGAGTATCCACACGAAATAAAAGAGAAAAGCTTTGGGTTGTATGTAGTGGCTTTCCTTGTTGCAGTGGTGGCAATAGGAGCAGTTTATATGAAAAAGAAATTCAGGGAGGTCTAACTTCCGCAAATCCTCTTGCAACCAAGAAAACAGCAAGATATTCCGGCAACCTTGCTTCTCCTTTCTCTATTTTAAAATGATTTTCCATCATTGTTATCTCCATCTTTTTAAGCACATTTACTTTTACTGGATTTTCCCCAAAAACCACAGCATCAGTCAGAGGATCAAAATCATCTATTCGGCGCCTATCAATGCCTGTAACTCTCAATCCAGTTTTTCCATGTAAACTTCCAGGCAGGCGTATGAGTCGCTTTATGTCTGCTGTTACTGGCTCATCTGCCTCGCTATGTAAGGAAACTGCTAACCTCCTTACCAAGGGCTTGGCAATTTTCCTGAATTCAGTGCTTTGATCAAGCAAACCTACTTCTATCCTCCTCATCCTTTCATCTGTAAGGGCATCATATATAGCCATTGCAGTCTTTTCCCCTATTCCTTCAATTTTCACCAGCTCTTTTATTGCATCTTCTCTCCTCATATTTTTTATTCGTTTGAAAAAGTCTATTATTGCTCTCGCTATTCTCCCCTGCCATCCTCCCTGCATAGGATTAATTTTTATGGTTTTAATTGAGAATTTTCCTGAAAATTTTTCTGCAGGAAGATTTTTTTCCCCTATCACTTTTTTCATATCCAGTCCTCTTGCCGTAATGTAATCCACAATCTCTCTCCTTTCCTGGCTTCCCAATTCAAGCACCTTTTCATTACACACGTGGCAGTGATAGCCTCTTCCTCCACTGAAATACAATTTTATATCTCTTTCGCCAAAACCAAAATCCTCTGTTAAAAATGAAAGGAGCTTTTTTAACTCTTCCTTTACTTCCTTTAAAGATTCTTCATAAGAAAGATTACCTGCATTCGGTAAATGGTCAGCATCCAAATCAAATATTAAATCGGCGCCCATCCACTCTTTATCCATCATTTTCTCCGCCGATGGATGGCGATAATATGCGGAAGAATAGTAGGCGTGTGCTGGGATGTTCATTTTCAAATAAGATAGAATATCATTTCGAGAGGAAAATGAAAGATGACGATGCATTGTATCCTCATTAAATAAAATAAAGGCATATTCCCTTCTATCAAATCTTTGAGGAAATTCAATGTGGGGATTTAAATAATAGGAGTAAAATTTTCTCCTCAGAAAACTCATTTTCTTGCCCTCCTTCTATAATAGAATAATGGATGCCTTATATTTCGGCAGTATTCATCCGGATAACATAGCCCCCATGTCCTTATTGTATCGCATTTCGGAGTGGCATATACTGTGCCGGAGATTCTTCCTGTAATATGTTCAATCTGATACCTGGTTTTCTCCGCATTGAAATCGGGTGAAGAGGCAAATATTTTGAGAATTTCCTCAATATCCATTCCTATTGCATTCAGGAAAGTTACCAATGTAAATCTTCCAACATGAGGCACATTTATGCCCGATTTTACAGCAGCAATCAAATTTTTTATACAGGGAGGAAAGCCCTCTTCTTTCACCTCACCCACTTTCCTTTTTTCTTCCTTAAAAATAACCTTATTTTTAATGCTCAAAATTTCATCTTTGAAAACTTTTTTAACCTCAGGAGGGGCGAAGGCAAACGCTAATTCATTATAAATTTTTTTTCTAATCGCCTCCTGAATAAGCCTTGCCACTTCGCTTTTACTCAGCAAAACATAACCCTTCCTCATTTCTCTATTAACAAGCTTCCAGTTTATGTCCCAAGTTGGAGCATATTTCAAATAATCTGTAAAATATATCTCATTGCCATTCACCTCTACTCCCATTTCCCTCGCCAGATAATCTATAAAACCACTCTCCTCACCTTTCATACTTTCATAAGCCTTTTTTGCCTCCGCCAGCGCGTAGCGGCGCACCAAATACTCGCTTTCCACAGAAGCGACAATCATTCTCGCTACGGGATATGAAAAAATTTCCATGATGCAATCTGCCTCACTTACCGTTGCAACTTCTCTTACAATACCCTCATCAACAGCCTGCCTAACTCTTTCTACTCCTCTTTCCCTTGCCCTTTCATACAAATCGTCAAATAGAATTTCCTCAACACTAACCTTCTGCTCTTTGACCCATTCCTTTGCCTCCTTCATGAAAGGATATTTAGCCAGCTGAAACAAGTCCACAAAATTAAATGGAAGAGATATAAAAAAGGTGGGGGATAAAAGCTGGTATAAATTTTTTACTGCGAGCCATTCACCTCTATTCCTATCACAATAGCATATCCTCTTGCTAAATGAGAAAGTTGCTCAGGCACATCCAGTGTGCAATAGCTTCCAACCTTTACTTTGCCATCCTTTATTCTCCAAAAACGTTTCAGGTCTTTGGCAATATATTCCTGCAAATCCTTTCCATTGCTTAATCTATAATCCAGCATTGAATATTCAGAAATTCTCAGATGGCGTAACCCTTCTCTTATATCCAACGAATTGTTTGCCAATATTGGTGTTATCTCAAATTTTTCGAAATCTGTTAAATTGGATGGAGTGGTTAAAATTGGTGCTATATAAAGCATGGAGAGAAATACGGCTTTTCCCTCCCTTCCAAGCTTTAAATAAAACTTTCTTGCTTCAGAAGGTATTTCCAGCTTTACAAAGCATTTTCCCTCTGGCATTTCCATAAAATCTGGTACGCCTATGCTTCGCCTCCTGTTATAGCGTAATACAAATTTCAAAAAGTCTTCATCCTTTTTCTTCAAATACAGAATGGCCCTCATGTTCTTGACAAAAGCAAGCAAATCCATAAGATAAAATAAGGAAATAGAAATTAATATTTGTGAATTCTTTGTATGCAACCTCTCTTTCAATGAGTAAATATTAAATATACAATCGCTATTTTATGCCACCCATGGCAGAAGAAACAGGAGAAAATAAGGAATTTAAATATATTGTCAGAATTGCAGCCACAGATATAGATGGCAACAAACCTACTCGTTATGCTCTCACCCAGATTAAGGGTATAAATTTCATGGTAGCCAATGCAATAGTTAATTATACAGGAGTTAATCCAAGAGAAAGAATTGGTAATTTGCCTGATGAGGAAATAGAAAAGATAAGTAAGGCGATAGAAACAATAAATGAATGGCTTCCTCCATGGCTTAAAAATAGAAGAAAGGATATTTACACTGGCAAAGATTTACATCTTATAGGTACAGAAATTGAACTGACATTGCGAGAAGATATAAACCTCCTCAAGAAAATAAGGAGTTATCGTGGCATTCGCCATGAAAGAGGCTTACCAGTCCGCGGCCAAAGAACGAGAAGCAATAAGAGAAAGGGTCTCACTGTTGGAGTTGTAAGGAAGGCAAGGAAGTGATAAAATGGGCGATCCAAGATTTCCAAGGAAAAAGTATGAAACTCCTTCTCATCCATGGGAGGCAGAGAGAATAAGAAGAGAAAAGGAACTCCTGCATAAATATGGTTTAAAGAATAAAAGAGAAATATGGAGGGCCGAAACCTTTCTGAGAAGGATAAGGGAGCAGGCTCGCCGCCTTCTCGCTATGGCTGGCGAGGAGCAGGCGGAGAAGGAAAAAGAAAAGCTTCTTAAAAGGCTCGCCCGCCTCGGAATCCTGCCCGAAAATGCAAGCCTTGATGATGTGCTGGCTCTTACTGTCGAAGACATTTTGGCACGCCGTTTGCAAACCCTCGTATATATCCATGGTCTTGCAAGAACGCCGAAGCAGGCGCGCCAGCTTATTGTTCATGGGCACATTGCTATAGATGGTAGGAAGGTGAGGGTGCCATCCTATTTGGTAAGGAAAGAAGAGGAGGATAAAATATCATATTCATATTCCTCGCCTTTAAATGACGAGTTGCATCCAATGCGCCCCAAAGTGGAAGAAAAGATACTCGTGAAGAAAGAGGAGGAGGGATAAAATGGGAAAGTGGGCTGTAGCGCATATATTTGCATCTCATAACAATACAATCATAACTGTAACAGATATAACTGGGGCTGAAACCCTCGCAAAATGCTCTGGTGGAATGGTTGTTAAAGCCGACAAGGATGAGCCTTCTCCATATGCAGCTATGATTGCCGCCCAGAGAGTTGCAGAGGAAATAAAGGAAAAGGGCATAGAAGGTATCCATATTAAAGTGAGGGGTATAGGAAGAGGCAGAAGCAAAAGCCCGGGCCCAGGGGCGCAGGCGGCAATAAGAGCGCTGGCAAGGGCGGGATTGAAAATTGGCAGGATAGAGGATGTTACTCCTCTGCCCCATGATGGCTGCAGAGAAAAAGGTGGAAAAAGAGGAAGAAGGGTATGAAGCTGAAATTTCTCGAAATTAAAGACGATTATGCAAAGATACTTTTTGAAGACACTAAACCCTATTTTGTAAATGCTATAAGGAGAACCCTCATTTCAGATATCCCAAAACTTGCCATTGAAACTGTAACCATATATGATAACACTTCTGCCCTTTTTGACGAAATTATAGCACACCGCCTCGGTTTAATTCCTCTGCCCACACATCTCGATTTGCTGAATTTCAGGAATGAATGCAGTTGTGGTGGAAAAGGATGTCCGAGTTGCACAGTCCATTATACATTGAGCAAGGAAGGAGAATGTGTGGTTTATTCTGGAGATTTAAGACCTGAAGACCCGATGTGGGCAGTCGTTGATAAAAATATACCGATAGTAAAACTCCTTAAAAACCAGCGCCTCATCTTGGAGGCGGAGGCGGAACTTGGCACAGGTAAAAAACATGCTAAGTGGCAGGTTGTTTGTGGCATCGGTTATAAATATTACCCAGTCATCGAGATAGATGAAAATAAGTGCAATCTCTGCGGGGCATGTGTTGAAGCCTGCCCCAGAGATATTTTACAGATAAAAAAGAATAAATTGCAGATAAATAACATTGAAGAATGCATTCTGTGTAAGAGTTGTAGCGAGGCATGCAGAAGAGAAGCAATAAATGTTAAGGGAGATGAAACACGCATAATAATGCAGTACGAAACAGATGGCTCGATGACCGCCAAGGAGGCTTTGAAACAGGCTCTCAAAATACTCAGCAGAAAATACGAAGAGCTTGAGAAGGCATTGTAGTTTTTACAATTTTAGCGGAAATCTCCAGTCTATTCCGACGGTTCGGAAACCAATTTTTGGCACAGGCGGCAGGCGGCGTTTATGCTCCGTCCTGCTAACCATTTCATATACTCTCTCCACCTCGCTCTCCTCTACGCCCGCCATCTCGCTTATTCTTTTCTTGTCCATTTGCCTTTCGATGCCATAAAGTATTATGTCGAGTTTCTCATATTTTATTCCCAATTCATCTTCATCCGTCTGCCCTTTCCACAGCCCGGCGGTAGGAGGCTTTTTTATTATTTCTTCAGGTATTTCCAGATATCTTGCAAGCTGATAAACCTGCGTTTTATATAAATCACCGATGGGCATTAAATCGCTCCCTCCATCGCCATACTTTGTGTAGTAGCCTGTTAGCAACTCCGTTTTGTTGGATGTTCCACAAACTAATGCATTATTTGTGTTGGCAAATTGATATAGGAAAATCATTCTAACTCTCGCCTTTATATTACCAAGAGCAATTTCATTCATCTCGTTACATGCATTTGTTATGGCATGAATCATTGGAGACAGGTCTATAGTTCTGTAGTCGATATCGAGCAATTTTGCCATCATTCTGGCATGTTCAAAATCATCAAGAGGAGTGGATATGTCTGGCAGGAAGAGGGCATGAACATTTTCGTTTCCCAATGCCATTGTGGCAAGTTTTGCCACAACAGAAGAATCCACCCCGCCTGAAAGCCCAATAACAACCTTATTTTTTCCGGCTTTTTCCGTATATTCTCTGATAAAATTTACAATTGTTTCTGTAACCTTCTCTTCATCAATTTTAAGCATGCAAAGTTATAAAAGATATGAATTTATTTCTTGCGATGAAAATCTGCCTTGCTAATATAAATCCTAAGGTGGGAAATAAGAAGAAAAACATAAGGAAAATGGAGAAAATAATAGATGGTGAGGATGCCGACTTATATGTTTTTGGTGAGATGTCTTTAACGGGCTATATATGCAGGGAAGAAGTTTTCTCCCTTGCTGAAGAAAAAGACGGTGAATCTATAAAAACTATGCAGGAAATTGCTAAGGAGAAAAAATGCAACATAATATTTGGAATGCCCATCATGGAGAGGCAAGGAATAGTTTATAATTCTGCCGTGCTTGTCCAGCCAGATGGTGTTGGCATATACAACAAAAATTTCCTTGCAAATTTTGGACCATTTGAAGAAAAATTTTATTTTGCTGAAGGAAAAGATGCGGAGGTTTTTAAAACCAAACACTGCAACATAGGCATGTGCATATGTTATGATATTTTCTTTCCGGAGATTGCAAAATCTCTCGCTCTAAATGGGGCGGATTTAATCGTCTGCATCTCCGCATCTCCCACCATCTCCAAAGATTATTTTGAACGTGTTTTGCCGGCAAGAGCAATAGAGAATACAGCTTTTGTTGCATATTGCAATTTAGTTGGCGAGGAAGAGGGATTAACATTCTGGGGAGGCAGCCAGATTTACTCGCCAAAAGGAGATTTGATGGGAAAGGCAGCATATATGAAGGAAGATTACATCATTCAAGAAATAGATTTTCAGCAGTTAAGGGAGGCAAGAATAGCCCGTCCAACATTGAGAGATAGCAAGCCAGAGATATTTTTTGATCTCTATAATGCAGCGAGGGGCAAAAAAGTATTCAATGAATATGTAAAGGCTGGATTAAAGCTTGGAGAAAAAATAAGGGAAAAATTTGTGGATGAAATAGATGTTTATGGAAATGAAGATGTTGCCTTTGGCCTCAAACTTGCGATTAAATGCAATAGGGTTAATGTCATACCGAGTAATGAAATAAAGGCTATTATTAAAGGCGAAGAGGAAAAAGAAATAAGAATAGAGCCCTGAAATACAGATCCAGGAAGATTATAAATATATAAATACCGCCGCAATTTACATCATGGAATATGACTATGAAATTGCTATAGTTGGTGCAGGAGCCGCCGGTTGCGCCGCCGCCATTTACGCTGGCAGGAGCGGGGCGAGTGTTGTTGTTTTCGATCGTGGCATGGGCGGTGGCCTTACGCTGGAGGCGCCAAAAATTGAGAATTATCCGGGATTTAAAAGCATAGGGGGCGTGGAGCTTGCGGAGAAAATGAAGGAGCATGCTGCAGAATATGCTGAGATGAAATATGGCGAGGAGGTGAAAGAGCTTAAAGTAACACAGGATGGTGTGGAAGTTATTACAAACAGAGGGAAATATTTTGTTGGCGCCGTTATACTGTGCACTGGCACCGAGCATCGCAAACTTGGCGTAAAAGGTGAGAAGGAGTTTGCGGGCAGAGGTGTTTCCTATTGTGCCACATGCGATGGCTTTTTCTTTAAGGGCAAAAAAGTGGTGGTAGTTGGAGGGGGCAACAGTGCTGTGATAGAGGCAATTTATCTAAAACAGATTGGATGCGATGTTTATGTTATCCACAGAAGAGACGAGTTGAGGGCAGAGAAGGCACTTGAGGAGGAGGCAAAGGAGAAAGGCATTCATTTTATATGGAACAGTGTTGTTGAAGAAATAATTGGGAAAGAAATGGTCGAGGGTGTAAAAATAAAAAATGTTAAAACGGGCGAGGAGAAAATTCTGGAAGTAAGCGGCGTTTTTGTTTCTATTGGTGAAGAGCCACAGAATCAACTTGCCAAACAACTCGGCTTAAAACTTGATGAGAATGGATATATTGTTGTGGATGGTATGGGAAGAACAAATGTTGAAAGAATATTTGCTGCAGGAGATATCACAGGGGGAGTAAGGCAAATCATCACAGCATGTGCCAAGGGGGCTAAAGCTGCTCTTGCGGCAATGAAGGCGATAGGAAAAAGAAGCCCGTATT
>CAZTDS010000027.1:0-14537 GCA_964612535.1 uncultured Thermoplasmatales archaeon
ATATCTTTCTGTCTCCCTCTTTATTGTTTCAAAAACTCTGAACAGCGGTGTCTTCTTGTAATTTGTCATGTTCATCGATACCTGCACAATTCCCTTCTCTTTAATTTCAAAGCCCATTGCTTTTACATATCTATAGCCTCCGCTACTATGACGAACAGCTTTAGCTATCTTCTTCGCTATTTCCACATCATTCGTAGCCAGATTAACATTAAACGCAATGAGGAATTCTCTTGCCCCCACAGCAGTAGCGCCAGCAGTAGGATGAATTTTATTTGGCCCATAGTCAGGCGTTTTCTCCGGATTTTTTCCTATTTCTTCCTTCAGCCCTTCAAACTCTCCTCTCCTTACATCAGCAAGATTTTTTCTCTCTGGCTTTGTAGCAGCCTCTTCATACAAAAAGCAGGGCACCCCCGCCTTTTCAGAAAATTCTTTTGCAAATTCATGAGCAAGTTTTATGCAATCCTCCATTGTTGTATTGAATAATGGCACGAAAGGAACAACATCCATTGCTCCCATTCTTGGATGTTCTCCCTTATGCTTATTCATATCAATTAGCTCTACTGCTTTCAATGACATATCCAAAACAGCTTTCTTTACTTCTTCCGGCTCGCCAATTATTGTAACATCCGTCCTATTGTGATCTGCATCAGAATGCACATTCAAAATTTTCACCTTGTATTTTCTCGCCTCATTTACGATTGCATCTATAACATCCTGCCTTCTACCCTCACTAAAATTAGGAACACATTCTACAAGCTTAATCATAAGGCGAAATGAAAATGACATTTTAAAGTTTTATGGAGGAAGCCTAACGGAAATGAATAAATTTTTAAACGCTAATTCCATATTTCTCCATGGTAAAAGAGTTTGTGCTGCCTGAATTTTCACTAAAACACGAGAAGAAAAAGGAAATGGAAAAGGAATATTTTGAAGGTTACGAGGAGTTTTTAAAGGAAAAAAGATGGGAGAAGAGGGCAAAGGAAAGTATAGAAGAAATAGAAAGAGCAATAGATGAAGGACTGGAGAGGAAGGCAGAAAAGAGGGGAGAAAAAACAGGAGAGGAGGAAGTAAAGAAAGAAATAATTTATTCAAGCAAGCGAGGATATATACTAAAACTTACATATAAAGAAGGGAATGAAACAAAGGTTTCATATTATCTCGTAACAAAGATTGAAGATATTGAAGAAGCTCTCGATAGAATATCATCTTACAAGCCACTGATAGAGGAGGGAGAAGAAAAGAAACTCTTTGGCACATAACTATTCTTCAGTCTCGTCAATTTTGACAAGTCGCCTTGCCTTTGGAACTAAATTTTCTATACATCCCTCTCTCAATATTCCCACACCTATAATATCATTGCCATATCTAACCAGTACAAAATTATTTATCTCTGCCTCTATGAGCTTTTCAGCTTTTACATCATAACCCTGCACAAATTTTACTGCTTCCTCCTCGCCAACCACGACGATGTTTTTCTTGGCATTTTTCCCCACCATTATTGCCCCTTCAATGCTTAACTTTATTTTCTGATTCCTCTTCAGCTTTCCAAAATAGATACCGATCCTGTAACATCTTTTGATGACGTTGAAGAGTTTAAAATCGGTATCCTTTGAAACTATCCATATTTTTTCTTCACCTGTCATAAAAACTCTATAATTATGCAGTCCAGCCTTGCATCCATAATTTTTCTCTATTATGCTTTCAATCTCATCTATTTCCTTGCTGCCTAACACTTTCTTAATCTGCATATGAAAAATCCCTCCGTTAAATTATCCTGAGGCCATATCCTCACAACCTTATCATACCATTCAAATTTTTTGCCATTCCACTCTTTCAAACCATGCCTTGTTTTAATCCCTTTAAGCTCTATCTTTTCTATCTCCAGCCCACATTTTTCAATGGCATAATCAATAACTTCTTCATTTTCTTCTGGCTCAACTGAACATGTGGAATAAACAATGATGCCGTCTTTTTCCAGGCATGCAGCAGCTGCCCTTATTAACGCCTTCTGCATTCTCGCCATCTTCTTCACGCGCCAGTATTTCCACTTCTCAATCATTTTCTTATTTTTGATTATCTTGCCACTTGCTGTGCAGGGGGCATCGAGCAATATCTTATCTGCCTTCAATCCAACTTTATTCAAATATCTGCCATCATAATTCGTTATTATGCAATTTGCAGCCCCTGCCTTCTGGATATTATGAGTAAGAGCCCTTATCCTCGATATGCTCACATCATTGGCAATTATGGTGCCACAATTTCCCATCATCATGGCAAGCTGGGTTGTTTTGCTTCCTGGCGCCGCACACATGTCAATGATAAAATCTTTCTTGCCCACATCCATTGCAAGAGGAGGTAGCATGCTTGCTGCTTCCTGAATATGGTAATAGCCGAGGTAAAATTCTATGCTTTTTGCAATATTTTCGCCTTTTATGAATAGACCATTTTCATACCATGGCATTTCCTTCACTTCATATCTTTCCTGCAATCTTTTTAGCAGTGCATCCTTAGATATTTTCAGTGTATTTACCCTTATACTCTTCCATTCCTGCTCCGCAGTAAAAAAGGCATTTGCATCAGGTATCATTCTTGCTATCCTTTCCCTGAACACAATTGAAAAAAGGCTGTGTTATAAAGTTTTATCCATGAAAGGGAAAAGGAGGGGAAAGAGATGGAGGCAGGGGGAGGGGAAATGAAAAAAGAGGGAGACATTATCTCCCTCCCCTCTCATACATTTTATGGTAGTTTATAAATGATGTGAGGCAATCATCGAACCATATAGTTCATTCCTCGAAATGATATTTTTAACGGGAGACAATAAAAACTTAATATTTATTTTCCATATAGCAATATGAAAAAATTTGCTGCCATAGCAACGCTATTTATGCTTTTCCCTGTTGCAGGTGCTGGCTTCGTATCAACGAGTATAGATATAGAGGCAAATAGCCCCCCTCCTATTGGATTAGATGAAAGTGAAACCATAATCGCTAATGTAACATTAAACTGGGGCTTCGGTTCATTTCTTCCATTACCCGTAGAAGTATATATTGAGGCAAAAAATGTGCCAGAATGGCTTTCCGTGTATATATCTCCAAGCAAATTTACAGTCACGCCAGATAAAATAACGGGAGGGAGCAAGGGAGAAAATGTGAAGATAACTTTTCGGGCAAATAAAGAGGTGATTGCATTTATTGAATATCCCGTCACAATACATGCCTACACAAATGGTAGCTTTCTACTTCGCGGCTCAGAAGCAACAAAGGAAATATATGTGATGGAAGATTTCGTTGATAAGGGGCTTACGATAGAAAAGCCATCAGCAGTGCAGCTATACAGAGGGGAATTTAAGACTGTTTATTTCAACGTAACAAATAACTGTAATGCCCCCATATATATAGAAATTGAGGAGGAAAATGCATCCGGCTTTTTATTGAGCTACGATGAAAAAATACCTGTGGAGGCAAAAGGAAGGGTGGCGATACCAATAAAAATCGAGGCAGAGGAATCAAAAGAAGCTGATATACGCCTCCGCTTCAACTATTATCCTCAATTCTCCCCGAGCCAGGAAACTGTAAAAAATTATGAAGAAATACATCTCACTCTCATGAGCAGAACGAAGCCGCAGGGAGGGGCGCTGGCGGTCGGCATAGTGATAGTTATAATAGTGCTTATCCTATTTGCAATATGGAGGAAAAGAAGATAAAAGAGCTTGTTAAAAAGCATGAAGAACATAAGTTATCTGGCATCAATTTAGTTGCATCAGAGAACAGAATTTCTCCATATGCAGCGGAGATTTTGGCAAGTGATCTTGCTGGAAGATATGGGAATGAATGGTATGGGGGAAGCAAATATGCAATGGAAATTTATGAAACTGTTGAAAGGCTGGTAAAAAAATTGTTTAAAGCCAAATATGCCTTTATAACACCTTTATCCGGCAATATATGTGATGTTGCAGCTATTCTTGCTTTCAGCAATTTTGGTGATGAAGTGGCCGGCATGCCAAAAGAAAATGGTGGATACCCTTTTGGATATGAAAAATTTGGGAGAAAATTTTATCCATTGCCAACGAAAGAATATTTCATAGATGAAGATAAACTCGGCAACATAAATAAAGAGTTTCCTCTTATAATGCTTGCATCGTCAACTATTCTCTTTCCCCATCCAGTGGAAAAAATCGCTAAAGAATTTAAAGGTGTTCTGTGTTACGATGCCTCCCACGTTCTCGGTTTAATAGCTGGAGGAGCATTTCAAAAACCTTTAAAGGAAGGGGCTAAACTAATGATTGCATCAACACATAAAAGTTTTCCCGGGCCGCAGGGTGGAATAGTTATTGCCAATGATGCCGAAATTGCAGAAAAAATTGCGCCATATCTTTTATTTGATTTCGATAAGGGTATTGGATTAATTGATAATCCTCACATGAATAGAATAGCAGCTCTTGGTGCTGTAATTGAGGAGATGATAGAGGGTGGAGAAGAATATGCATCACAGATTGTAAAAAATGCGAAGTATTTGGCAAGATGTTTGGATGATTTGGGGGTGCCTGTAAAATATAAACATAGAGGATATACAGAAAGTCACCAAATATTGCTAAATATGGATAAAAAGGAAGCATATGATTATTTCAAAAAACTGGAGAGAAACAGCATATTCATTGATTGTGTCGGCAGAATAGGGGTGGCTGAAGCAACGCATGTTGGAATGAAGGAAGAAGAAATGGAAGAGATAGCACATATGATGGCAGAAGTATATGATGGCAAAGAGGTTGGCGAGAAGGCCTCAAAATTAGCAATGGAGTTTTATCTTTAAACTGCCAGTTACAATGCCCAAAACCTTTTCCTATAACATCATCAGGTGGCTCATTGAACTTATCTTTTATCCCTTCTCTCTATTTTGATTTATGCCACATCGGAGAAATTTTCCTCAAATCTTCGACAATCTGAGGAAGGACATCGAGGAAATATTCTATCTCCTCCTCGGTATTTTCTCTCCCCAGGGTTACACGCAGCGAGCCGTGGGCATCCTCAGGCTTTACACCTGTTGCAAGCAAAACATGTGATGGCTGGAGTTTCTTTGATGAGCATGCCGAGCCTGTTGATGTTGCAATGCCCTTTGAATCGAGCATTAAAACAAGACTTTCCCCTTCTATGCCTCTAAAATAAAAACTGGCGTGATTTGGCAGTCTTTTTGTTGGATGGCCTGTCAAATACGTTTCTTCTATTTTCAGCACTTCTTTTATTATTTTATCTCTAAGTTTTGTCATTTTTTCAGCATCTTTTTCCATTCTGTTGCCTGCAATTTCACACGCTTTTGCAAAGCCGACAATACCGGCCACATTTTCAGTAGAGGATCTCAAACCTCTTTCATGTCCTCCTCCATGCAAAACCGGTTCAATTTTAATTCCTTTTCTTATATAAAGTGCTCCAACACCTTTTGGTCCATGTATTTTATGTGATGACATGGATAACAAATCCACATTTAATTTTTTAACATCCACTTCTATTTTTCCGACACTTTGCACCGCATCTGTATGAAATATAATGTTGTTCTTACTTGCAATTTTCCCTATCTCCTCAACAGGCTCTATCGTCCCTATTTCATTACTTGCATGCATAATGGAAATGAGAATGGTATCTTCTCTTATTGCCTTCTCAAGCTCATCTATATCAATCAGCCCATATTTATCCACTGGTAAAAAAGTAACTTCAAAACCTTTTCTCTGCAAATAGTGGCATGTTTCAAGTACTGCTGGATGTTCAATGCTGCTGGTTATTATATGCCCTTTTCTGTGAAGAAAGGCAATGCCTTTTATTGCAAGGTTGTCACTTTCTGTTCCGCTTCCCGTAAATATTATTTCCTCTGGCTCAGCATTTATCAGTTTTGCAACTTTCTCTCTGCTTTCCTCCAGTGCCTTTCTTGCTTCCCTTCCATAAGCATGGAGGCTGGAGGCATTTCCGAATTTCTCGCTAAAGAAAGGAATCATCGCTTCCAGAACTTCTCTCGCAACTGGAGTGGTGGCGGCATGATCGAGATACACCTTCATATTACACCGTAATAGTTAAAAAGCTTATAACATTTTCCATTATGAAATTTAGGTGCGAGGAGGCAGCAAGCAAAATACTTCCAGCAATAAGGGCAGAGGTGGCGGTTAAACTTGCAAAGGATTATGGACTTAAACAAATTGAAATATCTAAAATTTTGGGCGTGACACAGGGGGCCGTGAGCCATTATTTAACAGCCTTTCGTGGCAAGGAAAGGGACATAATAAATTCGAATCCGAAAATAATGAAAAAAATAGATGAAATTGCAAGAATGCTGATAAAAGGTAAATTCGATGAAAATAGCGTGTGTCAGATATGCAGAGAAATAAGAAGATTATCCCCTTCCAACCCTTAACATTTTTTCCAGAGGTTCTCTCGCTCTTTCAATTATTTCCTCACTGAGCTTTATCTCCGGCTCCATTTTTTCCAAGCTCATTATAACCTTTTCCAGCGTTATTTTCTTCATTGTAGGACATACGGCATTTTTTACTGCGTAAAATTCCTTATCCGGCATTTCTTTTTTCATTCTGTAGCATAATTCTTTTTCTGTGGCAACAATAAATTCCTTTGCCTTTGATTCCATCGCATATCTCACCATTCCCTCAGTGGATGCAACTTTATCCGCTATATCAATTATCTCCGATGTGCATTCGGGGTGAGCCAAAATTTCTGCTTCTGGATGCTTCTTCTTTAATTCAAGCACATCTTTTAGGGAGATACCCATATGCGTGGGGCAAAAACCAGGCCATATCATCATTTCCTTATCTTTAACAAATCTCTTCACGTAATTTCCGAGATTTTCGTCTGGTGTAAAAATAACGCCATCTGGCATACTTTCAACAACCTTGATGGCATTGGCGGAAGTGCAGCATATATCACTCACCGCCTTCACGGCAGCGCTGGTATTTATATATGACACGACATCATAGCCATATTTCTCCTTCAGTTTTATTACCGATTCTGCATCAACCATTGCAGCCATGGGACATTTTGCTGTTTCATCTGGAAAGAGCACAATTTTATCTGGATTAATTATTTTTGCTGATTCAGCCATAAAATCGACGCCGCAAAAAACAATAACATCCGCATCTGTCTCTCTTGCCTTCATTGCAAGCGCTAAAGAATCGCCGACGAAATCTGCAACATCCTGTATTTCAGGACGCTGATAATTGTGAGCCAGTATAATTGCATTTCGCTCTTTTTTCAATTTTTCCAATTTTTCCACATCTATTATATCAAAATGGAATATAAATTTTGCCTAAGTTTTGCCTAAGCATTTCGATCAGGCAAAAGCTGAAAAACTTCGAAAAATTTTTCTACTGTTGCTATCCCCTCCCTTTATTTATAAACAGTCACTATTTTTTCCTATATGATTGAAAAACCTATAGAGGTGATTGCCAAATTCTTTTCATCGCATGCAAATGCTGCCTCACCTTGGAATGAAGACAGGATAAGACAGATTGTGTTTCTCTATCTCCTCGCACTCATGATTTTCTCGATTTTCATGCTGTAAAAAATATTATTATTGCAGCGAGGATTTTCAACAATGAACATTGCAGAAATACTTAACAAACTCAAATGGGATAAAAGATACGATTTTGAAAAAGTAAAAATATATTATGTTAGCAGAGGGGCTGAGGGCGATGTAGCAATCATAACAGGAAAGGAAATAAAAGGATTGGGAAAGATGTTTATTGAAACAGCTTCTTCCTATATTCCCTACCACAGAATAATAAAAATTGAATACGAGGGAAAATTAATTTTCACACGCTGATTATTCGCCTTTTTTGAATTCTGTATAGCCGCAATTGCCGCAGCTCCTTCTGTCTTTATGCTCCGCCATGAAAACGCCCGGGCCGCACTTAGGGCATTCTTTTCTTTTCCTCACGATTTTTCCATCCGCAACTTCATAAAATTTCCATTTGCTCATTCTTCACCTCCCTCGCCTTCTTTCTGCTTCTCTTCTTTTTCTTCCGCCGCCGCCTCCTGCTGCTGTTTTGCCTCGCCAGCTTTCCTGGCATTCCTTTTCAGGATATATTCCTCTTCTACCTGCCTCGCCACGGCTTCGGATGGATATACTTTTGCATATACCCTTGCCTGCATCATGCCGAAGAATGGCTGGATTTTGTGTATCACAATGTAGCCGCTAAGATTAAGATGGTTCTTTAATGCCTCCTTTATTTTATGGCGGGGTGGTGTTGCTCCTTCGTATTTAACAATGAATTCTATCTCTTCTCTTTCAAGCAACTTGTTTTCCCTTCTATTTTCCACTTCTATTTCCATCTTCATCCCTCTATTTCCTTCAGGAATTCACCAACTTTCTTCCTTTCCCTTTCTCCCACATTCACTATTACCATCCCCTTAGAGGGGAGGCCATATATTACTGTTGTGTTTTCAGGAGCAAGATATATGGCGGCAAGAGCAGCCATATCCTCTTCTCCATCCACCTCGATCAACACCTTTTCATTTAATGCATATGCAGTGGCTATGGCATTCCATAACTCCCTCGTTATCATACCAGCGGGGTTTTTCACCTTTATCGTTTTCTGAGCATGAAATTTTTCCCCTTTATATTCTTTCCGCTCAATCTTGTAATCAACTATGGATATATCTGGTATAATGCCCTCCTCTCTTGTCACCATTGTAACCATATCTCCAACAGTAACAATCCTGCCTTTAAGTTCATCTTTCGATATTTTTTTCACAACCCTGCCAAGAGGTTTTCGCAACTCTTCTCTCTTGTCATCAGGAAGCACATACATCATCTAACCTTCAACGCATATTTGCCCGGCATCTTTATTTTCATTTTCTCAGCAATCTGGGATTTTGAGGCATCGATAACTATCAAATATCCCTGCCATCTATCTGAAGTGGGTTCTCCACAATAAGGACACGTGCTTCTATTTGTAAGCACATGACACTTTCTGCATGCCTTCATTTCTTCTCCTCCTTCTCCTTATCTTTTTCCTTCCATTCCTCTTTGCCCAAACCCGGCTGACGCATTGTCAGACCAATTTTACTCTCCCTCGGGTTCATTTCATTTAATGATACAGTAACAATCCTTACCCTCACAACATCTCCCACTTTAAGCACTTTTTTTGTTTCCTTCCCTTCCATCCTTTTATTCTCAACATCTATTATAACCTTGTCATCCATAATCTGGCTTTTATGGAGAAGAGCATCTAAAGGGCCGATGTGGCAGAATGCTCCAAAATCAACAATATCACATACCACAGCATCAACAACTTCATGTATCTCTGGCTTAAAAGTGAGGGCTTCAAATTCAACCTGTTGATATATGGCGCCGTCTCCATGAAGAATGTATCCTTCTCCAATTCTTTTTACATTCCTTGTAAGCACTATTAATCCATATTCTTTATCCATTGTTCCCTCAAACGTCTCTTTAACAATCTTTTCGCTAACTTCCTCCAAATCCTCACCAATGTATGCCGGGGGAATCCGAATGGTGTTCTCCATCTTGACCAAATAATACATGCGTTGGAAATATTGCATTGCTTATAAATATTTTTAATTTGAAATCGCATTCTACGGCTATTGAATCCGCGAATTTCCTAAAATATATAAACAATTTCGTATATATCGATGAGATAATGGCAAAACAACAATCTTCAATGGGATTCTTCCTTTTGCTCATGCTATCTTTACTCATCATATTTGACCCCAACATCAGGGCGGCGTTGGGCAATGCGGTGGGCACGATATTTTTCCCGATTTTTGGATTCAATTATAAATATCCGGTATTAACCATATTCCTTGCAGGCTCTATCGTTATAATCATTTCCGCCATACTTCGCCACTTCACAACAAACTGGGTGGAAATGGCAAAAATGCAGCATATAGTGGCAGAATTTCAGAAAAAATACAGGGAAGCGATGAGAAGTAAAAACAAGCATATGATGAAAAAAATGCAGAAGATGCAGATGGAAATTATGAAAATGCAAAGCGAGATTTCATCAAAACAGATGCGCTTAATGCCCATCACCCTTCTCATATTTGTTCCGATATTCACATGGATATGGGACTTCCTGATGACGCCCAAGCTACATCATTACTTCGATACTCCCTGGCATATCCACGTTAGCTTCTTTGACAACCCCTTGCTCTTCCCCAACTGGATTCTCCTTTACATGCTTCTCTCCATACCTCTAACACAGATTATACAATATCTCCTGAGGCTAAAATGGATAAAAGAACAATCACCATAAGCGGACTGCCAGGCAGCGGCACAACTACTGTAGCAAAAATGCTTGCTGAAAGATTAAATTTAAATTATGTTAATGTAGGTATGATTTTTAGGGAGATGGCTGAAAAAAATAAAATGTCGCTTGAATTTTTTGAGAAATACTGCGAGGAACATCCGGAGATTGATGTAGAACTTGACAAAAAGCAGGAAGAATTGGTGAGAAAGGGCAATGTTATCATGGAGGGGCGCCTCTCTGGATGGATTGCGCATTTAAAGAAAATACCTGCCTTTAAGGTATGGCTTGATTGCAATGAAAAGGAAAGAATAAGGAGGATAATTGAGAGAGAAGGAGGAGATTTTTTCGAAAAAAGGAAGGAAGTGAAGGAAAGGGAAGAGAGCGAGAGGAGGAGATATATGAAATTCTATGGCATAGATTTGAACGACACCTCCATTTATGACGCTGTAATCGATACAACCAATATCCCTCCAGAAAAAGTTGTTGAAAAAATACTGGAGGCGATGAAAGAGAAGAATTTTTAATAAAGGCAATATACCAGATATGTTCCAGAAATGGATTGAAAAAGCCACGGTTCTTGGAGAGGAGAAAACGATTGAGGTGAGAAAAGACAGTTTCTGGAAAAGGAGAGTAAGAATAATGGCAAGAGTGGGGTTGGAAATCACATCTATAGAAAACTTTGATGAGGTGATAAACAAGCCGTGCGTTTTCTGCATGCCTGAAAAACTGGCAAAGTTCGATGAAAAAATTTTTGGGGAAAAAATGCTTGAAAATGAGTATGCCTTTCTCTTTCCAAACATAAATCCATATGCTGCCCACAGCGCTGTATGCGCCTTCAAAAAACATTACATAAAGCCCGGTGACTTTAACGCCACAATGATAGAAAATAATCTTGAGCTTTGCATGAAATATCTTGAAAAGGTTAGGGAAATGGATGAAAAAGCAAAATATTTTTCCATAAACTGGAACTATATGATGCCAGCGGGCGCCAGCATTTTGCATCCGCATATGCAGGTTGTGGCAAGTGAGCATCCAACGACATACATGGAAAAGGTAATGGAGGATAAAAATGCATTTAAAGAATATGTTCATGAGGAAATTAAAAGCGAGAGGTTTGTGGGCAGCATTAATAACATAGAAATTTTCACCCCTTTTGCTCCCTTTGGCTTCAATGAGGTTGTGGGCGTAGTTGAAGGCTCTTTGAAAGACAACATATCGAATATTGCCTCTGTTCTTGAAAAGATTATTTCATATTATGCAAGTATCGGCAGAAATAGTTTCAATATTGCCATCTATGCCTCCTTCGATGATTCTATCCCGCCTCATTTTAGATGCATAACCCGACAGAACATGGTGAAGTATTATCGAAATGATTGCATGTTTTTTGAGAAACTCCATGAAGAGGTTATACTGGAGAAAAAGCCAGAGGAGGTGGCGATGGAACTAAGAGAATTTTTGAAAATGGAAAAATAACAAAACATTATAACTTTCCTCGCTTATATCCATATGTTTGAAATAAAAGCAAGGGATGGCTTAGCAAGGATAGGAATTCTTGAAACGGCACATGGCAGAATAAGCACACCCACCATTCTGCCAGTAATAAATCCTCATTTTATGCCAGTTCATCCAAATGAAATGCTTGAAATGGGAGCACAGGCTTTGATAACAAATTCGTATATCATATACAACGATGAAAAACTCAGGAACAGGGCATTGAAGGAGGGTTTGCATTCTCTCCTCAATTTCAATCGCCCTATAATGACAGATTCTGGCTCATTCCAGATGTATATGTATGGTATAGAGATTGATCCAATAAAAATTGTTAAATTTCAGCGTGATATAGGCAGTGATATAGGAACAATTCTCGATATTTTTTCAGAAGAGAGCGAATATGAGGAAGTAAAAAAGGAGGTGGCTGAAACACTAAAAAGAGCAAGGGAAAGTGTGAAGGAAAAGGGAAAAATGCTGCTCGCCTGCACCGTCCAGGGGGGAGTATATGAAGATTTGCGGAGGTATTGCGCCAAACAACTTGCTAAATTGCGGGCAGATGTATATCCTATTGGCGGAGTTGTCCCATTAATGGAGAATCAGAAATTCGCTGATATTGCAGAGATAATAATAGCCAGTAAAAAGGAGTTGCCACCTTCAAAGCCCGTCCATCTTTTTGGAGCGGGTCATCCAGTAGTGTTTCCTATGGCTGTTCTGCTGGGCTGCGACTTGTTTGACTCTGCCTCCTACATAAAATATGCGAAAGATGAACGCCTTATATTTCCCGACAAAACACTCCGATTAAATGAAATGGATGAACTGCCCTGTTGTTGCCCTGTATGTAGTAAGTACAATGTGGATGATTTAAAGGAGATGGATGAAGAGGAAAAAACGAGGAACATTGCCCTGCACAATCTCTGGCAAACATTGGCGGAGATGAAAAGAATAAGGCAGGCAATAAAGCATGGCACTCTATGGGAGTTAGCTGAGCAGAGGGCAGCATGTCATCCCTCGCTACAGGAAGCAATGGAAGTGATAGCAGGCGAGAAAAAATGGCTTGAGAAATGGGAAAATATTTCCAAAAAGAGGGCATTTATATATACGGGTAGATTTTCCATGCATCGTCCCATAGCCTATAGATTACGTAAAAGAGTAATGGAGAGATACATTCCTTTTTTTGATAAGAGTGTAATTTTTGCTGAAATGGAGAAACCATACAGTAGCAAAAACGAATGGATGAAAAAATTAGAGGCAAACTGCATTATTGAAACACCTTTTGGAGCTATTCCGCTTGAATTAGATGAAATTTACCCCGTGGCGCAATCAGTTTTTCCTTTGGAGACAGATGAGGAGAGCAGAAAAATGGCTGCAAGAATGTGCAGTAGATTTTACAGGAAATTAAAGATTGTATCGCTGAATGAAATTGGGAGAAAAAGCGAGGATTATGACATCAGAAAAATAAAAAGCATAGCGAACTACCAGTTTGGAAAAGGGGCTGGAGACGCCCTGTTTGACGGAAAAATAGGAATTAGGAAGTCAAAAACAACGGGCAAAATAAGAAATGTCTATTGCAATGGAAAGCATGTTGTTTCGATGCGCGCATCAGATGGTTTTTTCACCCTTAAAGCAGAGGGAGGGCGGCGCCTCCATCGCTTCTTTTCATATCCAAAGATGAGAGTTGTTGTAGGCGATGAAGCCGAGCCTTTCATAAAAGAAGGAAGGAATGTTTTTGCAAAGTTTGTTGTGGATGCATGCAGGGAAATTCGCCCCTATGATGAGGTTCTTATTGTAAGCAAGGAGGATGAATTGCTTGCTGTAGGGCAGTGCCTTATGAACAGAGATGAGATGCTTGATTTTGAAAGGGGTGTGGCTGTTAAAACGAGAGAGGTATGCAATTAAAGGTGGCTTTCCACTAATTTTTTATATTTATCTGCCAGTTTTTCTGCATCCTCCCGCTTTTTTGCCTCAGCATATATCCTTATGATCGGCTCTGTGCCCGAAGGACGGATAAGAACCCAGCCGCGTTCTGTATAAACTTTTATGCCATCGGTATAATCGACTTTTCCTTTAATCGCATCCTTCAATTTCTCCATCACTTCTCTGTTATTTTCACATCTCACCTTTGTTTTAATAAGGTGATAGGATGGTACTTCTGCAATTAACTCCGAAAGACTCCTGCCCTTCTTAGCCAGAAGTTCAAGCATTGCAGCAGTTGCCATACCTCCGTCACGGCAATATTGATGAGATGGAAACATGAGGCCGCCATTTTCTTCTCCACCAAAAACAGCATCCACTTCCACCATTTTTCTTGCCACTATTGGAGCACCAACTTTTGTATAAACCACTTCGCCACCTCTCGCCTTAACATACTCCTCAACGCAACTTGATGTTGAGACGGGTGTAACGACTTTTCCTCTTTGCTTTTCCACCATATATCCAGCCATTATCGCCAGAGATTTATCTCCGTGAATAAAATTGCCTTTTTCATCAACAAATACAGCTCTGTCTGCATCACCATCATACGCCACTCCCAAATCTGCATTAACTGCCTTCACTGTCCTCATCAAGTCTTTTATATTTTCCTCTGTTGGTTCCGGCTCCCTTCCCGGAAAATTACCATCTGGCTGAGCATTTAGAGATATAACATTTGCCATCTGGCCCACCAAATAAGGCATTGTATAGCATGCTGCTCCATTTCCACAATCAACAACCACTTTGAAATCGTTGCTTTTTATTCTTTCAACATCCACCTTGTCAAGAACTCCTTCTATATAAAAGTCGAGAATAT
>CAZTDS010000028.1:0-14514 GCA_964612535.1 uncultured Thermoplasmatales archaeon
TGTGGATCAGGTGCTGCAATATCATACTTAGCTCAGCCAAATAGAGTAATAATAACTTCATGCAAGTCCGATGAAAAAACCGGATCTGTGATATTGAAAGGTGTGAACTATGGTGGCTGGCTCACTTACTTCTTAGCTGATCAGACTGGAGCATGGAGCAAATATAAAGGTTATCCGCCACCAGATCCCGTAGTTGGCTACAAAGATGGAGCATTTGCAAGAACAGATCCTGATACTGGTAGCGAGTATGGAGGAAACAACGATGGCTGGATATCTGCAGAGGAAGCTTATGAATTTGCAGATAAGTGGGTTCTCAAACTTACTGAAAACCTTCCATGGGGTGCGGATCCTCAATTCTACGATGGCTATCCTGGAGATTTGAATATTGTAAAATGGAGAGAAGAATAGAGCCTTTTTCTTCTTCTGCATTGCTTTTCTTTTCTAACAAAAATTCTATTTTTCACAATTCATTCCATCATCCTTTCAATTATTCTCGTCCCTCACTTGTGGATGGGTTTTGTTTGCCATAAGGAGAAGGGTTTGAATAATCAATATATATTTTTGGCTGCCTTTACCTTTACCATTAATTTCATTTGGGACAGGGTTATCCTTATAAATCCCTCCATATTTTCCTTCATGCTAAATGCAGTTGGGAGAGAAGTGCCAGAGGAAATTGCGGGAAGAAAATATAAGCCATACAATGGCCCTTTTTCTTTCAAGCCAACTGGCAGAAGATATGCTCCCCCATTGAAGGCTGTTTTTCCTGACGAGACAAAATTATTGCCATCACTGAAAGAAGCAATAAAAAAAGTGGGGCTGGAAGATGGAATGACCATTTCATTTCACCATCATCTGAGAAACGGCGATTATGTTGTTAATATGGTTGTTGATACCATTGCAAAAATGGGAATAAAAGATATAAAACTCGCCCCAACAGCCTTATTTCCGGTTCATGAAAAACTCATAGAGCATATAAAAAATGGCGTAATAACATCAATAGAAGGTAGCCTTAATGGGCCGATTGGCGAGTATGTTTCGAGGCATGGAATGAAAGAGCCTGTTGTGCTGCGAAGCCATGGAGGGAGGGCGAGGGCTGTTAGAAGCGGTGAACTTCACGTTGATGTTGCTTTCATTGCAGCTTCGATAGCTGATGAATATGGAAATTGCAATGGAATGCTCGGAAAATCTGCTTTTGGAGCAATGGGCTTTGCTTATGCAGATGCCATGCATGCTGATAATGTTGTTGTTGTTACCGATAACCTGCAACCCTATCCTGTCACACCAATTTCCATTCCCCAAATTTACGTTGATTATGTTGTTGAGGTGGATGCCATAGGCGATCCGAGCGGGATTCAAACTGGTACAATGCAGATAACCCGTAGCCCCGCCCGTCTTAACATCGCAAAAAATGTCGTCAAATTCCTTGCTGCAGCAGGTGCAATAAAAGATGGCTTTTCCTTCCAGGCGGGGGCGGGGGGCATAAGTTTGGCTGTAACAAAGTTCCTGCATGAATACATGAAGAAGCATGGCATCGTCGGAGATTTTGTAATGGGTGGCATCACTGGCTTTGTTGTTGATATGCTGCATGATGGCACCATAAGAAAAATCCTCGATGGACAGAGTTTTGATTTGAGAGCAGTGGAGTCGATAGCTAAGGATGATGACCATGTCGAAGTAAGCCATATTATGTTCGGCGACCCCCATACATGTGGATGCGTCGTTAATAGGCAGCATGCATGCTTTTTGGGAGCAACTGAAGTGGATTTAAATTTCAACGTGAATGTCAATACTCATTCTGATGGATTGCTTTTACATGGAATAGGCGGGCATCAGGACGCTGCCGCAGGAAGCGATATAACAATAATAACCGTGCCTCTGTTGCGAGGAAGAGTTCCTGTTATAAGAGAGGAGGTAACAACTGTCTCAACACCTGGCGATACAGTCGATGTTGTTGTAACAGATAGAGGGATAGCAGTTAATCCAAGGAGGGAGGATTTAATCGAGGCTGTTAAAGGAAAAATGGAGATTGTGGATATTGAGGAATTGTATAAGAAGGCGATAAGCCTCGTCGGCAAGCCAAAAGAACCTCGCTTTGATGATGAAATTGTGGCGCTTATAGAATATAGAGATGGCACTTTGCTTGATGTTGTAAGGAGGTTGAAAGAATGACGCTTGCGGAGAAAATTTTGTCTGAAAAAAGCGGAATGAAAGCTGAGGCAGGAGATATTGTCGAGGCAAGCATTGACAAAGCAATGAGTCATGATAATGCGGCGCTTGTGATAAAAAAATTCGAAGAAATTGGGGCTCCATTAAAAATTCCGGATAAAATTGTTATCATTCTCGACCATAGAGTGCCGGCTAATACAATAAAGACAGCGGAGAATCACAAAAAAATAAGAGAATTTGTCAAAAAGCATGGCATCAAAAACTTTTATGACATAAACTATGGAATATGCCATCAGGTGATGATTGAGGAGGGGCATGCTGATAAAAATATGCTTATTGTAGGAACAGATAGCCACACCACAAGCTATGGAGCTGTGGGGGCATTTTCGACGGGCATAGGAGCAACAGAAATGGCTGCTGTGTGGGCTACTGGTAAGATATGGTTGAAGGTGCCAGAGACATATAAAATAGAGGTAACAGGTAATTTGCCAAAAGGTGTTTTTGCAAAGGATATTATCCTGCACATAATAGGTGAGCTTGGAGCAGATGGAGCCAACTATAAAGCATGTGAATACTATGGTATAGTTGAGGATAT
This sequence comes from uncultured Thermoplasmatales archaeon, assembly GCA_964612535.1. Lineage (GTDB taxonomy): Archaea > Thermoplasmatota > E2 > UBA202 > JdFR-43 > JdFR-43. The sequence continues at coordinate 2,762 of CAZTDS010000028.1, forward strand.
GGCGGTAGCTGATAAGATAACCATGGCAAATATGTCAATGGAAATGGGAGCGAAAGCTGCTTTATTTGGCGGAAACAATGATGGCCCATATGAGAAAGAGTTTGAGTTTGATGTGAGTAATCTAACACCTCAAATAGCCTGTCCGCATAGCGTTGACAATGTCAAAAGCATAAAGGATGTGGAGGGAAAGGAGATAAATCAGGCTGTATTGGGTTCATGTACAAATGGAAGAATAGAGGATTTGCGAATCGCTGCCCAGATATTGAAAGGAAAAAGGATTGCAGATGGGGTTCGTTTCCTTATCTTCCCTGCTTCAATGAAAATATATCGCCAAGCTTTGCATGAAGGGCTCATCGATATTTTCCTCCAGGCAGGAGGAGTTGTAATGAATCCGGGCTGCGGCCCATGCCTCGGAGCCCATGAAGGAATTTTGGCAAGCGGAGAGGTGGCAATAACTTCAACAAACAGGAATTTTAAAGGCAGGATGGGCTCAAAGGAAGCGGAGGTATATCTCGCTTCTCCCGCAACCGTTGCAGCAAGCGCCATAGAGGGAAAAATAGCGGATCCGAGAAAATATTTGTAGGGTTAGGAAGTAAGATTTGAAAATAAATGCAAATCTTCCTTCTATTTCATCTTCTCTGGCAAATGAATATTTGGAGTAAATTTTTAAAGTTTGAGATTTAAATATTTTCTCAACTACTCCTTTGTTTTAGGCTTTTTCATGAGGATTAAAATTATTGTAATAAAGATTATTGCGGCTCCTGCCAGAACAATTTGCTCCTCGTTGCTTTTTTCCTCTTCGTATTTTATGCCGAAGAGTTTTTCATCGCTCTTCTCATAAATTTCCTTAGCAACACCAACTGCATCCTTGTATTTTCCTTTCTGAAAGAGAATTTCTGCTTTGCTGTATTCCTTTCTCAAATCACTTCCATTTACCGCTGCCTCCACATCCACTCTAATTTTTGCTATGCTCAATGCTATGCTTGCAAGCATTTCTTTACCGTAATCATCGAATCTGTTTATGTTACGATATATATTGCTCAGCGTTTCATGATAATCCTGTTGCCACAACCTTTTTATCAACTCTCTTTCCTCGCTATCCGCATTCAAATACAACTTTTCCATAATTATTGCCTGCCGCTGCATTTCTGTATCTACGCTTGTTAAAATCTCTGCCTTCTTTTCCCGATGCTGGGCGGCGAGTGTTTCCATCCTTTCATTCTCTTTTATAAAAACGCTCTCAATGCTTCCAAAATTCACACCATCGTGCCCGAATTTGGTAAGGAGGGTTAGGGCAAGTTCTGCTGCCTCACCATTTTTATATGCCTCATAGATGGTTGTATCGCACATATGAACCGGTACAAATATGGAAACGCATTGATCAGGAGCAAACCATGCAGCATATATTCCATTCCTGCATAACTTAAAAATCATCGTCGCTTTTTTCTCCCCCTCACATAAACCCCTCAATCCATTCAAATCTTCTGAATGAAGGCGAGATAGATTCATTAAATCTCTTACTGTTATTGCTCCATATTTCTGGCGGAGTTTTTCAAGAATTTTGTTCTCCCATGCATAGTATTCATAGCAAACTTTTATTCTCGCTGTTTTTCCATCACTTTCCTCAAGTTCAACATAATAGTAGCCAACTTTTGCCCCCCTTCCTTTTTCAATTTTTATTTTTTCCCCGCCAGGCATTTGTTTAACAAGTATCCAGTCTTCCCCTATTTTTAATACTTTTATACCACATAAACTTCCAAGCCTCACAGTCTGCCATTTTCTAACGTTGCCTTCATAAACTCTATCAAAATTTGAGGCAATGAAAATTTTCTTCAGCCACCTGCTATACCATAGCTGCTTCGGATAATTTGACATTACAGCAATATCTTTAACCTCCTCCGAAACAAAATGGAAGGCATCTGCCTCTATAACATATGCCTTGTCAGCGCTAACAACAAACAGATTTTCTCCTATGCCTGGAGCATGCATGTTTTTTACTTCTTCAAGTTTTTCCACTGCTTCATCCACGCTGCTTGCATTCTGCGCCGCATATCTCAACCAGTCAAAATCATCCCATGCATAACGGGAAGGATTAACCCAGAGGGTGGGGCTATCTGCGTCGCCATATGCTATTCCTGCATCGCTCATGAGCATGCCTGCCTTTATTATGTTTGGAGGGACATCATCTATGGTAGCAACGCCAATTAGTTTGTGTTTTATGGTATAAGGAATGTTATATCCCTTCCACGGATGATGATATGTGTATTCATATCCTTTATCAACCATGAATAAAACCTGCAGGCCAGGGCGGGAGGGATCGCGAATCTTCATAAAAAGGGTATAATCGCCGGCAGTACCCTCATTCATGACGATAACGTCTTTGCATGCCATGGCGGCGGGAGCAAGAAGAATGATTGCGACGGCAATGAAGGCAAATCGCATTAAAGAATAATGCAGAATCAATACATTTATTTTTCTTCAAATCATGTTAAGTCATGCCAAAATTTGTTATTAAAAAGGATGGGAGAAAAGAGGAATTCATTCCGGAGAAGATTGTTGTCTCAGCAATTAAAAGCGGAGCCACTCCTGAAATAGCGAGAAATATAGCAAAAAAGGTGGAGGAAGTTGATAAAGATGAGATAGAAAGTAAGGAGATAAGAGAGATTGTGCTTCATGAACTTGGCAGCATTAACCCAAAATGGCGTGAAAGGTGGATTTCTTATGATAAGCAAATAAAGAGATTATACAGGCATTACAAACACGGACTGTATGAATAACTCACATCCCGAGCTTTTTCACCACCCTTTCAACAATTTTCATGAAAGCTTTGGAGGCTTCATTCTGTTCCGTAACAAATGGCTTTCCAACATCGCCGTCCACAACAATTTTTTCATCTATCGGTATCCTGCCAAGAAAATCCACGTTCATTTCCTTCGCCGCCTGCTCGCCGCCGCCCACCTTGAAGAGGTTTATTTCTTTTCCGCAATGGGGGCAGCGGAAGCCACTCATGTTTTCGATTATGCCCAGCACATTCATGCCGAGATGGCGGGCAAAATTCACCGCTCTTCTGCTGTCGAGTAGGGCTACATCCTGAGGTGTTGTTACAACGATTGCATTACTCTGCTTTATTAACTGGGCTATGCTTAGCGGTTCATCCCCTGTGCCGGGAGGCAAATCCACAATAAGGAAATCGAGGTTGCCCCATTTCACCTCTCCTATAAACTGCTTTATTGCTGTCATTTTGAGGGGGCCTCGCCATATCACAGGGGCGTCTTTTTCAAGCATCAGGGCAAGGGATATTGCCTTTAGATGGGGAGCAACTTTTATTGGTTCCATTCCCTCCTCATCTCCATACACTCCTTCATGCTCTATTCCAAGCATTTTTGGCACATTTGGGCCATGTATGTCGGCATCGAGCAAGCCCGTTTCATAGCCCTTCATGGCAAGAGCATAGGCAAGATTTACTGCAACAGTTGTTTTTCCCACACCTCCCTTGCCGCTTAAAATTGCTATTTTGTGCTTCACATGCTTAAGATTTTCTTCTATTCTTTCCTCAAGTTTTTTCATTCTTTCAAATTTTTCCATGTTGGTTAAGTTATAAGCGATAATAAAATTTATGTTTGACTTCCTCTTACATATTCATGAAAAAGATTGCAATATTACTTGCAGTAGCTGTGGTAGCATCATTTTTCACACTCCATGGTATAAATGCAGATGATATGCCTTCTGTGGTATATGTAGATGATGATTATAACGAGGCGACAGAAGGATGGAATGCCACCCATTTTTCAAGCATAATGGATGCAATAAATGGTGTGGCAGAAAATGGGACGGTATATATCTTCGATGGAATGTACCATGAAAAAGTAACAGTGAATAAAACCTTGCACATTATTGGCAGAAATAGGCCAATTATAAATGGAAGTGTAGTGGTGAAGGCAAATGGAACAACAATAAAAAATCTGGAAATTGAAGGGGCTGGAAATAGCATACTGCTGAATGCATCATCATGCATAATTTATTCATGCTCCATACATGGTATTAATTATGGATTGCACATAGGAGGAGATAACAATACTGTTACGAGATGCAATTTTATTAATAATAGCTATGGCATAGATGCTGGTGGCATCAATAATAAAATTTTCCTGAATAATTTTATTGGAAATGCCATAAATGCATGCGATTATGGCAGCAATATATGGCATAACGACAGCATTCAAAAGGGAAATTACTGGGATGATTATGATGGCAATGATGGAAATGGAGATGGTGTAGGCGACACACCCTATATTCTTCCATGTGGAAACGGCAGTGATTCATATCCTTTAATGAATGAAATCGACTTGTTTATTCCAACTGTAAATATTACCATTTCTGGCACATCTGGCAATAATGGGTGGTATGTGAGCAATGTTACGATTACAATAAATGCAACAGATGATAGCGGCATTTCATATGTAAATTACACAATAGATGGCATTTCATATAACAGCAGCAACGCTCTCTTTTCCTTTAATTTAACAGAAGGAAATCATCTGCTTGAATGCTATGCAGTTGATATAAATGGAAATGCTGGAAGAATCTCGAAAGTTAATGTATGCGTAGATACGACTCCGCCCTCCATAACATATGAATTCAATCCTTCCTCACCGGATGGTGAAAATGGATGGTATGTGAGCAATGTTGAAATTTCATTATATGCGAGTGATGCAACCAGCGGGATTGAAGAATTAAATTTCAAGATAGATGAGGGAGGATGGCAGGATTATGACGGCTTCTTCTCACTAAATATGGAGGGAGAACACATACTCTATTTTAGGGCTGTGGATAAAGCAGGAAATGAATTGATTACGAATGCCACAATAAAATATGATGCTACGCCACCTTCCGTCTCCATAATCCAGCCGGATGGCGGATTTGTAAAGCAGCAGTATGAGATAAAATGGAATGCGAGCGATGGCGTTGATGAAAATCTGGATGGAAACATAAGCATATATTATTCTTATGACAACGGCTCAACATGGGTGGAGGTGGCAAACGGATTAAACAACACGGGCTCATATATGTGGAATACATATGGCTTTCAGGATTCTGATGAGGCGATGATTAAAATACTTGCAAAAGATGATGCGGGGAATGCTGGCATGGCGATTTCTAACAAATTCATTCTGGATAACACTCCTCCCACGATCATAATAAAACAGCCAGTGGAAGGAAAGGCATATGGAACAGATTACATGGAAATAGAATGGGAGGCATATGACAGCATTGATGATAACCTTGATGGCACAATAGGAATTTATTACTACGATGGAGCATGGCATGAAATAGCAACAAACCACAGCAATACAGGAAGGTATACCCTCAACATAAAGGATTGGGATGACGGAACCTACAAAATCAAGATTACTGCCACGGATGATGCGGGGAATGTTGGTAGGGCAATTTCCGGCAACTTTACCATTGACAAGCAACCACCTTCTGTATATATTTCCCGCCCACTCGATGGCTATGTTTATATAAATCTGTTTGGCAAGGAAGTTTTGCCGCCTATTCCTCTCCTTTTCCTGCCGTATGATGCGGTTGTCATTGGAAAGATAACTGTAGAAGTGACGGCATCAGATGCTCACTCAGGTGTGCAGAGAGTGGAAGTGGGGGCGGATGGAAGCACCTATCCCATATATAGCCCACCATATAAATGGGAGTGGAATCCAACTCTTGGCGTTCATAGCTTAACAGCCACTGCCTACGACAATGCTGGAAATTCAAGGAGTTATACCTTAGAAAAAATCCTCTGCATAAATATTTAAACAATCTGGTCAAACTCGTAATCTTCCCACTGTCTCTCATTTATCATAATCTGAAATTCGATAGGCGTAAGTACAGGTTTTTTGAACTTTGCAGCATCATCTATCGCAACCCTCGGGCAGGCTGTCGAAATATAAAAATCGAAATCCAGATAATTTAGCTTATCATCAATTTCATCTGCAATAACGATGTATGCTTCCATTCCCGCCTTTTCTGCCATTTTCTTCAACGCCTTTGCAAGTTGGGGGCGGCGCTGCCCTATTTTCTCCGCCATAATTATGCCGATTTTTTTACCATCCATTGCCTTTGCAATTGCAGCATATCTCTGCCTTACGATTTTTGCGGCAGCATCTGTAATTTCTTTCCTCAATACCTCGCCACCTATTGGATTCAATGCAACAACCGGTTTTTTTGTGGCAATAAAAAGGGCGACGGGGTGAAACATTCCATCCCCTATAAAAAGGAAAACATCAACATTTGCGGCAATTTCCATTGCTGGAGTGAAATCGCAGCCAAGTATCTGTCCATCGTATTTCATTCTCCTGCTTTTCCCGCCAATAAAAACCTCATATCCCCTACTCTCAAGATATTTTTTGCATTCATTGATTTTATGAATGAAGGGTGTTATGCTTACAAGCCCTATCCTGTTTTCTTCAAGCAGAGGTATTGCCTTTCCAACAATTTCAGCATCGAAATGATAAAAGGCTTCGATGAATGTTACGGGAGGAGAATATTTTTTTCTCAGATATGGCATTTCAGCCTCGCCAATACATATTATTCTATCGATACCCTCAATTCTTTTAAAATCACATGCCCCATAACACGAATCAGCGAGAAAGGATGCATCGATACCATTTTCCTTTAAAAATTTCATTATTTCCGCTGCATATGGCTGCAGCCCTTCTGGCATTTTTATTGCAATCTTTTTGCCATTTTTTGCTGCTTTCAACAATTTTTTTTCATCAATTTCATAATATTTTAACTTCATTATCTTCCACCTTTATATTCACGAGGGTTTCAATTTTCATACCTATTCTTTTCTCTATCTCTTCCTTTTTTCCTTTGCCTACTGCAATAAAAATTCCTTTAACTCTTACCCCCATTTCCTTTAATTTTTCAACAACTGCTATTAGAGTTCCGCCAGTACTCACAACATCATCAACCACTACAACTTCATCTCCCTCATTAAGCCCATTTATGTAAAGTTTTGTCTCGGAATATCCTGTTTTCTGAATAACTTCTCTCTCGCCAGGCAATCCATATTTTCTTTTCCTTATTATTGTAAATGGAATGCCGGTTTTTATCGAGAGGAGAGTTGCAATTGGTATTCCCATTGCCTCCATTGTAACTATACGTTTGCATGGTGGCATCCTTGCCATTATTTCATCCACAATCTCTTCAAGCAAATCCGGCTCTATAAATGGAATGCCATCTGTTATGGGATGCACAACATAATTATACTCTCCTTTCTTTACAATCGGTGCTTTCTGAAGTGATTCAATCAATTTTTTCATTTCATCACCTTCCTCAAATCCTTAACAAATTTATTAATCATTTCCCTGCTTACATGCGGCATAACAACAATCCTTATTATCCCGCTCTCCTCATCAAAACCAACATACCAGCCAGCCTCTTTCAGCCTTGTTGCAACCTCTGCTGCTCCCTTAACTTTTATAGCTATTAAGTTAAGTTCTGGCTCCACATATTCTATTTCATTTCTTTTAAGCAAATCTGCCATATACCTCGTATTTTCCATGCATTTCTCTGCTATTCTTTTATACCCTTCATAGCCAAGATGGTGCATAACGGCATAAGCCGCCGCTGCCGCAGCGCCAGGCCGTGTGCCGAGTAGTGTAGCTTGAAAGCGTGTATGGGTGCATTTGCTCCTCACCTTTATCTCCTCGATCCAGTTTTTGTCTCTGAGTAATAAAAAGCCACACGGTATGCATGCCATACCCATTTTGTGGGCATCAACGCTAACGCTACTAATCTTTGCCCGAAAATCTATTATTTTTTTACTTACAAAGGGTGCAACAAAGCCACCAAAGGCGGCATCAACATGCATAAAAATGTTTTCATCACTGCATATCTCTGCAATTTCCTCAATTTCATCAATATAACCATAATTTGTATTTCCTGCTATTGCTACAATACAGGCCGTCGAGGAAGAAACATATTTTTTAACATCCCTTGCCCTCATAAAATGCCCGCATTCCACAACCTTCAATTTTAAATCGAGTAGTGAGGCAGCTTTTTCAAATGAGAAATGCGCCTGCTTTGGCAGTATAACTTCCCTCTTCTCGCTCAATTTTTTAAATATCCACAGCGCCGTAATATTGCTTTCCGTCCCGCCAGATGTAAGGAGGCCAGCGTAGCCTGGAGGAGCGTGCAGCAGCTTTGCTATCCATTCTATGGCTCTGTTTTCCAGTTCTTTTGTGCCTTTAAAAAGTTCATAATCGCCGAGGTTTGTCTCAATAAACATATTGTATGCTTTTTTCGCCATTTCATGAGGCACTGTGCACATTGAGCCAAGAATTCTATCAAAATTTGCATCCTTTTTCTTTGCTTCTTTTAGCATTTCAATAACATCTTCCATGAGATTTATTGGCATAAGGATATAAAATATTTGCAATTCTTAATACACAATCTCGAGTTTGATCTCCTTGCCCGTATAATCGTAAGCTCTCCATGTATCATCTTCATATGGATAGGCAATGATTATGTGCACCCTCCCATGTTTCTGGAAAGTTGTTAAATCGCCCTCAGAAGGTCTTGGATTTCCACTTGGATGGGAATGCACAGTGCCCACAATGCTTCTGTCAAATGGAGCCATGTATATGTTAAAAGTTGCATGCCTTTTGCCATATGTCATTTGAGGGAGCAGGATAAGCTCACTTATAACATCCTTTCTTCTTCCCGTTGATAGCATGGCAAGGAATTCATTTGGATGCAAATCCTTAGCTGCCTCTTTTATTGCATCCAGACATTTTCTTTCTATTCCTCTTATCCTCATTTTACAGACTTTTCGGGTATCTGAAACTTAATTTGCGATATATTTTGCGATAAAAATTATTATCTATCTTTATGAATTTGGCAGCCACATCGGATTGCTCAATGGATAAAGTTCTGCCCGGAGGAAAATCGAAGGTATGGATGCCGTCTATTGCAATTTTTGCTGGCCTCTCAACTTTTATTTTCAATTTTTTATCTGATGGAATTACAAGAGCCGACGCTAAGTGGCGAAAAGGAGCTATGGGGGCAATAACAAAAACTTTGAGGGTTGGATCAACAACAGGGCCACCTACGCTTAATGCATAGCTTGTCGAACCCATTGGCGTTGAGATTATTAAGCCATCTCCATAGAAGGATTGTGTGAGAATTCCATCGACATACAGTTTAAGCAATAGAATTTTTCCAACATTTGCAGTATGTATGGCAATTTCATTTGCTGCATCTGGCAGTTTTTTCTTTCCGAGTTTTGAAGAAAGTTTTATCCTCTCCTCAATATGATACTCTCCTTTCTTTAATTTCTCCACCGCCTCCTCCGCCTTTGCCGACTCTATTTCAGTTAGAAAGCCGATTCTCCCCGTATTTATTGAAAAGATGGGCTTATCTGTGTGCTGTAAAGTCATCAAAATTGTTCCGTCGCCTCCAACGATTATTATTGCATCTGCTTTTTTCCCTATTTCCTCTATCGAATATCCCTTTTTCCCCATATACTCTGCTATTTTATATTCAAGTAATGCCCCATTAAGCATCTCATAAATCTTTTTGCCTATTGCAAACGATTTTTCAGATGGCTTGCATATCAGTCCCCATTTCATAACAACGCCTCCGCTATTTTGCGGGATGCGACTGCAAGCACACTGCTCCTTACTTTCAAATTGAATGGGACATTTAAAACTTCCCCATTTGCATTATATACTTCTCCGCCCGCCTCTCTCACAATGAGACAGCCAGCTGCAAAGTCGGTGATACGCAAACTTTCTTTAGGCATGAAATAAGCGTGGGCTGCCCCGCAGGCAACAAGGCACATCTCTATGGCGGCAGCCCCCATTGCACGGATGGTGTTGAATTTCACGAGCTTCCATGTCTTTTCATTGCCCGACTCGCCCAGAGTAAGGATATAAATTATATCTGAATAATCTTTGCTTACTTCTATTCTCCTGCCATTGAGATACGCCCCCTCTCCTTTAATCGCCTCATATACATCGCCACTTGGTATATTTTTAACTATGCCATATTCCACATCTTCCACACTTTTTCTTCCAATTGCTATGGAGATGCCATAAAATGGTATGCCATGTGCCGCATTTCTCGTGCCATCTATGGGGTCGATGGCAAAAGTATATTCCTTTCCATTGTCAATGTAACCTGCTTCTTCAGAAAGCACATTTGCTTCCTTGCCAATTACTTCGAGGGCAGCATCCTCTGCAACCTTATCTATATAAAGTGTGGGTGTTCCATCTGCACCCATTGCAACTTCCTTACCAAAATTTTCTTTCGCCACCTTTCTAATTGCCTTTTCAATCGCCTCCACCGCTTCCTTTGCGATATCTATGAGATAATCCATCTGTTTTGAATAAATACAGCTATTAAAACTATTTGGATATTTTTGCTTATATGTAGAGTCCAAAAAATTTCCACAATCCAATTCATCACGCCTATGAAATTAACACAGAAGAAAAGGAAATGGATAAGATATGAAAGGGAACATTCTTTATTATTAGTCCATATAGATTGGCATGAAAAAAGAATAGTGTGCATATGCCTTAGATGGCCTATTTTTTAATCTTGTACAAAACAAGCGTTAAAATGAAAATAAAAGCAATAGCTATCACTAATACAATTGTGTAATTCTGCTCTTCTACATAGCCACTATAATGAAATGATATTAGCTCAGTATAGCTTACAAGTGTATTATTTCCGTACATTTCTGTTTTTACTACATTCCCTACACTACTGGAAACATAAATAATCTGGTAAACGTAAGGACTGGAAGAGGTTTCATTAAAAATGTAATCTGCTCTTATAGTATAACAGTTAAACGTACCTACCCTCGTCGATATTTTCTCTATTCCTATACATTCCATGAACAGAGTCACGGAATTGTTTTCGTAATCGATGGTTATATTCCATTTCTTTCCAACAAATATTGGGTATTGAATAAGCGAAGGTTGTGGTGACTCATAAATTATCTCCTTATTTCCTTCATCATTATAGAGTATTTTCTTTATGATGGTTAAGTTTTTCTCATCATAATAATATACTTCTTCCTTAACACCGCTTGACTTAACCACTATACAGCGATATGTGATGTTACCAACAGTTATATTTTCTCTACCTAAAATTGTAATGGATAATATTTCTTCCTTCTCGCCTCCAAGAGTTTTCATTGCATACTGCCAGTAATCTCCTTTTTTCCACTGAGGTTTTTCAAGAATAGAAGCATTAACCAATGAAAAGATGCATATTGTCATAACACACATGGATGCTATTTTTCCCATCATTTTAGTAACATTTATCAATTTAAAGATTTTATAAAAAAACGCTTTGTGGCATAAACCATAATTTTCATATTTTTTGGTATCCTATCCCTTGCTGGAGATGCCGCCAGAAAAAGAAAAGGGCTTGACAGCATACTACCTTATTTATGCAAGGAGGCAGCAGGAGCAGGGAATGGATTTATTATGTATAATTCTATTTTATCCACTGCCACAGCTCCTGCATTTCCATAATAGGCAGCCACTGCTACTTCATATTGTCCCAAGGCTTTATCATTCCATTCCCATTCATATGGAGGAGAAGAATCTACTTCTCTTGGCTCATAATCATAAAAGTCTGGTCCTGTAAGATAATACTCTACCCTATCAACCTTATTTAAGGGGTCGTTTAGTTCTGCTTTTACAGTTATCCCGCCTATTATTAATGTCTGTTGTAGT
>CAZTDS010000029.1:0-14271 GCA_964612535.1 uncultured Thermoplasmatales archaeon
CTACATTATAAGTTATGGAAAAGGCAAGGTATATATTCCTTTAAGCAAAGAGAGAAGCTTCATGCGTCTCATGCTTCGCCCGATAATCTTCAACTATGAAAAAGGATTCACAATAACAAAATTTGGAGCAAATTATGCATGGAAAGGGGCTAAGATTGGAGATTATGGCACAATGCTGGGCAGGCAGAGTGGTGTGATGCTTGGATTCTATGGCATACACATTAGAATAAGACATGCTCTTAGACCAGATACCCACATTTTCGTCGGAGGGAGCATGGCTATAATCGGCTGGAATAAACTGCTATAAAACTTTCCTGCCAAAAGTCATGAAGCCTGTATGAGTTATGCCACTTGGCTCTGGATGTGTATAGCCATACATGCTCTTCCATTTCCGCTGCATTGTTTCAATTGTAGCATATATTAGCATGCCATTTCTCTCCATTTCCTCTCTCGCCCTTATCTGCTCCTCAATGTGTGGGGAATATACGACAAGCCAGCCTCCCGGCTTTAATCGCCTCTTGGCTTTCTCAATCAGTTTGTGGGCATCTTTTAAATCAAAAGTTATTAAATCCAGATTTCTTTCCCTGAATTTTGCTACATCCTCATTTTTTATGATAACAACCTTATCGAGCCCGCAAATCTCTATATTTCTCTTTGCAATTTTATAAAAATCCTCTCTCTTCTCGTAAGTATATACCCTCCCCTTTTTACCAACTACGCTCCCCAAAAAAATGGCGAGGAAGCCAGAACCTGAGCCCGCATCCAGGCACCGCCAACCATATCTTACGCCAGTTATTGCAATAATTTGACTTGCATCTTTTGGCATGACAATCTGCGCCCCGCGCCTGCATTTTTTGAGTAAATCCGTGATTGTGGGTTTTACAGCAATAAATTTTGCCCTCTTCGCTTCTACAATATCTCCTTCTTTTATCTCTCTCAAATCTATTTTTCCATACTCAGTATTATACACCTTTCCCTTTTTCAACAGCAAACTCCCCTTTTCACTCAGAAGCAATATATATTCTCCCATACTTTTCTGCCTCCTTCAAAGCCTGTTCGAATTCATTATCTGATGGCAAATATGGATAGTTATATATTTTAGTAACTCTCTCATTATAGAAAGGGCGATTGCAATCCGGGCAACCAGAAGTGAGAAATGCCTCCCTGCCTATCTTTTTTACTTCCACTTCAATTAGCCTCCCGTTATCAAAAGAAAATTTTGCTCCACCATTTTCTATAGCATATCTGGCAATTTGCATTACCCTATAACGAGATAGCGGTACAAGATTTTTGCCTTCCTTAAAAAACGCAAAAAGAGCTATTTTAACCCCCTTAGATGCCATTTTCTGCATTAAATTAATTGCTTCCTCATCACTTTCCCCGAGCCCTATTATAAGATGACATGTTACTGAGCCAAACACATCTTTTGCATTTTCTATGGCATCAATATATTCCTTCCACGAAGGAGTATTCTTTTTCCATTTTTTGAATATGCGATGGCTGGCACAATCCAGCCCTATGCCAACTCTTTCTATGCCTGCCTCTCTAAGTCTCTCCATTTCTTCTCTGCTCATCGCTGTAATTGAAGCAGAGATTGGTGCAAAGTCACGCAATTTTTTTGCCACCTCTTCAATAGCATCTACATTGTCACCGTAGGGGCATTGAATGCATATTCTTTTAACTTCTTTCCTTTTTATTGCTTTTATCACTTCCTCCATATCAAATTCCGGCCATTTAACCCTGCTTAAATAACCTTCTCTATGGGTGCAGTATAAGCATTGCCCCTTACATTCGCCGGGAAGCATGAAATACAATGTCGTTGGTTGAGCAGCAACAATATAATTTTTGAGCCCAAGAAGTGATGCTGTCGCAATCGAAACTCTAATCTTCATTGTAACCCTCCTTACCTATCATGGGAACAAATGCGCATCCTCCCAGATTCCTTTTTTTAATAACATCGTTTTTCTCAACAAGCCATAATTCGCCATATATTCTTCCAACCGGAATAACCATTCTCCCGCCTTTTGCAAGCTGCTCTATAAGTTTTTCTGATATCTTGGGGGCAGAGCATGTTGCATATATATGGGTATACGGCGCATATTCGGGTAAACCCATCGATCCATCTCCAACGAAAACCCTCACATTTTTTATCCCAAGTTTCCTGAAATTTTCCATAGCCTTCTCCGCAAGCTCCTCTATCCTCTCTATGGTGTATATCATGCCTTTCTTCGCAATCTTTGCCGCCACAGCCGCATGATAGCCAGTTCCCGTACCTATCTCCAGCACCTTGCTATTTTCATTAAGTTGCAACGCTTCCAGCATCATTGCAACCATATGAGGGGCAGAGATTGTCTGTCCATGCCCTATTTCCAAAGGCATGTCAGCGTAGGCATATTCTCTTAAATGCTCCGGAACGAATATTTCACGTGGCACTGCCCTCATTGCTTCTATAACTTCCTTACTTTTTAAGTAACCCTCTCTGATTAAATGCTGTATAAGTTCCTCCTTTTCCACACTATGAGAAGGAGAAAGGTTAAATAATTTTATTGCTAAAAATGGAAAAAGAGGAGGAAACTATCCGTGCCAGTGCTCAGCGCCTGCATATAAGGCAAGGGTGGATTCATATACGCTGGCTAAGTCTTCGTTGCTTAAGATGCCTTTCTGCTAAACTTTAATAATCTCATATTCATTTCTCTATCATGCTCCGAATCTATAATACGCTGACGAGAAAGAAAGAACCATTTATACCAATGGAGGAAGGAAAAGTAAAAATGTATGTTTGCGGGATGACAACTTACAGCGATGCCCACATAGGCCATGCCCGCACTTATGTTGCTTTTGATATTATAAGGAGATATCTTGAATATAAGGGATATGAAGTTTTTTACATTCAGAACATTACGGACATAGATGATAAAATAATAAATGCTGCAAACGAAGCAAATATGGATCCTCTCGAATATTCCGCTTATTATGCTAAAAGATGTTTGGAAGATATGAGGAAACTTGGTATAAGGGATGCGAGTTTATATCCAAAGGCTACGAAGCATATTGATGACATGATAAAACTCATCGAAAAACTCATTGAAAGAGGCTACGCCTACGTTGCAGATGGCGACGTATATTTCAGCGTTGAAAAATTCAAGGAGTACGGCAAACTCTCCAAACAGGACATGAAGCAGATAAAGGCGGGAGCAAGAATCCAGCCTGGCGAAAAGAAAAGAAAACCAGAAGATTTCGCTCTCTGGAAAGCCGCCAAGCCAGGCGAGCCAAGGTGGCGCAGCCCCTGGGGGGAAGGCAGGCCTGGATGGCATATCGAGTGTTCTGTAATGAGTTCCCGATATCTTGGAATACCTTTTGATATACACGGCGGCGGACAGGATTTAATTTTCCCTCATCATGAAAATGAGATTGCTCAGAGCGAGGCAGCATATGGGAGAAATTTCGTGAATTACTGGCTTCATTCAGGGATGCTGAAAGTTAGGGGCGAGAAAATGAGCAAGTCGCTGGGCAACATAATAAATGTTAGAGATGCATTAAAACAATGGGATGCTGAAGTACTTCGCTTTTTCTTTGCATCCTATCACTACAGAAGTCCAGCAGATTTTGGCGAAGATGCGTTGAAAAGTGCAGAAAATGCGGTTAAGCGTTTGAGAATAGCAAGAGAAAAGCTCGCCGAGATGGCTGGAGAGGATGAGAATTTTGATGAAAATAAACTTGATGAAAAGGAAAAAGAATATCTCGCTGCCATCAAAGAACTAAAAACAAAATTTGAGGAAGCCATGGATGACGATTTCAATACGCCAAAAGCTCTCGAAACCCTCTTTGATTTTGTTCGGAAAACAAATAAGTTTTTGATGGAAAAGGAAAAGCCAGATGAAAAGCTTTGCAGATATGCGTTAAATGAATTTTTGAGAATCGCCAATGTACTCACACTCTTGCAGGAAGAAGAGAAAAGAATGGACGAAGATGCGATAAGAAGACTTGGTGAAAAATACGGCATTATAAAGGAAAAGATTGAAGAAGTGATAGAAGGATTGCTTGCTATAAGAAGAAAAGCAAGGGAAGCAAAGGAATATGAACTGGCAGATGCCATAAGAGATGCCCTGAGAGAGGCGGGAATAGAAATAGAGGATATAGGGAAAGAAACGAAATGGAGAATAATCTGATAAACTTATAAATCTCTGCCTCATTACATTTGTGGAGAACTGGCAATCAAGATTTGCATTTTTGATGGCTGCAATAGGTTCAGCTGTTGGATTAGGCAATATATGGCGTTTTCCATATGTTGCATATAAGAATGGGGGAGGGGCTTTTTTAATTCCATATTTTGTTGCTTTATTTACAGTGGGCATTCCTCTGTTAATAGCGGAGTTTGCTGTCGGAAGCCTATTTCGTAAATCTGCTCCCCTTTCCATGAAAAAGATAAGCAGGAAAGCAGAATGGATCGGCTGGTGGAGTGTGCTTTCTGCTTTCTTCATTTCCATCTACTATTCTGTTATTATGGCGTGGTGCCTCTGTTACCTCTTTCATTCATTCAGCCTTGTATGGCAGCCAGATGCATCTGATTTTTTCTACAATCAATTTTTACATATAACATCTTCCCCAGGAATACTTGGCAGTATAAATATGCAGATTGTCTTTGCCCTCCTTTTTATCTGGGTTTCGATTTTCCTCATTCTATATAAGGGTGTAAAGTCCATAGGGAGGGTTGTTGCAATAACGGTTCCATTGCCAACGATATTGCTTCTCATTTTGGCACTCCGTGGAGTTACACTGCCCGGCTCATCAACTGGCCTCGAATTTTATCTTGCTCCAGATTTTTCAAAACTTGCTATGCCCACTGTATGGCTTGCCGCCTACGCCCAGATATTTTTCTCTTTATCTCTTGCGCAGGGAATAATGATTGTTTATGCAAGCTTCCTCAAAAAAGGCTCTGATATATCAAACAATGCTTTTATTACTGCCTTGGCAGACGGAGGCACCGCATTTCTTGCTGGCTTCGCTGTTTTTGGCGTGCTTGGGTATCTTGCCTATCAAACAGGGTTACCGATGGATGAAATTGCAAGAGGAGGTATAGGGCTTGCTTTCATTACATATCCGACAGCCATAGCTAAAATGCCATTTGCTGCCTCATTTTTTGGCGTAATATTCTTCGTTGCTTTACTAACATTTGGGATAGATTCTGCATTTTCTATGGTGGAGTCGATAACCAATGCATTTAAAGATAAATTTGGTGTCTCCAGGGAGAAAGTGACTTTCATTATATGTATGATTGGTTTTTTACTTGGACTGTTTCTTGCAACTGGTGGCGGAATATACTGGGTGGAAATAATGGATCACTTTGTTTCAAATTTTGCCCTTGTTTTTGTGGGCTTACTCGAATGCCTTGTGTTTGGCTATGTTCTTGGAGGAGAGAAGATAAGACGATATGTGAATGATGTTTCCGAGATAAGGATAGGAAAATGGTTCAGCATAATGCTTAAGTTATTTGCCCCTGTAATTTTGATTTCAATAGCTCTCGCTTCCATCATTGAAATGGCTACAGAAGGTTATGAGGGCTACCCAGCATGGAGTCTTGCGCTTGGAATGATTTTCGTTATTCTTTCTTTTATAGCCGCCGTAATTTTTGCGAGGTTGAGAAGATGTCAGCAGGAGCAATAGCAATGGCAGTATTCGGCATGCTTCTCTTCTATGGTGGATTAGCATATTGTATTTACAGAGCAATAAAACATCATAGGTAAATTATTAGCAGTTTATGTATAATTAAAAAAACAAAGTAACATTTATCTATAGGTTGCTCATTTCTTTTTGGTGCTACAATGAAAGAAATGGCAGAAGTTAGAGAGCTTAGGGAGAATCGTTATATAATTATTGATGATGAGCCCTGCAAAATAGTCAGCATGACAACCTCCAAGCCGGGCAAGCATGGAGAAGCAAAAGCAAGGATAGAGGCAATTGGCATATTTGACAATCAAAAAAGGAGCGTTATATATCCAGTGCGTCATAAAGTTGCGGTGCCAATCATAGACAAAAGAACGGCACAGGTTATTTCTATTATGGGGGATAAGGTGCAGCTGATGGATCTGGAAACGTATGAAACTTTTGAGATGGAGATACCAGAGGAATTTAAGGACAAAATACAGGAAGGAAAGGATATAGAATATATCCAGGCACTGGGGAAGAGAAAAATAACGAGAGTATGAAGTTTGCCGATGCAGAGCAGAGCTATGAAGAGGCTCGATATATTATTTTAGGCGTTCCATATGAAGACGTTGAAATGTCTTTTAGG
Organism: uncultured Thermoplasmatales archaeon; assembly: GCA_964612535.1. Lineage (GTDB taxonomy): Archaea > Thermoplasmatota > E2 > UBA202 > JdFR-43 > JdFR-43. The sequence goes on from CAZTDS010000029.1 coordinate 6,293, forward strand.
GCTGGCACAAAAGAGGCGCCGCCTATTATAAGATATGTGAGCTGGGATTACGAAAGCTATTGCATGTTTCATGATGTGGATTTGCAGGAAATTCCGATACATGATGCCGGAGATATCCAGCTACAAAGAGCAGCAGAATTTGTAAAAAAGTGCATTGACGATAAAAAAATACCGATTGCAATAGGAGGTGCTCATTCCATTTCCCCCTATTTAACCTCTTTACTCGACAACGATGTTGGTATCGTTATCCTTGATGCCCATATGGATTTTCGCACCGAATATTTAGGGGATGCCACAAGCCACGCATGTGTGGCGAGAAGAATATTTGAAAAGGTCGGAAAGGAAAGAATTGTTTCGATAGGTATTCGTTCTGCCTCTAAGGAGGAGGTAGAAGATGCAAAAGAACTCGATTTTAAATATTATACGGTAAGCGAGTTTAACAAAAACATAGCTGATGAAATTCCATTCAAAAAAATATATTTAAGCCTCGATATGGATGTTTTTGATCCATGTTATGCGCCAGGCGTGAGCAATCCAGAGCCAATGGGGCTGGGCTATGAAGTTTTTGATTTCATTGAAAAATTGGCGGATAGAATAATTGCCATGGATGTGGTGGAAGTATGCCCGCCATATGACGACGGCAGAGCCGCCCTGCTGGCCGCAAAGGCAATAAGAGATTTTATAGCCTGGAGGGAGCAATAGATACAGGTATTCTGCCGCCATAATAAATATTTCTTCCATCAAATTTTATCCTGCAGGCAATTATTTTTACTCCCGCATCTCTTGCTTTTTCCATCGCCTGTGAAAAATCTTTGTCGATTTTGCTGTTTGGTGAGAATGATTTTGCAGAAAGCATGATAAGAAATATGATTGCTGCATTATAGCCATGTCTCCTCGCTTTTACAAGTTCCAGAACATGTTTTGTTCCTCTTTTTGTCGGAGCATCTGGGAAAAGGGCGATATTTTTTTCAACGAGGGTGCAACCTTTTACCTCCACCAAGCATTTTTTTGCATTGCTGAGCAGAAAATCTATTCTGCTCTTGCCATATTTGAACTCTTTTCTTATAATGCTATATTCTTTTAATTCATCCATGAGTTTATTTTTGAGAATTTGCTCTGCAAGCATAGAATGGTATCCGGAATGTATTAGAACCCACTCGTTTTTAAAAACTGCAATGACGTCATATTTTGTTTTTCTTTTCCCCTCTTTTCTCAAAAGCAGGAGTTTTCTATTGCTTTTGAGCAATTTTTCGAGCCTTCCGGGATCATGCAAATGACATTCTTCTATTTCTCCCTCTATATTTACCTCCACCAAGAATTTATTAATCCGCCTTACAAATGTTGCAGGAATTAGTTTTTCATTAAATTTATAGATTAGCAAGAGCTATGCTCTATTGCTCCATTCGGGCAGGATTCAACGCATGCGCAACACTCAATGCAGTCATCGACATTATTTGCTACAGCCTTTCCATCTTGAAGCTCATATATATCTACTGGACACACTTCCACACATTTTGCCGCTCCCGTGCATTTGTCATAATCTATCTTTATAACAATGTCCCCCGATGAAGATGCAAATTCCTTTATCATGAAGGTATATTGTGCTTTCGTTTATAAATATATTGAAATTGTTGCATTGCGGATAAGGTTGTAATAGGAAAAATTAAATATACATCAGCGAATGTATATATAACCATGAAATTCCTGCTTATTGATGATGAGCCAGATGACAGAGAGCTTGCTAAAAAATATCTTAAGGAGGAATTTCCTGACGCAGAGTTCATTGAAATTTTTTCCCAAAAACAGTTCTATGAGGCGATTGAGCAGGATTTCGACGCTGCCATAACAGATTACCGCCTTCACTGGACAAATGGAATAAAAGTTCTCATGGAAATCAAGAAAAGAAAACCTTTTGCCCCCGTAATAATGCTCACAGGCACAGGCACAGAGGAGGTGGCAGTGGAGGCAATGAAAAGAGGTTTAGATGACTATGTACTCAAAACTCCAGAGCGATTCGTTCGCCTGCCGGCGGCGGTGAGGGCAGCGATGCAGAAAGAGGAGATGTGGAAAAGAGAAAAGATGCTTTCTACTATCGTTGAAAATGCCAGGGAGGCTGTGGTGAGTGTTGATAGCAAGGGGAATATAATATATGCTAACAGGGCTACTGAAGAAATTTTTGGATGGAAAAAAGAGGAGCTTATTGGAAGCCATATGAGTATAATGGCTGTGGATAAAGAAAGACAGAGAGAAGAATTTGAAAGAGCCATTAAGGAAAATGGAATAAGATTTGAAACAGTAAGGCGAGACAGGTATGGAAATGAAATACCCGTTTTAATGACTGTAATCCCTTTCAAAGATGAAAAAGGGAATTTGCTTTTCGCCTCTGCCACAATGGTTGATATAAGGGATTTGAAAGAAAATGAAAGAAGAATTAAGCATCTGAATGAACTTTTGAGAGCGATAAGAAATATAAATCAGCTTATAACGAGAGAAAAAGATAAAGATAAATTGCTGGAAAAAGCCTGCAAAATCCTTACTGAAGTAAGAGGTTATGAGGCTGTTTGTATATGTACAGAGGATCAAATGTATATTTCTGGAGAAAAAAGAGTATGTAATGAAATGATAGAATTTGTTAAGAGCAAAGGTATAGAAGGGCAACTGGAAGAAGGAACAGAAAAAATTTTTGAATTCGATGGAAAGCACATTTTTGCTATACTTCTCTCAAAAAATGAGCTTAGCATTTTCTTATATGTGATTTATTCACGAAAATTTGATAAGGAAGAGGTGGAATTGCTTAAGGAAGTTGGCACAGATATAGTTTTCGCTCTCCGCTCCATAGAAGTTGAGGAAGCATTGAAAGAAGAAGAGCAGATAACACAGGCTATACTGTCTGCATCTCCTGTTGGAATAGGATATACCGTCAATCGTATTCTCGGATGGGCAAATGATGCAATGTATAGAATGACTGGCTATACACCTGAGGAAACCCTTGGTAAAAGTGCCGGAATATTATATGAGAGTGATGAAGAATATGAGAGAGTTGGAAGGGAAATGGAAAAGGCATTTAAGGAAGGAAAAATAGCTGAGATTCTCACAAAATGGAAAAGAAAAGATGGCAGCACATTTGATTGCTTTATCAGAGCATATCCTTTAAATCCAGAAGATTTGAAGGAAGGAGTGGTAGTGGTTGCAATGGATGTGACTGAGAAGCGAAGACTTGAAAAAGAATTGATGGAAAGCGAGGAAAAGTATCGCATGCTTATAGAGACAAGCCCGGATGCAATTATTCTTCATAAAAATGGAGAAATTTTATATGTAAATCCAGCCACTGTAAAATTTTTCGGGGCAAAAAGTGATAAAGAATTGATTGGTAAATCTCTGTTAGATTTTGCACATCCTGACCTTAAGAAAAAATCGCCAGAGATGCTTCAGGAATTTAAGGAAAAAGGTCGCATATATATTCCAGATGGAAAATTTGTTAGATTGGATGGAGAGATTGTGTATGGTGAGATAATTGGAACAGTAACAGTATATAAAGGGGAGCCTGCTCTTCAGGTTGTTATAAGAGATGTTACACAGCGAAAGAAAATGGAAGAAGCTTTGAGAGAAAGCGAGAAAAAGTATCGCGTACTTGCCGACAATGCTCCGGCTGGCGTATTTATACTTTATGGCAAGGAGATTATTTATATCAATAAGATGGCGGAGGAAATGCTTAGAAGGGAGAAAGATGCAAGAGAATTATATAAAAAATGGAGGAAAGAGGGTAAAATCAACATAAATGATTTCTTGCTTTTATGGAGAGAAGAGAAAAGAAGGCAAATCATGAACATATTGGAACAGGGAGTAAAAGGAAAGAAAGCAACCGTCAAACTCGAAACAGCTAGCGGAAGGTATCTGCTCTTTACTATTACAACCATAAAATATAAAGGAAAGGATGCTCTGCTGGGAATAGTTCAGGATATTACAGAAATAAGGGAAGCAGAGAGAAAAATAATAGAAAGTGAAAAAAGGTTCAGGAGTTTAGTTGCAAATGCTCATGATGCAATTTATATAATCACACCCCAAGGCTTTAAATATGTGAATCCTGCTTTTGAAGAATTGACAGGATATAGCAGAGAAGAACTGCTCAGCAAAGAATTTGATTTCACTAAATTGATACATCCAGAAGATTTGAGCATGATACTCGAAAGGGAAGAGGCGAGAAAGAGAGGAGAGAAAATACCGAGCAGATATGAATTCAGGATAGTGAGAAAGGACGGAAGTATAAGGGTTGTGGAGGCTGCAACCGTTGATATAGGGGAAGATAAAGAAGTGAGAGTGCTTGGTATATTAAGAGATATTACTGAGAGAAGAAGGGCGGAGGAGGAGGTAAGAAAATTATCCCATTTACACAGGGCAATAGGAATGAGCATAAATCAGAGCGAGAATATAAAGGAACTGTGTGAGGGCTTGCTGAATGAAATAAGAGAAATACTGGACATTGAATATGCAAATATTTTCATATATGATAAGAAAAGACAAAAGCTCGTGCCTTCCGCATATGTGGGCTATCCAGAAGAACTTGCAAAGGTTCTTATCAAGGAATATGATATTGGAATGAAACAGCCCTGGATATCTGTTAAAGTTTTTATTGACAGAAAAGAGAAATACATTAAGAATGTGCAACAATATAAGCCATTATCATTCAGTCAGGAGCTATATAAGAAATATGGTATAAAAGAACTCTTCAGCATTCCACTCATTATCAAAGGAGAAATAAGAGGTGTGTTGCAGGTGGCCGCAACTGCCAAAAATCCATTGCTGCCAGAAAAACGTCGCCTGCTGAAAAGCATTGCCGAAGAAATAGCAGCTGGCATTGCGAAAATTGAGGCGGAGGAGCGAATGAAGGAGGCGCTGGAAAAAGAAAGAGAATTTAAGTTGAGGACTGCGCATTATTTCTTTAATCCCATCTGTATTGCCAGAGGATTTCTTGAGTTGGCTCTGGAGGAGGAAGATGGAAAAGATAAAATATTAAAAGCGATTGAGGCTATAAAAAGGGTGGAGAAGGTTGTTAAAAATATAACCAAGAGAGGTGAGATACGTGAGTAAAAAAATACTCATAGTTGATGATGAGTCAGACATGCATGACTTGCTTAAGACATATTTGAGTAGAATAGAGGGGGTGGAGATTGTAAGTGCTTTGAGTGGGGAAGAGGGAGTGAAGAAATATAAAGAACTGTATGAAAAAAGAGAGGAGCCGGTTTTGGTTGTAATGGATTTAAATCTCTCTGGCAGAGATGAAATAGACGTCATAGATTTACATAAGGAGGGGCTGGATGAGATGCTTGATGGGGTAAGGGCTACGGAGCAGATTTTGAAGATAAACCCTGCTGCTAATATATGGGGATATACTGCTTGGTTCGATACCGAGTGGGCAGAAAAATTAAAGAGTAAGGGGGCTAAAAAAATATTTGGAAGAACAACACCATTTAAGGAATTTGCAAAAATGGTGGAAAAGTTTTTAATGGAGATTGAGTAAGCTACCTTTTGTAGCCAATATCTCTCAGAAAGCTATGCCTCTTCTTTTTGTCCTCCTCATCCTCAATACCCTTGCTTTTATATCCATCAACAACCCCAATTATTGCCCTTCCAACATCCTCTCCATTTTTCGTTTCATATATCAGAACTTTTGTTGGATTTGCTGTAGCACAAAATATTCTACATACTTCTGGCACGTTTTTCACTGCATTCAATACATTTATCGGATAGCAATTTTTCATAAATATTATGAATGAATGTCCTGCAGCAATTTTCTCGGCATTTTTTATTGCAAGCTGTATCATTTCTTCATCATTTCCATCATACCTTATAAGGCAGGGGCCAGATGCCTCGCAAAATGCTATGCCAAATTTGGCGTTTGGCACATTTGCCATAACCTCGTATAAATCTTCAACGCTTTTTATGAAATGACTCTGTCCAAGTATGAAATTCACATCCTCTGGTTTCTCAATTTCTATCTCCTGAATCATGGAGTTAAATAGTGCATAAAATTTAATAATTGCGTTTCATGGCTTGGATTGCGTCTTTTATTATCTCATCATGGTCAAAGGCCAATGGAGGAAGGTTATCCAGAGGGAAAAAGCGAGCATCTGCGGCGTCATCCCCTGCCTTAGCATCTCCTTCTGCATCCAAAAGAAAAACAATCGATATCACTTGCCCTCTCGGATCCCTGTCTGGCTTTGAATAAACACCAAGCAATTTTTTTATCCTTGCCCTCAATCCCACTTCTTCTTCAAATTCCCTCAGAACTGCCTCTTCAACTGTTTCGCCATATTCCACAAATCCGCCTGGCAACGCCCATCTTCCTTTAAAGGGCTCATTTTTTCTTTTTATAAGTAAAATTTTATCTCCTTTGATGAGGACGCCATCAACGGCAACGCTCGGCTTCATAATATTATTGCCCATATATTTACCTCCTTGCTTACCTCCTCGCCAGCAATATTATAGGCGACAGCTTTTATTGTATGTTTTCCAAACAGCATGCCATCGATACCCCATGATATTTCATTGCCCTCCTTAGCCAATACCATTTCATCGTCCATATATAGCTCCATATATTCGGCATCTCCTTTCGCTTCAACATCAACTTTCCCAATAACAATTGCAGAACGAATGGGCAGAGAAGCAACCTCTTTGTTGAAAAGATAAATTTTTCCTTTCTGGGGTTTCGTTATATTTATTGACGGAGGAGCAATACCGAATACGCAATATGTATCAGCAATTTCCGGAGGATTTTCCGTATAATTTCCCTTTTTAAGAATGCTGTAGAATTCATAATATCCTTCCTCATCTGGCATAAATTCCCATTCGTAGGGAGGGGCGTTTTTGCTTCCATAAAGCTGCCATTTCCCTCCAAATAAAACTTTCTTTCTGTAATATAACTCGATAGTGCAGTTTTCTTCAGTAGCATTTACCCATATTTTTATCGGATCATTCGAAACCTCTTTACTTGCATGGGCTTTTGAAGTAAGCGGCGGAGGCGGAAGCATAATGGAGGGATCTCCCATTATATTGTATTCTGTAATGGTGAGAACATCATGCGTTCCCATGAAAGGTATATTCATGAGGTAAGCAATCTTGGATGTAGAGAACATCTCTCCCACGCTCAAGCTACCATCATAATATGATTTGAAAAACGCTTTGTCGAGATATCCGCTTAAAGAAGATACAATGGATTTGCCCGTATAAACATATGCTATCCTGCTGCTTCCCGCGTATGCGATTGCTCCGCCATTTTCGTAAAGTAAAAATTCTTCGCCAAGGCAGTCTGTTGTATCGAATTCATTGGTTGAGCACGACATGGCAAATATGATGGGGAGATAGCTATTACGCAGTAAATTTAAATCATATACGCTCCACCATCCACCCTCCCATCCCATCCCCTCTGGATAACCATGAGAGGCAAAATTAACAAACATCATGCCCTCATTAATATAAGAAGCAATTTCTTCCGCTGTGGCATCTCCATCTTTTTCATATTCATCTGTTTCATAGAGGCGAACAGCTTCGATGCTATTAATTTCCTCTCTTATTTTTTCCTTTAGATATTCTCCTTCTCTTATATCTGTCTCCCAAAAAAGTTCGACGCCTACAAGCAATGCCTTCATTGGAGGTGTTTTATAATCAATTATTTTATTAATCAGAATCTGCAAATCATGTTCATCGCTTGCTGGAAGGCGGCCAATATATATGTCGGGAAATAAATCTACATCATCCTCTCCTCTTTCTCCATACACTCCATCGCCATCATCATCCCATGAGGAGAAAATATTTCCTACAGAGTATATATCTGCATAATATAAATCGCATGGAACATACGGCAAATCCTCTATTGAAGTATATACATACCTTACTGGCATTTTGTCTGCGTCTCCAACAAGCATCACATATTCTATGCCCCACTCCTCGATAGCATTTTTAATGAAGTATTTTATCTTCTC
>CAZTDS010000030.1:0-469 GCA_964612535.1 uncultured Thermoplasmatales archaeon
GGCTGACTTGTAATCAGCAGGTCAAGGGTTCAAATCCCTTCGCCGGCTCTATTTATATTTTAGAGTCGATTGTGATTATGATTTTTATATAAGGGATGGCAAACGGCAATTTTTCGACAACTTCGTTATTTTTAAATAACTTTTATGATTTATTCGAAAGAAAAATGAATAAAGTTGAGGAGATGGAGGTTCTGGAGACAATAGAATCCGAAGTTGAGGAATTAAAGGTTAAAAAACCTCCTTCTCCTCCCTTTCCGCCTAAAAAGAGTAAATGGGAGAAAATTTTAAGCATTATTTTAAGCATTCTACTAATATTTGTGATAGCAATGGTTATTATAGACCTTTTCTTTGTTCCACCGTTTGAGTCAGATGGACAACGTCATTTTAAAGTGAAGGTAGTAAATGAGAATCACTATCCAGTAACAGCTTATGTAATTGTTTACGGAGAAAATCACATTCAGATATATTG
>CAZTDS010000030.1:479-13476 GCA_964612535.1 uncultured Thermoplasmatales archaeon
GCACATAAGTGCTAACGATTATTACATTTTTGAGACTCCATTTTCTCCTGGAGAACTTGGCACAGATGCAAGAGTGAGAGAAGTTGAGGTAGCAGTTGAAGTAAATAACGAGATTATAAGCAGTGAAAGCTTTATATTCGATGCACCCGCTCTTTGGTGGTATGTAAAAGACACTTTGACTGCTTATGTATACGGACTCGGAATAGATTTTGAATTTTTTGAGTGAACTCTTAATAGCATAAAAGAAGAAGGAAAATGAAATACAGATTTCAATAAAGCCTTCTTTACTATATTAAAGCATTATCCAGCTACGTGAAAAACTCTTTTTAATGCTCTTATCCTCAATCTTCCCCAGGTGAAGCCAATAACAGCAGCTACCATGTTGCCCATCATAATTCCGAGCCACACTCCTTTCAAGGCAAGAGAAGTATATTGCACAAATAGGTAAGCAAAGCCCACCTGCATGATTATCGTTCTTAGGATGGTTAAAATAAGCGACTTTTCTCCTTCCCCTATACCCTGAAACATGGCTGAGGTCATCATGCCGAAGGGTGTCAAAACTAAAAAGATGGGGAGCATTCTAAGGGCAGATATCAATCCCGCTTTTATTGCCCTAGCAGAGGCAGAATATGTGAAGAGATAAGCCACTTGTGGTGCAAAAAGGGTTATGAAAGCAACAACTAATAGTTCTATCAGGAAGGCAAATTTTATGGCGGAAAGATACGCTGTTTCCAGCTTCTTTATATTTTTCTCTCCATATGCTGCTCCTGTAACTGCTACAGTAGCGGAAGCCATGCCGAGTATGGGCACTATCCCGAGCATTGTAACACGCCAGGCACTTGTGAATATTGCAACACCGTTTTCTTCACCTGCCATTATTGCTATACTGTTGAGAAAGAATATTGCTATCGACATTGAAAGTTGAGAAATAGATGATGGAAGCCCGACACGCAAGATATCCTTGAGGATTTCTCTACTTGGCGAAAAGTCTCTTAGCGTTATATTCACATAGGTGTCCTTCTTAATGAAAAGCCAGTAGGCTATAAGGAGGAAAGTCACAATCATCGAAAGGAGTGTGGCATAAGCAGCACCAACAACACCTAAGCCGAGAGTGTAAATAAATATCGGGTCAAGGATTATGTTAAGGCCTGAGCCAAGCACCAGCGCGAGCATTGCCCTGTTTGCATCTCCTTCTCCCCTCAGAATACCGTTTCCGACGTTGTTGAAAACCATCACAAAAGCTCCTGCGAGAAGGACTCTCGAATACTCTATTGCGAGTTCAACCACTTCTCCCTTTGCACCCATGGAACGAAATAGCAGGTGTATGGTGGGGAGCATCGTAACTGTTATGGAAATTCCGAAAATCAATGAAAGTAGAAAGGAGTGTATGGCTACGTTATCCGCCCCTTCCTTATCTCTCGCCCCTATCCTCCTTGCTATTGCGGAGCTTGCACCTATTCCCAAGCCAGCAGCAAGAGAAATAATTCCCATGAAGACGGGAAAGAATAGCCCTATTGCAGCCAAAGCCTCTGAGCCCAGGCCCGATACCCACATCCCATCGGCAAGATTATATAACGTCTGAACTAACATGCCTATCATCATTGGAATGGAGAGTTTTATTATGGCCCTCTTTGGGTCGCCCAGAAGAATATCTATGTTTTTCTTCACCTTCTCATTCATGTTTTCACCTTTCTTTGTGCTTAATGATTTTGTTCATTCCTTTCCTCGTGAGTTTCAGTAACTCTCTCCTCACCAACTCCATGTTCATGTATATCTCCTTCTCTCTCCAAGCATTATATCGTGCATGTCAAGAGGCAGTGGCATATTAATCTTTCTAAAGTGTTTTCTTTACTCCAACGGAATGAGTAAGTCTGCTATTCACCTCTACTTTCTAATTTATTTACAATTCCTCCCATCCATGCCTCCATACAACATTATCGCCTCCTTCCTGCTTATGTGGAGGCGGGTTTTCGCTTCAGACAACTTTCCCGGCCCTCTCAAAAACCATAATTATTTAAAATCGTTGCATATTAATGGTGTGGGAAAATGAATGTGACAGATTTCATAAATTTGCCGGTTTATACGAATAAGGGAATATATGTAGGAGAGGTTAGAAACGTGCTCATTGATATAGAGGAGAGATGCATAGCAAAACTTATTTTAACAGAAACTAACAAAGAACTTGTTGAGGATGGAATGGATGTTGCAGTGCCTTACAGATGGGTCTCTGCTGTAGGAGATATAATAATACTGAGTTACTTCCCTGAAAGAGTAGAAATTCCGAGAGAGGAGGAAATTGAGGAAGAGGAAGGAGGAAAAAAATAAATATACAATCCCTAATATCAGATTATCTGGAGGGTTAAAATGTTTAAAAGAACTGTTATATTGGCTTTAGCTGGTGTCGTCCTGCTTTTGTCTCAAAGCAGCCATGCAATATCATGGGGAAAAATAGATGCAACTGCAGATACATCCATTGCCTATGTAGAGAGATATGGGCTGCAGGAAATAAGGCTAACTGTAGAATACCAGCCATATTATATTGGCTATATGCCAGCTTATGTAGAAGTTTCTATTGAAGGCAGTCCGAGCTGGCTTACTGTTATTGCATCTCCTCAGACATTTGTCCTGCAACCGAGGACTCCCAAACAGGTTACTCTTATAATGCAGGTTAAAGAGCATGATATCCAAGCAGGCCAATCAGGTACGGTTGATGTCACAGTAAGAGGAAGAATAGTTGCAGGCGGAATGTTCAGAACAATTGATGAAGCAAAACTTTCCATAATAGTCGGTTATAATCCCTATACAGAGATTGCAATAAGTGCTGTGCAGCCAATAGAGAGAACTTCTCCTGATAGAGAACTTCCTTTCATCATAAACATATACAATTATGGCAACTCCCGTGTAATTGTGGATTTGACAGCGGAAAAAGAACCTGGTGACTGGAAATATGTTATTAGCCCATCTACAGTTATTATAGAGCCAAAGCAACCCGGAGATGAAACATTTCCATATGCCACAGTAACCATTACTCTTACATCCCCACATGGTACAGCCATATCATACCACAACGATTGGGAGGATTTCTCCATAAAAGCAAGGGCAAGGTCGGAGGCACCATATTATGAATATCAGGGAGGAAAATGGGTGCGTAGAACAGATGAAATACCACTGATTACCCAATATGAAACAACGGCATATTTCTTAGCGAAAAATAAGGGATTCTATGTGCCCGGCTTCGACGCCATTATAATGATTGCTGGACTTGCCATAGCTGGCTTACTGATTGCTAGGAAGAAAAAGTAACATGCGAATTGCATGCCTCTCTCTCATACTTTTAATTTCCCTATCCTTATTCACAAGCTATTTTGCTTTAGCTGAGCAGCCTCCAGAGCCCGATGAACCGATGCCTCAACTCGTTAATTTGCAAATTGATCCTATAGGCCCTACAACAGCAGAGATAGAACCCACAAAACAATACACATTTTATTTTAAATTTTACAATGGCGGATTTTTCAGCAAAAATTACTATCTCTTCTATGCAGAATTTGATGTGGAAATCGAAGGCGAGGGATGGCAGGCATTTGTTTCCCCAACATGGACTTATTTCTGGCCAAACGAGACAAAAATTGGCAGGATTGTTGTAACTGCATCAGCTCGCCCCTCCAACTATGCAACAATACATCTTTATGGTCGCATAAAAGATTTACCGGGAAGAATCTTCGATTACTGGCATAAAGCCAATTTCACCTTCCAAGTAAAATTGGCACAGTATCATTCCTTTGATGTTGAAATTAATAAAACATTTATCAAAGGGAGACAGGAGGAAATATACAGCCTGCCCGTCAAAATAAAAAATCAGGGGAATTATGAGGATCGATTTTATATACGTAAAATATATGCCCCGCCTGGCTGGAAGGTTGGTTTCTCACAGTCCCCAATAATCATACCACCAGATGGAGAAGCTTCCGTAAATCTGTATTTTGCCATACCCCACGAAGGCGTATACGTGCAGGAAAGAACCCATTTCATACTCGTTGAAGTGAGGGCGGAGGGCGGAGGAGTGGCGAAGGCAGTAGCAGTAATTGTCTCTGTTGAAGGTTTTCATCTCACACTTGGTCAAATGGTGGCTTTGCTGAGCAGTATGCCTTCTCTACTCATTCTTGCATTTGTGGGCATTGTTGCCTATCGCCATAACAATCCTGTAACATATTTACCAAAACCATGGAAAGAGGAGGAGGAAGAGTTGGCAAAATTGAGGGGAAATGCCAGAAGAAAAATGCTCAGAGAGATGAAAGATGAGTGGAAATCAGCAAAGTACTACATGAAATGGAAACTGAGAGAGGAAAGGAAGCTTGAAGAGCTTAGAAGGAAAAAGAGGATAAAACAGAGGAGGCTCGAAGAGAAAATTAAAAATGCATGGAAGGAAGGATGGGAGCCGCTCTATAACAAATGGCAGGAGGAAAAGGAGAAGATAAAAACAGAATATGAAAAACTAAGGAGACACATTGAGAGAAAACTTGCTGAAGCTAAACGGAAAGGGGTGTTTATAGATATTTCTCTTCCAGAGATAAAATATCCTCCAGAACCAAGAAAACCTGCAATGCCGAAGATTCCAGAATACAGGATAGATGAACGACGCCTTACGCTTATTGAACCAGATGAGGTGGAAGTGGAAAGAATAATGATTCCTCTTGAGAGAAATAAACTTTTGGTAAAGAGAGAAATTAGGAAAATTGAAGAAATGAGTAAGAATATTATCGAAAATCTCAAAAAATCATTTGAGGCAATTGAAAGAAAAATAGATGCCGAGATAAGGAAAAAGAGTAGAAAATGAAGAAGATATTTGCTGTTATAATTGCAATTCTACTTCTCAACATCTTTGCAGGATGTGTATTTAGACAAAAAGGAGACAGAGATGGGGATGGGCTTCCAGATGAAAGAGAGGAGGAGGGATGGGAGGTAAATGTCATTTATCCAGACAGCAAGAACATTACCACCTACACTGTAACGTCTGATCCAACAAAGAAAGATACAGATGGAGATGGATTGAGTGATCTGGAAGAATTTTTATATCCCGGAGGAGCAACTGATCCAACAAAGAAAGATACAGATGGAGATGGATTGAGTGATCTGGAAGAAAAGGAGTTAGGAAGTGATCCAAGAGATTGGCGAGGAGATATAGATGTGGACGGTTTTCTCGATTATTATGAGATTTTGTATTATGAGAAACATAATATATCTCATGAAAAAATTATTCAGTATCTGCAAACAAAAGATGTGGATAAAGATGGTGTGCCAGATGGTTATGATATAGATCCCCTAAGAGACTTAAAAATAAAAATATGGATCAAAAATATTATAATAACATCAGATATGGGAGACAGCGATGGAAACATTGAACTCCGTATAAATATATCTACAGGAAATGAGTGGGCAGTTTTTCCTGAAGGAATTCCCTTTTTGGTAACGCCCGTTAATAAAAACGAGAGCATAAATTTCAGCTATGTATTTGATTTAAGCGATTATGGTGTGCCAGGAAATGCTTCTCATCCTCTTATGATAGTCGTCGAAGACATAGATGAAGGTTTGGAAATTAATTTAAAGGATGGCATAGCTGGTTATGATTTAGTAAAGGTATTTTCAAGCAATGTTTCTCCGCCTTCACCTGTATATGCAAAAAATATAAACATTTTCAAGGATTGTGGCAAATATCACGAAAAAGGTGTGGATGGAGAGATATGGTTTGAAATAATTGATGCAAGTGTCGGCGAGAGTTAAATTCTTATATGATTAAGCATTAGCATTTAACATGAAAAGGAGCTTCGCAACCATAATTTTGCTTGCATTTATTCTACCCGGACTTGCCATAAATTTTAATGGAGTCTCGCCAAATATTTCAAAGGCTGGAAAGGAGGTAGCAGTTATCGTAGAGGTCAAAAGGATAAGGAGTTTGAACCTGCAAAATGATAGTGTTTATCTCAAAGTGTTCATAAATGGACAGGACAGTGTATGGTGGAGACAAATATTTAAGGGCATGGATATATGGCCGGAATGGGCTTTTGCATACAATGTTGTCGAATATGAAGAAAATAAGGAAATTCCTATTCAGATAGAGCTCTGGAGGAAGGGAATAATTGACCAGCCATGTGATATTTCTCCACAAAAAGGAAGATATCTTTATGGCAAAACATTAACACTCTTTTACAACCTTACAAGCGGAGAATGGCGTGGCGATGACTGGCTAGGCGATGGAAGCGGATATGGACATGCAGGAGGACATGAAGATGGAAATTATGATGAAAATGACTATGAAATATGGTTCGATATATATGAGGAAGGAAGCACAGATGGATGGTGGGGTGGCGGCGATAGAATGACTCCATGGGAAAAGGCAAAATATGGATTGAATGAAAGCATGGAGTATGGAAATGTTGATATAGATGGGGATGGCATTCCTTCTGACTGGGAGGATAAATATGGCTATAACCCTGTAGTGCCAGAGGATCATAAACATCTCGATCCTGATAATGATGGATTGGATAATGTTGAGGAATATCTAACGAGTAAATGGCTATCTGATCCGTTTTGCCCGGATGTCTTCCTAGAAATTGATTTCATGAAAGCAAAGTATCCGTGGCAGAAAGACTATGTCCTTCCCAAAAGGAGTCAAGAGATGATTGTGAGTGCTTTTACCAAACATAATATAATCCTCCATATAGATGATGGCCGGATGGGAGGAGGAGGCGATTTGATTCCATTTGATGATAAGATGTATGGAGATGAACTTATAGCAGCGAGGGAAAAATATTTCCTGAACGGCGACATAAATAATTGGAAGAGAGGCGTTTTCCATTATGGCATAATGTGCTGCCAGATGGGCTGGGCTGGCAGGCCCGCAGGCGGAAGAATGTTTTACATAGATAGCTTTTGTATTGGCGTTCAGTATGTAAGAAACTGGCTTTGGATGATAAAACTGCAGGGAAGTGATTATGAAACAGCTCTTGCCAGCGTGACAATGCACGAGCTCGGCCATACTCTTGGTCTTATGGATTTTGATGGTATAGATAATGAAAGCACCCGTTTTCCATGGAGCAAAGGATACTACGTATGGAAAAACTATGAGAGCTGTATGAATTACAGGTATGTATATAAGCTCGTCGATTATTCAGATGGAGATGACAGCGACCATGACCAGAATGATTGGGAGGTTATAAGAGAAAGATTGCCTCGCTTCCAAGGTGATTGGTGGTGAAGGAGAAAATATTTGCCATGATTGTCGCCCTTTTGCTTCTTGCTGGCTGCTTGGAGAAGAAAGATAAGAATGCGCCAACAATTAAAGTAGGCATAGAGGGAAAGAAGGGGGAAGAAGATTGGTATGTGAGTAGTGTAACCATAACATTTGAAGCCCATGATAACGAGAGTAGCGTAAAGGAGCTGAAATACAGGATAAATGGTGATTTGTGGCGCGATTATGTAATGCCTCTCACACTAAGAAAGGATGGATTTTATTTCATCGAATATTATGCAAAAGATAGCAGAGGAAACGAAAATTATGGAAATATGACAATAAAAATAGATGCTACACCCCCCTCAATAAATTTCACAAATTTTGAGCCAGGATACATATATTTCTGGGGAAAGAAAACTCCCACACCTCGCATACCCCGAGATACAATGATAATAGGAGATATTACAATTGAAGCGTCGGCAAATGATAATCTTGCAGGGGTAAAGAAAGTGGAATTCTATATGAATGAAGGACTCTCCTTCGAAGATAACCAGCCACCATATGAATGGAGTATTAAAAATGCAATTGGAATATACAACATTACAGCCGTCGCTTTTGACTATGCAGGCAACTACGCTTCTATAACCATACCAGAAGTGCAAATTATAAATATATTTTAACTCACAATCTTCTCCAGTTCATCCCTTTCTATAGCCATCCTTAGTTCGAGAGCCATTCTCCTGCCGGTGGACATGTTGCATCTCCATAAAGAGTTGCCATAGGGATGTCCGACCCACATATGAACGTTTGTTCCTCCTCCTATGCGGGGTGCAACGTCGTATATATAAAAATTTAAATCCTTGTCCACACATGTCTGTAGACAGAAGGGGCCAATTATTCCATAATCATAATGTTTTTTGCATGCTTCAACAAATTTTTCGGCTAAGTTAAATGCCTTTTCAAGCAGCGACTCTCGCAATGTAGCCATATTGTGCCCGCATACCGTGTATTCTGGAATCTTCTGCTTTTCTGGCAAACTAAGCTGTTGCTCTGCTGGGAGGCGTACATGTCCATCGAGGCTCGTTTCAAATCGCCAATCGATGCCGAGTAATTCAATCTGTTTTAATATTGGAGAATAGAAAAAGTCCAAATTGAACACAGGGCCGATAATATATCTTTCTATTCTGGCTTTCTCTAAATCTTCTTCAGTTATAACACCCTGTTTTATTAACTTCTCCGCTTTTTCCTTATATTCCTCATATGATGCACAGGTAAAGAAACCTCGCTCTAATTTTTTGACCGCATGATGCAGCTTTACTATGCACAATTCATCTATATCCTCCGGATTCTCTATTTTTTCTGGAAACGGCAATCCCTCCTTTTCAAGCAACCAGTAATAATCTCTCTTCTCCCCCCTCTCCTCCATTCTTAGGAGGCATCTTGAGCCAAACATGGGCACATAAAAATTATTTTCTATTTCATCCAAGCTACAATATGAGGTAAACGAGCGATTTGGAACAAAGACAACGTTTTCTTTCCTCAATCTTGTTTGATTCACTTTTTTAAGTATTTCATTAAATTTCTCAAATATCCACGTTTCATCAACATATCCTATGCTCCTCTCGCCGATTTTTTTGCTCCTGAAATAAACATCATATGTTTTGTGCCTTCCTCTCTGGCATATTGCGAGAGTGGAAAAGCCTTCTTCCTTCGCACCGTCAAATGTGTCTAAGGCAGAATGAGAAGCAATGGCTGCGACTTTTATATTGCTGTAGTCATAATCTTCCAAAAGACTCCATATTTCTTTTCTTTCAATCATGTGAATAATAGCATGGAATTATTTAACTTTAATTTTACTGAATAAATTTTGCAAGTAATAAATCCCAATGATTCATTATCCATATGTTCAAAATAAGTCTATCAAGATAAATAGCTGAAACGTGTTTATCATTGTTTATAAACCAGTTATTGCAAAATAAATTGTAATAGCCATTTTCGATATAAATTCCAAATTCATTATTATGTATGACATTGCCAGCTATTAAATTAAATAAGCTTCCTTTGTACTTTCCAGTTATAAAAATTCCATATTTGTTATGGCCAATATTATTTTTTCTTATCACATTTAAATCCGAGCTTGTCATCCAAATGGCTTCTTTCGTCATGTTAAAAATAGTATTATTGATTATTTTGTTCATTTCTCCGCTCATCAATATTCCTTCTTCTCCATGTGTAATAATGTTTCCTTTAACATAATTAATATTGCTTGCACGTAAGTGGATACCATAAGAGATATTTTTTATAGCATTATCAGCAATTTCATTATTCATTCCATACCATAAAATTATAGCATCGTCGCTATTTGAGCAATAATTTTTTGTAATCTGGTTATTGTTCGAGTTGTAAAGGAAAACGCTGCTTCCACATTTAAGGAAAGTATTGTTAAAAATGTTGCAGTTTTTAGTGCTTAAAAGCTCAATGCCAATTGAAGTATAGGATATGTTTTGATGGCATACTGTAATATTATTGCAATTAACCAGTATAATTTGTCCCGCCTCCTTTTCTATAATTTCGTCAGAATGTCCCTCCAAATATAGCAAGGGTTTACCATTAACTGTATTATCAGCTATTTCATTATGAAAAGAATCTACAATAATTCCGCATCGATAAAAAGAATTATTGAAAACTGAATTGTTAGAAGAAGAGAGGTATATTCCTATTTCGTTATTGGAAAGATTGTTATTTTTTATTATATTATCATACCCAATCCAAATTGTTATTCCTCCAGTTTCATGATTAGAGATTTTATTATCAAAAATTTTATTGTGGCTTGCATTCATAAGTATTATTCCTGCCTCATTTGAATCAATAAAATTACTCGTTATAACATTATTATGGGAATAATAAATGTCGATAGCCCTTCCATCAATCGAGGTTATACCATTACATAAAATACGGTTGTTGTGAGAATGCTCAAGATATATTCCTTCCCAACCATTTTTTGTGATTATGTTATGGAAAATGCAATTGTAATTAGAATATACATAAATGCCTCCATATTCTCCATTTTGGATTGTAAAGTTTTCAATAGTTACGCCTTCAGCAGTAATATTTATTACAACCCAACCTCCTTTTCCATCTATTATAGTAGTATTTCTGTTCTCACCTATGAGGGCTATTGATTTATCTACATTTATACTCTCATAATATGGCGATGATTCATCGTAAACAAAAATTGTATCCCCATCATTTGCATCATTTATTGCATCCTGTATTTTCGTGTAGTTATTAGGACCATCTCCACCTACATAAAGAATGTTGCTGTTTATCACTTTTGTATTTTCCTCTAATGGATCCGTATAACCAGCAATAGCTATTGAAAAGAGAAAGAAGAAGCATGTAATAATGGCAACTTTTTTCTTCATTTTTTCACCTTCTGTGAGCAATATTCTGCTTTTGTGAGAACAGGAAAAACTTTCCATGGAAATGTTATTATTATGGAAGCGAACCCATACACTATGTCTCCTCTTAATGGGTGCGTCCTATTTCTACTTGGTCCAAAGAATGAGCCATAATAGTTATGCATCGCATTTACAATTGAAAAATCTGCGTATATGCCATAGTATGAGTTATTGAATATATTGTTACTATTTATTCTTACAAAAATTCCTTGGCTTACCCCTATTCCACCTCCACAATCATCGCCATTGTTATAAACATTGCATTTGTATACGGCAAAGCCAATTATTCCCTGAGCCATTGCTCCAACACATTCATTGTCATGAATATTGCAATGCTTTATGGCAATATTTCTGCATAAATAAAATTCCAAGCCAAATTCTCCATTTTCAAATATGCAATTTCTTACAATTCCGTTTTTGCTTAATTCTGCAACCAATCCACTTTCATAAAATGCAAAATAAGAATTTTTTATTTCAAAATTAGATGCGGCATGGAAAAAAATTGAGCAGCCATTATTTTCGAATTTTGAATTTAATATTGAAATGGAGGAGGAATTAACGCCAAAAACGCTTGCCCAAGCCATTTTTCCATAAAAACCTGAGTTAATTATTGAAATGTTAGAAGAATATACCATCTCAACCGCCACCATTACATTTGAAGTATTCATGCTTATCTCAAAGTTTTTACATCCTATTATAAATATCTGGGCAGCATTTTCTTTTACCTTAACATTGCTTTTATTAACATAGTAAAGAATAGAGCCGTTGATGGCAGTGTTATTTAAAATATTGTGGAAGAAATGCTCTTGCTTTAATCCCTTAATTAGTAAGCCTTTTCCAATAAAATTACTTATTATGCTACTTTTCACACTTTCTATTATCTGGGCAGAATGCGTGATATGGCAATTTTTTATAGAACAATTTTCATCTGTATTCAAGTAAATGGATTCAGTATAACAATTCTCTACATAGATATTTTTTGAAGTTATGATGGAAATGCCAAAATTGTTAAATTCTGTAATTAAATTTTGAATGATTATGTTGCTTGCGTTGTTAATGAATATAGCACATCCTGCATCGTGAATATAGCATTTCCTGATGACAGCATATGCTGTGGTATCTTTAATAGTAATTCCACGCCATTCTTCAGAAGCGTTTATTTCCCATCCTTCAATGATGTAAGGATTTTCTTTTGTTCCATTTCCCCCTATAACGCCATTTTCTGGGGTAAAATCATCATTTCCTTCTATAATAATTGGAGGGTGGGGCGTATAGTTGTTTACTTCAGAAGAAGGCAATGAAAACGATTGTAATGACATCAGAAGGAGGGCGGATACTATTATTGCGATTTTTCTCATCTTCCCTCACCTCTTGGCATTACACGAGGCATCCAGTCAAAGTTGAGCCAAGGAATTCCCATACATCTTCCATATATTGGCTTTGGAAGAAATGTATGCCAGTCACTCCAATAATTTTTAAACCAGAAATTGAGAGAGAAAAGTTTTACATTAAAATATGCATTTATGCCATTTTCAATAAAATTATTTTCTTTTATCACATTCCGTTTGCAATCTGTACCTAAAAATGAGCTGAGATATATACCACATCGAGTATTATAAGATATGTTGTTATTACATATGATATTTCCAACTCCCTCGATTTCTATTCCAACCCAATTGTTATGTAATACCTCATTTTTTGAAATTATATTGCCACGTGTCCAACTCTTTACAGTAGATATTCCACACCAGTTTTTGCTCCAACAAACTACATTATGAACAATTTCATTGAAACAACCTCCTTGAATGCTTATACCATACCATTCATTTTTAACGACATTATTCCCGTACACAGTATTATTATCTGAATAAGAGAATACCAAAATTCCCATATCGTTTTCAGTAATTTCATTAATCGAAATGTTATTGTAGCAGGAATCCCAGAGAAAGATAGCCTCACCATGTGTATTGATTACACGATTTCCTATGATAGTATTATTATCACATGTACTCAATGAAATTCCGTTTTCGTTTGAGTTTGATATGCTATTATTGGAAATTACATTATGTGATGAATAAAAGAGTGAGATGCCTTCATATGTATTAGAAATTGTGCAATCAGTAATGATACTGTTATTGCAATAAGCAGCTTCTATCCCAATATTGCTATTGTTGATTGTAATGTTTTTTATTTTAGAAGCATTACAATTCACTATTATTACTTCTCCCACTTCAACATCCTCCAAAAGAAAATTTTCCTTATTTTGGATATATAACATTGGCAATCCATTTACAGTATTGTTATTTAT